>REDE01000122.1 GCA_007693635.1 Flavobacteriales bacterium | reverse complement strand
AGTTTTCCACCAGTAGCATATTAGGATTTAGGTTAGCCGCAGCGTAGGTGATTTTAACTGGCATTGGCATATCGGCATCAAGATATTCAAAATTCATAAGCTCCCCACGACCTTTTGCCACGATCTTGTCGAACTCTTCGTTTTCGATTTGGGAGAGTTGTGCAGCTAGCTCCATGTCAACATCCAGCAATCCTTTTATTCGCATACCTTCTTCCAGTGGAACCACCTTCGATAAATCGTCGAACCTTAATTTCCCTTTGGCCGCAAACTGAAGTGCGGGGTCACTCATCGGGGTTGCCAAAGCCATTGAAGCCGAGAAAGTTTGCTCCGCCAAAGTCATGGTAAATTGATATACATTGAGCTTAAGTTTATCCAAATCACCACCAGGATGCTTGATGGATGCGTCGAAAGCAACTTTTTCTACGGCAGCGGGCAGGTCGGGATATTTAATGAATCCATCTTTTGCCTTCATACGAATATCCATCGAAGGGTATTGCTCATATACGCCATCGTAGGTCCCGGAAATTTTACCCTCCACGATGCAAGAGCCTCGAACATCAAGACCGGCAAAGTCTTCCATAAAATACGCGGGAATTAAAGAAACGATCTGTCGGAAGTCTGAACGCTCGGAAGCAAACTCCAGATCCATGTCCATGGTTTCTTCGTTCATTTGAACAAATCCCTTTGCTCCCAGTTGCAAATCGTTCAGGCGGACAAAGCTATTCTCATTAATTTTTACCTTCATGGTAGGTTGATGGACATCTAGCGAAAATTCAGAGAGTGCTTTAACATTGGATAGAAAAGCAATACCGTCCATTTTAAATAACAAACGTTCGATTTCGGTAACGGCAGAAACGGCTACATCATCATTGCTAAAATTTCCCGAGAGCTGATGATTCAATCCTTCAATTTCCATATACATGTCATCCATCCGATCATCGTATGTTAATTTAAGATTAACAACACGCAGACTACGTAAAGCCATTTTGAATGCACCGGGTTCATCTTCGCTCTGCTCCAAATCTTCGATTTCGTCAGAAGGCAGCATAATATCGTAATTGACAAGCAACGAGTCTAATACAACAATATGAAATGTAGGATTCGTTAGGGCAATGGTTTTTATTTCAATCTCGTCGCCGCGAATCACACTCATCAGGTTTAAAGTAAATCGAAAGCGTTCAATATCCGCCAATCGAACATCGGCAAAAGTATCAACACCCTGAACGCTAAAATCTTCAATCGTAAGCGAAAAATCAGGGAAACTACGAATCAAACTGAGGTGCACGTCTCCAAAGTCCACTTGAGCCGCGACATTGTTATTGATTTGCTTGCGAATTAAATCCACGATTTGGGATTTAAAAAGGATCGGTGCGAGTAGAAGTATCGCAAAAATGAACACTAGGGTTACACCCAAATACTTTAGAACTTTTAGCATATCAAATAAGAAAATTTTGTTTTGGCGACCAATTGATGGAAAGGTCAAAGTTAGAAATAAAATTTAACATTTCCCGATTAAAAATTTGTCAAAACTGCAGTATTCTCGGCGAAAAGAAAGTGACCGAATAGAAAAAAAACAGTCGATGTTAATTCATATTCGGTTAATGATTTGGAAACATAGCACATCAAAAATTGGCGAAGATTTGCAGCGTTAAAACCACCACCATTAACGCAATGAAAATAGCATCACAATTTTATTTAGTCTTCGCTCTGGTTGCATCGTATGCGACCTGGGCACAAAACGCAAGAATGTCGGGCGTTATTCTCGATGAAAGCAAAGAAAGTTTAATAGGCGTAAATATACAGCTTCAAGGATCAAGTAGAAACTTAGGGGGATCGACCGGTATAGATGGCGATTTCGTTATTGAAAATATCCCCGCCGGTGAGTACAAACTATTGGTCACCTATATAGGCTATCAAAACATAGATCAAAACATTACGCTACGAGCAGGTGAAAATCGCAAACTCAATCTAACTTTAAAGGAATCAGCAGTTTCCCTTGCCGGCGCAATTGTTACAGCCGAAAGGACTCAGAACACTGAAAAAACTTTAGTATTGGCCACCAAGGAAGCACGAGAAGTAGTTTCCGGAATATCCATGCAGCAAATCAGTCGTTCAATGGATGGTAACGCTGCTCAGGTCATGCAAAGAATTCCGGGTGTTACAATCGTTGGAAACCGATTTGTAATGATCCGCGGAATTAGCGAACGATACAATAACGTAATGATAAACAATCTAATAGCTCCAAGCACAGAGGTTGACAAACGAACATTTTCATTCGATTTACTATCGAGTAGCGCCATTGATAGAATGATGGTGTATAAATCTGGAGCGCCTGATATGCCTGGTGATTTTGCGGGTGGTGTAATTCAAATTCATACCCGCTCCGAAGTTCCCGAAAATTTTACCAAACTACACTTCGACCTTGGGTACCGCAACAACACGACCATGCGTCCGTATTTTCAGAGCGAGGGTTCTTGGACAGATCGTCTTGGGTTCGACAGCGGCTTTCGCTCCCTACCATCAAGCTTTCCAAGTACATTTGATTACCAAGATCTGAGCAATGGTTCTGAGGAGAAGGCAAATATTGCCAGGTCGTTGCCAAACAATTTCATGCCGATGCAGAAAATGGCCTTACCGGATTACGGAATAGGATTAAGCATGGGAAGAATCAAACGTTTTAGTGATGGCCGTAGTCTAACTTCTTTTAATGCGTTCAACTTAAGCAGTGGATATCAATTTTTCCAGAGGAGCTTTAATAGATATTTTGAATGGGTAGACCAAACTCAGGATATTCTTCCTTGGGAAAGCTACATCGACGATCACTTTAGCCGTGAGGATAAAATAAATATTTTATCAAACTGGACCTATAATATGGGTAATGGCAAAACCATCAAATTTTCCAACTTCTTAACTCAAGTTGGCGTCAACGAAACAATCATTAGAAATGGTAATAATTTCTTACAGCGCCCAGACGATGTTTGGCAAAACTACTTGCTGGGCTATCAAAGTCGCACCATTTATACCAGTCAACTAGAAGGTAATTTTCTTCGCGATAAAGACCGATTTGACTGGGTTGTTGGATTCAGTTACTTAGGCGAAGATGAGCCGGATTTGCGTCGCTTTAGGACGTATCGTCGGATTGCCTCGAGCGATGAAGATCCATTTATTATGCAGCTTCCTCCCTCATCAAATATTTTTGAAACCGGAAGATACTGGGGTAACTTGCAAGAGACTTCCAATAGCTGGAGATTCGACTACACCAAAGAAATTGGTGCGCAAGGAAACCAAAAACGAGAAGTGAAATTTGGCTACATGGGTGAATATCGCTCTAGAACTTTCAATAGCCGTTACTTCTCATACTTATACCCAGGATTTAACGACCCTAACATAGGAGAAGAGCTTATTCGCTTGCCCCTAAACGAAATATTTGCACCCGAGAATATCCGCAGTCGCAATGGATTTGCCTTTGAAGAAGGTACTCGCCCCATCGACTCCTACAATGCTTCAAACTTCCTTAACGCGGCGTACGCCAAAATTGTATTTCCTTGGCGCAGATTCACTTTCGCGGGTGGTGTGCGAGGTGAATACAATATTCAACGACTATTTTCTATGGACAATATTGGCAGCGTTGAGGTTGATAATCCTATTTTCGCTACCCTTCCCTTTGCCAATATCATGTACATGGTAACCCCAAAAAACCAGTTGCGATTAAGTGCTATGACAACGGTAAATCGCCCCGAGTTTCGCGAATTAGCTCCCTTTCTTTTCTACGATTATAAGTTGCAAGCAGGACGCTTTGGAAATCCTGACTTACAAATGGCTACCATTCAAAATATCGATGCACGTTGGGAATATTATCCTCGCGTAGGAGAAGTAATCAGTCTAGGTGCATTCTACAAGTATTTTCAAAACCCCATTGAAAACCGATCCATCATTACAACTGAACAACCTTCCCTTTCTTACATGAACGCCGATTGGGCTCAGAACTACGGATTAGAGTCTGAGGTTCGTCTATCAATGCGTGGCAGAGCCCCCGGAAGCATCCTCGACAATTTCGCAATTAACCTCAACGCTAGCTACATAATTAGTGAGGTTGATTTAGGTGAATCTGCGGTGGCTCAAACCCGAGTTCGTCCACTTGAAGGCCAATCTCCCTACATCATCAATGCTGGTTTGTACTACAACGATGAAAAACGTTTGATGGATATCGCCGTTCAATACAACATTTTCGGACCACGTATCTTCTTAGTCGGTGACGATAACTTCCCAACAATCTACGAACTCCCGCGTCATGCATTAGACCTATCTATCTCAAGAAGATTAGGAGAAGTTGTTGAAATGAAATTCGGAATTCAAAACATCCTAGATTACGCTTTCAGATTTTATCAAGACTCTGATCGAAACGAAAAAATCAATGACCTAGACCACGAGGTGTTTAGACACCGTGTGGGTTCACTTACCTCATTGTCGTTTACCATACGACTAAACTAAAATCAATTAATCTGTTTTTTTTAACCCTAATTCTAATCATGCACATGAAAACAAAAAATGTGTTTTTAAGCTTCGCAGCTGCTGCAGCTGTATTGCTTTCATCTTGTAAAAAAGATGATGACAACAACGGTGGTGGAAATACCTCCGAACTTGTTGAACTAACCGGTGACCTCGACACCCGAACCCTTACCAAGGACAAAAAGTACCTCCTTAAAGGACAGGTTTTTGTGAGAGATGGTAAAACCTTAACTATCCAACCTGGTACGGTAATCCTTGGTGATCGTCGTACGCGCGGTGTATTGGTTGTTGACAAAGGTGGTGTTTTAAATGCTGAAGGTACTGTAAGCGAGCCTATCGTATTTACTTCAAACCAAGAGCCGGGTATTCGTGATCGTGGTGACTGGGGTGGTTTAGTTATCTTAGGACGTGCAAATACCAACCAAAACAATCCTGCGATTGAAGGTATCACACCTGAGGTTAACTTTGGCACAACCAACAGTACAGCCAATGACAACGAAAGCAGCGGAATTCTAAAATACGTTCGCGTTGAATTTGGTGGTATTGAAATTACACCCAACAACGAAACAAACTCCATCACTATGGGTGGTGTGGGTCGCGGAACCATTATGGAATACAACATGGTTTCCTTTGGTGGCGACGACGGTTTCGAATGGTTCGGTGGAACAGTTGATGGTAAGTACTTTATCTCACACGCCATGTGGGATGACGACTTCGATTGTGACTTCGGATGGACTGGAAACGTACAGTACGGATTGGTTGTTCGCTATCCTGGTTTCGCTGATCAATCAGAATCAAACGCATTCGAATGTGACAATGGACCAAACGACAACGACGTTCAGCCCTACACCACTGGTACATTCTCAAACATTACTGTATTCGGTCCTATCCGTGTTGGTGATCGAGTGAGCAACAACAACTTTGCACACGCCATTGACTTTCGTCGTAGAACTGCCGTTTCCATCTTCAACTCTGTTTTTGCTGGTTTCCCGCGCGGTCTTCGCATGAATCAACCTTCTGTTTACGACAATTACACCGTACACAATCACGGTGTTTTGGATAACAACATCATGGTTGCTCCTAATATGGGTAACGCTTTCCGCGCCGGTTCTGGTGTTGATGTTGCCAATGTAGAAGCATATTGGAATAACGCTAATACTGTAACCGTAGGACCGCAATCTGCTTCGGAATTAAGCATCTACACAAATCTTGGTTTGAATCCTGACTTATTCTACGGAAGCGGACAATTGGCTAGTGACTACCCTTCCAATCCTAACTTTGCCGTTAGCAGTGGTACTTTAACTAGCGGTGCCGACTTTAGCAATGCTAAATTCTCTGAACCTAATCGTTCTGGTTTCTTCGATAACGTAAACTTCATTGGAGGTTTTGGCGGTACCGACTGGACCAACGGTTGGACTGAATTTGATCCAGTTAATAAAGAGTATTAAACCATTTGGTGGTTGGTTTAATACCTGTTGGGGATGATGCGTATGCATCATCCCCTTTTTTAAACCATCTGATCAATATGACCATTGATTTGCTGTCTAACACGCTACCAGCATACGATTATATCGTTTTTTTTAAATCGCATTACTGATGTTAATTCTAACATCTTACCTTTGAACCCATTTTATCTTCTCACCATGAACCACCAGAATAATTTAAAGACACTACTTCTTGTGTTTTCAGTATTAGTCATCGGACTATCATCCTGTAGTCAACCCAACTATCGGATAGAAGAAACCCAGCTTAGTCAAGAAAAACAAACTGAAATGATTAAGGGGATTATTCGATACTTAGGTAAAATGCCCGACAAGGCGACACCCAGCACTAGAACATCGGAGATCTTTGATGCTCATTATGAAAAAGAGCTAAAAAAGTATAAGCTCACACATTATTATCACGACAAACAAAGCAACAGACAGTACTTTGTTTGCATTCGCAGAGCGCCTAGTATCAAAGAAAAATTCGTTGCCACAGCCGGATATTTTGTTTTGGAGAACAATACAATCGTTGATTATGAAGAGTCCTTCAGGACATGGAAGATGGAAATGGACGAGCTTTTGCCTAAGGTCGATTTACTCTTTGGCAAATACATTAAAGGATACGATTTAAGCATATACTACCCGGAAAACTCTGGAGACGAAGACTATATTGAGTTCCCAAATTCCGAGTCATTTTATGTGAAAGAGGAGCGCGTATGGAAAAGCACACGTGAAAATGTAATGGAGGAATATCACCAACAACTCCGAGATCTTCAGTAGTATTATACAAATGTTGCCTACCGCTTAACAATTTAACAATAGTAACAATCGTCGTAAAGTGTGTAGTTTTACCTCGATTTAAAAGCAAATATTATGGAACAAAGGGTCTACCGAATTCTACTCGTAGATGATGAACCCGATATTTTAGAGATTGTTGGTTACAATCTCAAAAAGGAAGATTATGAAGTTGTAACTGCCTCAAATGGAAGAGATGCTATCGAGTTAGCGCAGTCATTCAGACCTCATTTAATTTTACTAGATGTCATGATGCCGGGTATCGACGGCATCGAAACCTGCGAAAAAATACGAGCGCTTCCCGAAGTTGGCAATACCTTAATCGCATTTTTAACCGCGCGAGGCGAGGATTACAGTCAGGTTGCTGGATTTGATGCCGGAGCTGACGACTACATCAGTAAGCCTATTAAACCTAAAATCTTGGTCAGTAGAATCAAGGCGCTTCTTAGAAGAATTCGCGAGGAAAAAGGCATGCCTATGACTGGTATAATGGAATTCCCAGGACTGGAAATAAACATTGAAAAATATCAGGTTAGATTTAATGACCAAAAACTTTCCATGCCGCGAAAAGAATTTGAAATGCTTAGCCTGTTGGCATCAAAGCCCGGTAAAGTTTTTACCCGCGACGAGATCTTAGAATCCGTATGGGGAAAAGACGTCGTTGTTGGCGACCGCACCATTGACGTTCACGTTCGGAAGATACGCGAAAAGATTGGTGAAAAATACATTCACACGATTAAAGGCGTAGGATATAAGTTTGAGGTGGCTTGATTACCTTAGCCCACTCAAACGGACTCCACGATGAAGACTTCAAATAAGTTTTTAAACCAGCAATTGCTATCCATTTATTTTGGACTAGTCATTGCTGGTTTATTTTTTTTGTTTTCCGTCTTTTCCAAGCTAGATACTTGGCAAAATCTCTTGGTTTCGCTATCCATAGGTGCTGCTGCTGGCGCTTTTTTTTATTCCATCACCAAGTACTTACTCTACCAACAAGCAAAATCTGTGCATCAAAAACTAGGACTTGACCGACTGCCTGCATTTTCGTTTTTCGCCACCAAGGAAAAGCGAATAATGGATGAACTTGACAATCTTGACAATGTTCGACTGGCTGAAATACAAGCCTTAAAAGAGCGAGAGCGCTATCGTCGCGAGTTTTTAGGAAATGTGAGTCACGAACTAAAAACTCCCATATTCACCATTCAGGGCTACATCCTCACCCTTCTCGACGGTGCATTAGAAGAGCCTGAGTTGGCTCAAAAATACCTAAAACGAGCTAGTAAAAGCATCGAGCGCATCAATAGTATTTTAGAGGATTTGGACTTCATAACCCGACTGGAGGCCGGCGCTATGGTGGTCAAACAAAACCCCTACGATCTTCATCGACAATTGATTGATATTCTCGACCAAATGGAGCCCATTGCAAAAGAGCGTGGGGTAAAGCTGAGGTTGATAAGAAATTATGACCCTCCCATTACGGTTAAAGCCGATCCGAAGCGCATTGAACAAGTTTTGATTAATCTTTTACAGAACGCCATTAAATACAGTAAAACTACCAATGGAGAGGTCGAATTGAGTATTTCCGAATTTTCACATTCCGTGAAAATCACCATTACCGATAACGGTCTTGGCATACCCAAACATGATTTACCGAGAATCTTCGAGCGCTTCTACCGAGTAGAAAAATCTCGCGCCCGTGACGCTGGAGGCTCGGGACTTGGATTAGCCATTGTAAAGCATATTTTAGAGGCGCACAAACAGCGAATTGAAGTTCAAAGTGAAGAAGGAGTTGGGTCTACATTTTCCTTTTCACTTGCAAAAGATTAGATTATAAATCGACTCTTCACAATCCCAAATAAGCATCAGCCAATACGAAATAAGTCAAAGCTTCTACGATTGGTACCGCGCGAGGAACCACACAGGGATCATGTCGTCCTTTGACTGATAATTCCGTTCCACCCCCACTTTTGGTTTGCATATTTTGGGGTACAGAAATACTTGCAACGGGTTTAAAAGCCACACGAAATGTTATATCCTCAGCATTGGAAATACCACCTAGTATACCTCCCCCCCTATTTTCAATCAAACGTCCGTCGCTATCAAAGAGATCGTTATGTTCACTACCACGTAATCTTGCCGCTTGAAAACCAGCACCATACTCAAAACCTTTGACCGCATTTATACTTAACATGGCTTTGCCTATTTCGGCATGCAATTTAGAAAAAACCGGATCGCCTAAACCTGCCGGCACTCCCTTAACCTTGCAGGTAATCACACCACCTAAACTATCACCCGTCTGACGAACTTCCTCGAGAAGGCGGAGCATTTTGAGCTCCGTTTCCGCATGCGGACAGCGTAGAATGGAATTTTCCACTGCATCATAATCCGGAAAATTAATCGCGCCCGAAGGAATGGTAATTCCTCCAATCTCTTCGACATAAGCCCTGACTTCAATACCGGGTACGATATGACTTGCCAAAGCACCCGCTGCAACCCAATTTGCCGTTTCTCGTGCCGATGATCGTCCTCCACCTCTATGGTCGCGAAAACCATATTTTGTCTGGTAGGTTGAATCAGCGTGCCCCGGACGAAAAACATCTTTTAATGCATCGTAATCGGAGCTTTTGGTGTTCTCATTATCAAAGTGAAATGCCAGAGGTGTTCCGGTGCTTTTCGATTCAAAAATGCCGGAATCAATGCAAATGATGTCGCTCTCTTTACGCGGTGTTGTGATGCTACTCTGCCCCGGCTTTCGGCGATCACAAAAAGATTGCACACGTTGAATATCTATGGTTATGCCGGCCGGGAAGCCGTCAATAACTCCACCAACCCGAGGACCATGAGATTCACCCCAAGTGTGCAAACGAAGTCTGTTTCCGAGCGTATTTGACATATTAACGTATAATTACTTGCTCAACAAGGTTCATGTTTGAGTGTTCGCGCAATCGTTCGATAATTCGACTGCGCTGCATATTCAATTCGTGTTTCAAGGCGGATGAACTGATATGGATGTAGAGCTTCCGATTGCGTAAATAAATTTTTTCTGTCCGTCGTGCTACAGCAGGCCCCATCAGCTCATCCCAAGCAATGTAGAGCTTTTGCTCATTCATACGGTCTTCCCAACCGCTTTCTCGAACAATCTCCTTTATCACTTGATGTATACCTTTGAGATTATGACTCATTGACCTCGTTATTTTCCTCGTTATACACTTCTATACTTGTGCTTGTCATTTCGTTATTTCGAAGTAATTCAATCGAGTAAATTGGAAGTCCGGTAAAATTGGAAAGCTGCTCTACCCGCTCTGGATGGGTGTCGGTAATAAATATTTGACCAAAAACCCCGCTGCTGACGTTCTCCACCATCTTTTTAACCCTAGAAGCATCGAGTTTATCAAAAATATCGTCGAGCAGTAAAATAGGTTTAAATCCTTTTTTTGCCATCAAATAATCGAATTGTGCTAGTTTGAGGGCTATAGAAAAAGTTTTTTGCTGACCTTGCGAACCAAATTTTTTTATGGGGCGTTCTTCGAGCAAACAATCCAAATCATCGCGGTGAATTCCAAAGGTAGAGTGCTCTAAAACACGGTCTTTTGCAAAAGCCAAACGCAACTGCTCCAAATACTTATCCGTATCAACCTTTGAGTTATATTTTAGACTAACAGCATCAACACCGTCGGCGATGGAAGTGTAATGATTAGCGACTTGCGGTGCAAATTCATCGCAGAACGATTGTCGTTTCTTAGCGATATAAATTCCGTGAGCCACGAATTGTTCGTCGTAAATCTCCAGCAGGGATAGGTCGGAAATTCCTTTTTTCAACAATGCATTACGCTGTTTAAGCACATTGTGGTAACGTACTAAGTGATCGAGGTATACGGGATCAATCTGCGATAATGTAGAATCCAAAAACCTTCTTCGCGATTCACTACCGTCGACGATAAGATCTCGATCGGCGGGACTGATAACTACAACCGGTATCAACCCCACATGATCCATCATCCGCTTATACTTCTCGTCATTTCGCTTTAATATCTTGCGTTTATCCCAAGCTAAATGAATCCGTTCTGTGGATTCATTGTGAACAAATTCTCCCATAATGCTCATAGCGGTTTCACCGTGTCGAACATTTTGAGCATCCGTGGGATTGAAATAGCTTTTCCCCGTGCTCAAATAGTGAATCGCATCGAGAATATTAGTTTTTCCCGCGCCATTAGGCCCAACGATAAAGTTTATTTGCGGACTAAATTCAAAATCCGCATCTTGGTAGTTCTTATAATTTAGCAGCGATAGTCGCTTTAATATCCATTCCTGCATGAGCGTTCTTTAGTAGACCACAAAGGTAAGCTACATAATCTGTGAAATTGGAATTGTTAAAAACGCTGTCCAAAGTCACCAATACCCCTTTGTCTTTCAAGCTTGAGATCTTTAAACATTGGAGCTCGAACGCCCAATGTGAGGAAATACGATTGCTGAACCCCAAACGGAATCCATCGGCAGCTAAGTTCCCAACAATGCAAATCGCGATAAAAATCCATCGAAGTATAACTAAATCCGTTGTTGACAATATCGTAACCTGAACTAAAGCCAATTCGCCAAGATTTAGTTAGGTTTATATCACCGCTAAAATCAACCGTTTGGTTGGTGTTGGGCTCGCCCCCTACAAATCGTGTATTGATTATGTAATTGACCCGTAAATTCCAAGTTGCGTTGTAATCGACATAATAGTTCAGCAGAAAATAATTCGGATCTCCTGTGGTGTACGCTCCAAAGCCACTTTCAACATTCAGCGGATCAAAGGGATCCATGTTGGGTTGCTTCGAGGGATTGGATTTTCCCGCCTGTAAAAATTCAAAAGTACGGTTGCTCAAACTCGTACTGACGTTGAAGTTATTGGTCAGTGGTCGGAGTATTTGACCGTTGATATTGTACTGAAATTCGTTGATTCTAACTCCATTTTCGTCGAGACCGTATGGGTCATAGGTAGTGACGTAGTTAAATGATATCAAGCCCTTAAGTATAGATGTACGAGCGTTTATGTTGATGGTGCTCCATTGAAACTCTTCTGCAGCAAGATTGTAGCTACCATTGATGCTCAAGCCCTCCAAAAATTTAATTTTTACCCCATCGGTTGTGTCGTTTTGGCCACGCAATTTACCCTCAAGAATATTATCGATACGAAAAGTCACTGCCCCCCTTCTACCGGGGCCCACACTGCGCTCGAGTCCGGTTGAAAACCGATCAAATAAGCGCGTATCACCTTCGGGATTGATCTGAACCTCTTGATACATGCCCCATAAAGGATCCGAAAAATCGGGATTGTAACTAAATCCTACAGTGGGTGTTATCACGTGTCTTACAGCCTGTACCGGTCCTTTTTTATAGCGAAACTGTCCGTATATTTTGGTTGTCAAATTAGCGCGCATATCAAAATTTTGCGCCATGAAAAAACCCTCTTCACGAACGGTATCTACTGCCATTACTCCCGGACTATCATTCCACGAATAAGAGTTTCGGTGAAAGTTCCATCGATTGTTGTACGTAACACCCGGACTCAGCGTGAAGTATTTAAAAATTCGGTAGTTGGCCTCGATAGGCACAACGTGTCGAACACCAGATCGAGCATTTTGCGCCAGAAAATCAGGATTAAGATCAAAATCATCGAGGGTTGTTTCAATTCGATTGCGAAAATTACCCGTATAGTTGAGTGTGATTTTCTCGTACCATGCCACTTTACCCGTAAATGTGCTTTTTTTGAATGGCATGATGCGGTTCATATTTACGTTCAAAGTAGGCAAATCCAAATTCAAATTACCCGTAGCGTTACTTTGATCGTGTCCGGCCTGCAAGGAAACCGTGAATGGTCTATTGGGAAAATTTCTCGTAAGGTTAATCGATGAATTTAACTGATTTGCTAGAAAGTCATTAGGGTTTTGGGTAGCCAGCTGATTAAATCGCTGTGTGGCAATATTCACATTGGCGGAAAACATCAAGTTTGGATTGGCCTTAGGATCTTGCTGATGATTCCAACGGATGGAAAAATCATTGGAATTTTGGTAATTCCCAAAGGGGACAAATTCTGGCCGACCAATAACGATTTTGTTGTAGTCGATATTAAAACTACCGCGATAGCGATAGCGCTGTGCGTAATTGACTTGATTAAACAGACCGTATCCCCCTCGAGAAAATATATCTGTCCGCAGCGTATAATCCCAATAATCGCTGATGGAAAGATAGAATCCGCCATTGCGTAAAAAATGACCACGGTCCAAACTCGAACCATAAGCGGGGATTAGAATTCCCGACTTTTTTTCGTCCATCGTAGGGAAGAAACCAAAGGGAACAAGCAAGGGTGTAGGCAACTCCAAAACCTCAACATAGGCCGGACCCGTAACAATTCTGTCGTTGGGCAGTATTTTCGTTCTCGTTGTCATGATGCGAAAGTGAGGCGTTTCGTGACTACAAGTGGTGTACGAAGCGCCCTGAATGTACAAGATATCGTCATCCATTTTTTTAGCTCTTCGACCCTGCATAAATCCCTCACCTTCCTGAGAAAGCAGCATCTTGATGATTGCTTTTCCCGTATCGAAATTATAGCGAATTGTATCCGTACGGTATTCCTTTCCTCCTTCCGAAAAAACGGGTTTTTGGACAATATTCCCCAAAGAATCTAGCACACCAGTAGCCAAAACCTCCTTGTTTTTCATGTCGATTTCCATGTAACCAGCGACCAGGCGAATGTCGCCATACACCACAACGGCTTCGTTGTATAGGAAAGTTTTCTCCAAACGCATGTCCGTAATGATCGAATCTTTAGCATCAGAGTCGATTATTTGGTCAATTGCATTGGCATCACGGAAAGTCAAACCTCCCGTTTCACGCGTGCGAACAAGTGTATCCGCGCGAAGTGTATCTGGCTGCATTGAAGGTAAGGGCACCGAATCCCTGAGGTGAACAGGAACTCGCGATAAGGTGTCGCTAGACTCATTTTCTACCTGAGCGAGAAGCCCGTTAGAAAATGTTAAAAACAACCAAAAGAAAAAACAGCGTATATAAGCCGGCATACGCGAAAAAGGCCTTATTTTTGTAAATTGAAAACCGTGTTTCAGTGCCAATCTAAATCTGCGCCAAAACTAAAGCATTCTGCTAAACTATAACGCGCTTAATTGAGCAGAACGGAAACCACTCAAAAATATTATGACAAACAAGTTTAGACAAATCACATTCACGATCTTAGCACTGCTAATTGGCATACCTGGCTTCAATTTCGATCTGAAGTTAATAAGCAATACTGGGGTCAAGAAAGTTGTTATTGATGCCGGCCATGGAGGAAAAGACCCGGGCAACTTGGGTACAGGACGATATAAGGACAGAGAAAAAGACGTCGCCCTAAAAGTTGCTTTACTTCTGGGTGATTATATAAAAGAGCATCTGCCAGACGTGGAAGTCATCTATACACGCACCAACGACCGATTTGTAGAGTTGCACGAAAGGGCCGCTATTGCCAATCGACATAAAGCAGATTTATTCATTTCTATTCACTGCGATGCCTTCACCAATCCACAAGCTTTTGGAGCCTCTTCGTACGTAATGGGACAAGGACAAGGCGATAAAAATATGCGTGTAGCTATTCAGGAAAATGCCGTTATTTCGTTAGAAGAAAACTTCGAGGAGAAATATGAAGGTTTTGATCCAAATCGTCCTGAGACCTACATCGCCTTGAGTCTTTATCAAAACGCCTTTCTAGAACAAAGTGTAGCTTTTGCACAAATGGTTCAGGATCAGTTTAGAGAAAGGGCCAAACGCAAAGACCGAGGCGTGAAGCAGCAACCACTAGTGGTAACCAGCAGAACCACCATGCCCGCCGTATTAGTCGAGCTAGGTTTTCTCACCAATAAGAATGAAGAAGACTATCTGCAGAGTGAGTCCGGACAAAAAATTCTTGCTTCGGCAATTTTTCGGGCATTTAGAAGCTACAAAGAGCAAAAGGAGAGCATCGATGCGTTGAATATAACATCTTCACCCCCGCCTCCACCCGTGGTTAGCCCACCCATTATTGCCACAGAAGATGAAAAAGAAGAAGTTGCAATTCAGGAATTACCTAAGTTTTTCTATGCTGTTCAACTAGCTGTGTCGAGTAAGGATTTGGAGACTGTTCCGCAAAATTTCAACGGACTGAGTCTAGTGCATAAAGAAAATTACGGTACATTATTTCGGTATTTACACGGTCATTTCACCACGCGATCAGAGGCTGATGCAGCTAGAAAAAGGTGTATTTCATCTGGTTATAAAGATGCTTACGTTGTTGCCTATCACGAAAATCAAAGAATTAGTCTGGACGATGCCGCCAAAATTGAAAAAAAAATGGCTAGACCGTAAAATACATCGTACTTTCGCTGCTTATTGTTAGGTAGATAACGTAAAAGTTCAGCGTGTTCGAATCCAACATAAACAAAACGAAACACTTTGATTAAATATCTATAAATCAATGAAGTACTCAAAAGAACTCATTGCCGGTTTTATTGCACTTCTGGCAATATTCATCATGTATTGGGGTGCCAATTTCCTGAAAGGCTCCGATATATTCTCAAAAAGCACAACACTTTACGCCATTTACCCTAAAGTTGATGGTCTAACCACCAGTCAACCGGTAATCATTAGCGGTTTTCAAGTAGGTAATATTTCGAAAATGTATTTTCATCCCAAAATGGATGGGTCGGTGATTGTGGAATTAAAAATCAATACCGAGTATCCAATTTCTAGTAATACAGTTGCTCGAATTACTAGCACAGACTTCCTGGGCGGAAAGGCCATTGAGCTCATTCCGGGAAATAGTGGAATACCCATTAATTGGGGAGATACACTTATTCCAGAAATCACCCTTAGTCTTTCTGAAGAGGTCAACATGCAAGTTCTACCTTTGAAAACAAAAATCGAAAAGCTGCTAGGCTCTGTGGATACCATTTTGGTTCTCTCTTCCGAGATTTTTACGGAAAATTTCAAAAACAATATTGAGACTTCGATTGGATCTCTAAAGAACACTTTTGCTAGTTTGGAAAATTCTTCGCGTTCTTTTGAATCGCTTTTGTCCGATAACGAAGAAACGCTTACAAGAACCATTGAGGACGTTGGCGAAGTTTCCCATGTTCTTCAACAAAATAAAGCGAACCTAGACAAAATTGTCAAAAATTTAGCGGCGGTTTCGGATTCACTTATTTTGAGTAACCCAGGAGAGGCCTTCCGTTCATTGAGTTCTACTTTGGTTAGCTTCAATGACCTTTTGCACCGAATTGAACAAGGTGAGGGCAATTTGGGTTTGTTACTAAACAACGAAGATTTATATAACAACCTACAATTGGCTAGTCAACGAGCAAATCTACTTCTCCTCGATATGAAACTAAACCCTAAACGCTATGTAGGGTTTTCGATTTTTGGTAGGGGGAAAGAATTCGACGCCGACCTTATTCAACAGCGCGATAAAGAAGATCGCCAGAAGATTGAGGAACAACGGAAAAGTGATTAAGGCACCAATTAAACCAATACAAACAATTAATTGTAGATCAATATGACTTTTGGATTGAGCAACCTTATTTTTTTATTGGCTTTAGGTACAGCGATATTCTTTTTCGCTAGAAGTGTTGGGAAAATTAGACGGAATATTTTCTTGGGAAAGCCAATAAATCGCTCGGATAATAAGTCCGACCGCTGGAAAAACATGGGATTAGTCGCTATGGGCCAGAGTAAAATGGTTGCAAAACCCATCGCTGGATTTTTCCATATTGTAATTTACGTTGGGTTTATTTTGATCAACATAGAAGTTCTGGAGATTTTAATCGATGGTATTTTTGGAACGCACCGCGTGCTAGCATCTCCCTTGGGAGGCATCTACACTACGGCAATCAATTTCTTTGAAATACTCGCTGTTTTGGTTATCGTCGCCTGTGTTGTATTTCTATGGCGCCGGAACGTGCAACGTATCTCTCGTTTCCATAAAGACGAAATGAAAGGCTGGCCTACAAAAGATGCCAATTACATTTTGGTCATCGAAATTGTATTGATGTTTGCCCTAATCGGCATGAACGCTACCGAGGCCAACATGGAAAATGCCAAAGCCGGTCCTTTTATTGTCAGCAATCTTTTTGCTCCACTGTTTAGTCCCCTCAGTCAAGAAGGGCTACACATGGCTGAACGAATATTCTGGTGGGGACATATATTAGGGATTTTTGCCTTTTTAAATTACCTCCCCTACTCCAAACATTTTCACATTATTCTTGCGTTCCCCAATACATGGTACGCAAATCTCAATGCCAAGGGTCAATTAGCGAACAACGAAACGGTTACCAAAGAAGTCAAGTTAATGCTCGACCCCAACGCTGACCCGTATGCGACCCCAGCAGAGGATCAAGGTGCTCCTGAGCGATTTGGAGCCAAGGACGTCATGGACCTGAAATGGGTAAACATTATGAATGCCTATGCATGTACCGAATGCGGAAGATGTACTTCGGAATGCCCAGCAAATCAAACCGGTAAGAAATTATCGCCCCGTAAAATCATGATGGACGTCCGAGATCGGGTGGAAATCGTGGGGAAAAATATCGACGCGAATAAGGGTCAATTCGTTGATGATGGGAAATCACTTCTCGACGACCATATTACCCGAGAAGAGCTTTGGGCTTGCACCACATGTAACGCATGTGTACAGGCATGTCCGGTGGAAATTGATCCCCTATCCATCATCATGCAGATGCGTCAATATTTGGTTATGGAAGAATCTAGTGCAGCACAAGAGCTAAATTTGATGATGTCAAATATTGAAAATAATGGCGCCCCATGGCAGTTTGCACAAGCTGACCGCGCTAATTGGGCTGATGATATGGGCGCTAACTAAATCGTATGACTACCAAAACTCCGGTAGTACAAATGCACGAAATAATTACCAACCATAGATAACTCAAAAAAGGCTGATGCGAATTTCGGTACTAGCAATGTTTATCTGCTTATCTACGCTTATCGGCTGTGCCGAGGAAGAGTCGCGTTGGCCGTTGGTTAGACAATCTTTATCGGTGATGCCTTTAGACACCGCGCGAACTATTATGTATCTCAGTGTAAGTGATTCTACCGACACTTTATTTATAGACTACGGCTCACGGATTTTTGACTTTGAGGCTGACGGTGTTGATCAACGGGAATTTGTTACACAGTCTATCACAATTCGACATTTAGATAACAGAACAAATCTAAATGTTCGCATGATCACTTTGGGGGAATTTAGAGCGGACTCCTTTGTTATTTCGCATATAACCAAAGGGAATTTTATTGAACTCTTTCTAGAATTCCCCGAAATCAGGCCGGATGGAGAAACTGTTTTTTCGGAGATATACACCATTGAGAGTGATACCATACGTAACATATTCAGCGATCAAACAGCCGAACCGGTGCTTTTATATCGCATTTTTCAAGTTTCTAACCAAACACGTGCGGAGATTAACGCCGTTAAAATGGACAATCAATATTATCGTAAAATATAATGACTATGAAAATTCCAAGTATGGCCGAGTTGATGGCACAAGGCAAGCAACCAGAAGTGCTTTTTTGGGTAGGATGCGCCGGAAGTTTTGATGACCGCGCAAAAAAGATTACTAAGGCCTTTGCGAAAACCCTTCTTAAAGCTGGGGTGGATTTTGCGATTTTAGGCAAAGAAGAAAGCTGTACTGGAGATCCGGCAAAACGCGCAGGAAACGAATTTCTCTTTCAAATGCAGGCCATGTCAAACATTGAGGTTCTGAACGCCTATGAAGTCAAGAAAATTGTTACGACTTGTCCGCATTGTTTCAACACCTTAAAAAATGAATACCCTGAATTGGGCGGAAATTACGAGGTAATGCACCATACGCAGTATCTACGTGAGCTATTGGAAAGCGGAAAACTTAAAATTGAAGGAGGTAAACTAAAAGGAAAACGCATTACCTTCCATGATCCTTGTTACCTGGGTAGAGCAAACGGTGAGTACGAAGCTCCGCGAAAACTCATTGAAACCATCGAAGCTGAATTTGTAGAAATGCGCCGTTGTAAATCGCAGGGACTTTGCTGCGGTGCTGGTGGCGCTCAGATGTTTAAAGAACCTGAAAAAGGCAATAAAGACATCAACATTGAACGCACCGAAGAAGCTTTAGAAACCCAGCCGGAAATTATAGCAGCCGCTTGCCCGTTCTGCAATACAATGATGAGCGATGGCATCAAGAATAAGGAAAAAGAAGGAAGTATCAAGGTAATGGATCTCGCCGAATTAATTGAAATGGCGGGTGACCTGTAAGATAAACTTTGATTTTTTATCTTCTAGACTTACAACTTTATAAATTCGAAAACCACGTTCATAAGCGCGTCAAAGTCTCGATCGGTCGCCTTTTGCGCCGGGAAATAGAAGTATAAATCCGACTCTTCCTTTTCCGACTTGACGGGGATATTCAGCTGGAATTCGTTCGTGATAATACCAAAGAACGCACCGCCTCTCTTATAGACAATCAGCATCTTAAAGCTGGTTTCTTTGGTTAGGCTGCGTTGAGTTTGGTATATTGGGTAAATGCTAAACTCATCCATGTCGACAAATTTCAACTGCCACTCTTCGATGAGCGCATCCATCTCCCGAGAAATCATACCTTTTTTGGTGGTATTTAGCATTTCTTCTAGCTTTCGCTCGGGAATACTTCCTTTTTCAAACTGCGTGTGAAAAGCCTTTGCTTTTAAAACAACCTCCCAGCGATTTTTATTTTTCCTTCCTTGCGCTTGGGCATGTTTGAAAACTTTAATCTCTCTTTCTAAAGTCGCATAAGTCTCCCCTCCTGCCAAATACAAAACCGTTCCTTCTGCCAGTGTTTCGTCGTCCAACATAGACTTATCTACCAACACACGAACATAAACATCGTACCAATTCGCCTGGTCAGTTGGCAGTGTAAATGCCTCAATGGATCGTTCAGCTCTCCATAAAACTACATCTTTGTTGTCAGATGTGCGCACACTCGCGTTGTCTTTCAAAGTTTGCGCAAAAGAATTAGTAACAGTCAAAAGCAAACTGACTAATACTGGGAGAAAATATCGGAATGTCATAAAAAAATTTGAATTGTGAGTAGAAAAAGTGATTTGGAAGTGAAAATTAAATTACCATGAGGTTACATCCTCGAATATCAGAACGGTCGTAGCGTCCAAATATTTCAAACTGACCTGAATCATAAACTTTGCCAATATCGTCGACGGCGATAAATGGCAAGGAAGAAGTATTTGCTAAGTCCAAAATATTGAGCAATCCAACACTCCCGTCTTTTTGAACACTAAGTGGATCGCTGGGGTGTCTAGTGTACAAACGCATCCAAGAAGGCGGTATAAACATCGCATTGGTAGGTGCGTAAGCCTGGCTCATTAATTCCGTCATACCGTACTCCGAGGCTATTTGATCAATGCCAAAAGCTGTTTTTAGTCTATCGTGTAACTCCATTCGTGTAATTTCCTTACGTCGCCCCTTCATACCCCCAGTCTCCATCACCACTACGTCTTTAAAAAGCTCTTTATCAGGGAATGATTCCGCCAGATCGAGCAAAGCAAAGCTGACTCCAATCAGCATGGTCTTTTGTCCATTTGCTCGAGAAATTCGCAATTGCTCGAGAAGAGCATTATGATCCGTTAGAAAAAACCCTCCCTTCCCACTAAGCTCTATGAAATACCGGCACATTTCAATCAGCGAAGAACCCTCTCTTTCCAAGTACGAAGGCAGCAAGCACAAAAAATTCCATTCTTGCAAATTTCCGTAAATCCTTTCGAAACAGGTCTTTGAAACTTCATGATACCAAGATAGTTTTTCCACTGGGTGTTTGGAAGTAATACTCCCCGTAGTACCAGAACTAGTAAATACAGCCTGCGGAGACGCTTCAGCTCGGTAGAGATTGTGATCCTTAAAGAAAGATACCGGCACGCAAGGAATTTCCCGCCAGGAAGTCGGTGAAAAACTTGTTCCGAAGAGCGAATGCACGAATTTGGAGTACAAATCGTGTTGCGACATCAATTTTTCAAAACGCAACAAGGCTTCGCGCTCAAAGTCCATTTCATTTGTAAGCGTGAATAGTGTATCTTTGTACATATCAAAAATGCTTTAACCGCTTTGCTATGTCCCGAATTTTGAAGTATTTATTTGCCATTTTCGGATTGATCTTCGTCTTATCTGGTTGTGAAAAAGAGAACGACTTTAGTGTGATTCCCTTCCTCAAATATGTAGGGCACGAATTTACACTAAAAGATGGGCAACGCTTCATTAAAGTTGAATTATACTTTAATGACCGCGACGGGGATATTGGTCTTGATCAAGGCGATACTCTCCCTCCTTTTGACATCAACAGCGAATACTTTAATAACTTGTGGGTGAAAGGTTTTAGTGTTTTTAACGGGGAAATCAGAGATACCTTTTTAGGATTTGACGGCAGAATTCCTAATTTAACACCTCAAGGACAGAACAAATCCCTCGAGGGGAATATTTTTTACGAGCTAAGTATAAGCGCTGTTCCTCCCGGGGCGGTACTAAAATATGAGTTCATACTCATCGATCGAGCTTTAAATAGGTCTGACCCTGTAATGACACCCGAAATCACTATCGAGTAATATCGTATATTTGCGGTCTTAAATTAACACCCAATGACTAAGAAACCTTTTTTATTCGCAATTATAACTGCAACCATGTTTGCCTGCACTTCAGAGAAAAGTGGCAACACCGAAGAAATCATCGATGAAGTTCCCGAAACATTGGAAATTTACGGCGATTCTTCCATCTCTTTAGAAGGTGCGATTTCCACCTCTCAAATGCTAGCGATGCTTGACGGGCGAGACAGTGCTGAAGTTGTTGTTTCCGCTGACATTCTAGAAATTTGCCAGAAAAAAGGCTGCTGGATGGATGTAGATTTAGGTGATAATAAATTTATGACCGTCCGCTTTAAAGATTATGGCTTTTTCGTTCCTATGAATGCACAGGGCAGACTTGCTACCATGCGTGGCGTTGCAAAAGTTGACACACAGAGTGTGGATTGGCTTCGTCATAAAGCCTTTGATGCCGGAAAATCGCAGGAAGAAATTGACGCTATTACAGAGCCCGTAGTGAAGGTTAGCTTCCTTGCTGACGGCGTTATTCTCCAATAATAACCTTATTATAATCGGTGTGCACAAAAGTGTTCACCGATTTTTTTTGTCTTATGAAGAAAATTTTCACTATTTCCACCATTTTTGCCATTGCAGCTTTCGTAAGTCAATGTTCACAGAGTGAAAGCAATACAGCCAACCAGACTACCCAAGATCGCGAGGCACCAAAAATGTACGAGCGTTCGGAATTAGCAGCGCTGATGCATGAAGTTCATGATTTATCGGCGATTTGGAAAGAGGAGCTAGAAAACGGACAGCCATTAACTCCCGTACCGGATTGGGTGTCCAACATGCTTACAGCTGATGCCACCTCACCAGACGAATTAGCCGCCGGTCCATTTGAGGCCTTGGCTCATGAGTATATCCGCAATTTAGAAAAACTTATTGATGCGGAAGAAGGCGGACGCGTTGATGCTTTTAATACGTCCATTCAAACCTGTATTAGCTGTCACAAAATTTACTGCAACGGCCCTATTCCCAAAATTGAAAAACTTCGTCTGTAAGCATGCTTGAGCGAACGGAGACTGGTGATGGAAGTCATAGCTTACTGCATACCGTACTGCAAGAGCACTATCATTCACAACACGGAGCGCTCCAAGAGTCGCAGCATGTTTTTTTAAACATGGGGTTAACCTGCATTCAATCCCCCGAAATTCATGTGCTGGAATTTGGTTTTGGTACTGGGTTAAATACACTTCTTACCCAAGATTTTGCTGAAAAAACCAAGCAAGTTATCCACTATCATGGCTTGGAAAAATATCCTATAAAGTCAGATATTTGGAGAGACTTGAATTATGGCACCCTACTAGGCCGAAGCAAAGAGTTTGAAAATATACACCAAGCTTCTTGGGAGCAGTGGTCAAAGCTTTCCGATAATTTTTACTTGCATAAAAATCAAATTGGCTTTGAGGATTTTCAACCGAAAGAAAATCATTACGACATCATCTATTTTGATGCCTTCGCTCCCAGATATCATCCAGAAGCATGGCAAGAAGTGAATCTTAAAGTTTGTTATCGAGCGCTTAAGCCCGGCGGAATTTGGGTAACCTATTGTGCCCAAGGAGCTGTACGCAGGCAACTTATCGAGGTTGGTTTTCAAGTTGAAAGACTTCAGGGACCACCAGGTAAACGTGAAATGCTGAGAGCTACAAAACCAAAATAATTCCCTGAGTAACCATGCGCTTTGTAATACGTGTTTATGGCGTGATCATCAACAGTGATGATCAAATACTGCTAAGTTCCGAAATATATCAGGGGCGGAAATTCGTTAAATTCCCCGGTGGAGGCTTAGAATTTGGGGAGGGTACGCGCGAAGGACTTCAGAGAGAAATACGCGAAGAACTGGGTTTAAAAGCTGAAGTAGAAGAGCACTTGTACACTACCGACTTCTACCTAAAGAGCGCGTTTAATCCAGATGATCAGATACTTTCTGTCTATTATAAAGTGTGGATTCCCGAGTGGAAAAAAATAAGCACCGAACCTTGGCCTCCCGTATATGATGAGCGAAAAGAACGGTTTCACTGGGTAAATCGCGATTTTCTTCATGAAAATATGCTCAACTTTCCAGCGGATAAAACCGTTATCAAAATCATCAAACATTCGAAAAAACAATGAAGACGGTAAAAAAGGTATTAATAACGGGTGGCAGTGGATTGGTAGGATCTGCGTTGCGGTCGATTTTAAAAAAGAATAAGATCGACTGTGTCTATTTAACTACCTCAAAAAAGCGAGCGGAAGAAAACCCACATGCCTTTTATTGGAATCCTGAGAGCATGGAGATTGATGCAAAGGCATGGGAAAATGTAGACTCAGTGGTTCACCTTGCGGGTTCAACCATCAATCAGCCTTGGACGGAAAAAGGCAAACGCGACATCATTGATAGTCGGGTAAATTCCACCAAAACCCTTGTTCATGGGCTTAAAAATCAGCCAAATTCTGTAGTTCGGGTTGTTGCTGCCTCCGCCATCGGGTGGTACGCCAACGAGCAAGAGAACTGGCAATACGAAAACGATGCTCCAGGAAATGGTTTTCTCTCCGATGCGGTTATTCGTTGGGAAGAAGAGCTGCAAACCTTAGAGCCCTTTAATTTGGCCATCGTACGGGTTGGTGTGGTGTTGAGTACCAAAGGAGGAGCATTACCCACTATAGCTCTACCGGTAAAATTAGGTATAGGAAGCCCTATTGGCTCAGGTCAGCAATTCATGCCGTGGGTACATATCGACGATTTGTGTGGGATATTCCAGTTTTTGCTGGATAATCAATCCCTAACCGGAATTTATAATGGCGTAGCTCCAGAGGCAATCAACAACCGTGAATTCACAAAAACACTGGCAAAAGTTCTTGGCCGACCTTTTTTCTTTCCGGCCGTTCCCTCCTTTGTTTTACGAATTGCCCTAGGAGAAAGAGCTGATATGGTTCTACGTAGCAACAAAGTATCCGCAGAAAAAATCTCCAAAGCAGGATATCGGTTTTTGTTTCCAAAAACGGTGGAGGCGTTGGAACATCTTTACGAAAAGACATAAATTGAGCAATAAAAAAGGACACATAAGTGCCCTTTGACTTTCTAAAAGTTTGGTTTAAGCTGATACTTTTTATAAAAGGCATCAATCACTTCCAAAACCTCGTCGGAGGTGTCGACCAGATGAAAGAGATCGAGATCTTTTTCGCTAATATTTTTTTCAACCAGCATTACCTGCTTCAACCAATCTAATAGGCCTCCCCAATATTTTTTACCTACAAGAACAATTGGGAAACTGCCTATTTTCTCCGTTTGGATTAGAGTTAATGCCTCAAAAAGCTCATCTAAAGTCCCAAATCCACCGGGCATTACAATAAAACCCTGAGAGTACTTTACAAACATAACCTTGCGAACAAAGAAATACTCAAAGTGTAAATCCTTATCATCATCAATAAAGGGATTTGAACTCTGCTCGAAAGGCAAATCGATGTTGAGACCTACGGAAATACCATTTGTATTATGGGCGCCTCGGTTTCCCGCTTCCATGATTCCTGGACCTCCTCCGGTAATGACCCCATAGCCTTTGGTGGTGAGCTTTTCGGCAATCTCTACCGCGAGCTGGTAGTACGGATTGTCGCTGGGAGTTCGGGCGGAACCGAATATGGAAACACAAGGACCAATCCGACTCATCTTTTCATAACCATCGACAAACTCAGACATTATCTTGAATATGGCCCATGAATCATTGGTTTTAATCTCGTTCCAGGTTTTAGGTGCAAGGACTTTGCGAATTTTGTCTTCTGGTGGCATAATCTCTGTGATTTTTGTTAAATAAATAAGTTGTTAGGTGATACGTACGGCTCAAAATTAGTATACGAAATATTTTAAAACAAACATTACAATTAGAACCTTAGCAATATTTTGTTAAAAAACGGACTTAACATTAGCTCATAGCTTCGCCGATCGAACAACATACTGTTACTAACAACTTAAAGCTTTTGTTTGTTGCAAAAAAAAGCCGCCACTTAAAGATAAGTGACGGCTAAGTAAATTAAAAATCAGATTAATGCGCGATATTCAACTTTTGAGTTAAAGTACCTGCATTGGTTTGAATACGTACTAGATATGCTCCATTTGCTAGATGACCAAGGGAAACCTTAGCGGTACTGCTATTAGAGCCTGAAATTAATTGAATGCGTTTTCCGGTGATATCCATTACCTCAACGTTGCGGATGCTGTTGTGAATTCCTTTCACCTCAATATTTAAAACGTCGTTGGTTGGATTAGGGAAAAGAGCTACGGAACGATCAACGGACATTGGTGCATCCTCAAAATCGCTAGATAAGTTAGCTACATCCAATACTCTTTTGATACGTGGAATAACGAAATCGAAGATGGTATCGATATAGGCTTTTGACTGAGCAACATTGTTAGGATTGGTTTCATTTGCTCCTGCTGGATCAGCCGGATCCCACCAATCCCAAGGATTTGAGTTCACCAAGAAAGGTGCTGCGGGGTTTGGAGGTGGAATATCAAAAGGAAGAATATGGTGGATGCCGAAAGGGTTAAATGCTGGGTTACGTGCGGCTAGACTCAACGGATCGTTCCAGTCAAAGTCAAGAACGTTAAGGTTCCCAAGGTTTGAAGCTTTTTTAATTGCATTATAACTTCCTGCTACTTCAACTACGTTAAAGAACTGCTGACCGATAGGAACACGTACCATACCTTCTACAAAAGGTGCAAAGAAGTCTTGAATTACGTGAACAGAAACCATTACCGGATCGCCTTTTTCAAGCCAGCTTTCATCACCTAAAGCACCGCCAAGATTGATTGCCATAGCAAAATCAGAACTATAGCCTGGGTGATTAACAAAGTTACGACCATCACAAGAGGTATCTACGCGAGGGAGACCCAATGCTGTACTGTCACCAGTAAAACATACTTGACCGCCAAATCCCCACCAGTCACCAGCAATGGCAGTATCGATGTAAGGATCACCGGCAGCAACTGGCTTACCAAAGAGCCCTGTGTTGCTAGGCTCCTCGTACTGAAACTTATCAAAACCCGCTACTTCTTGGTATTTATCTAAGGTTGACGCGGCAAAGGTTATATATCCACCTGAACCTTGACCCATTAAGATAATACGCTCTTGATTTACGCCTAGTGGGTTACCAAACTGGTCAACTGTACGACGCAAATAACGAACCAATGCACGAGCATCTTGCGTTGCTTTGTAAACAGCAAGTAGGTTGGTTCCTCTACGTTGATCTAAGTCGGTAGCGTTGGCCAACCAACCCACACGGTAGGAGGCAGAAATGGCAACGAAACCACGCTTAGCAAAGCGCTTGCAAATTTCCACCGCTGCACTATCTGTCTTCTCACCTACTGGACCTGCAAGACCTTTAGGAAGGAAGGATCCTGTGTGAAAATAAACGATAACTGGACGATTCGTTTCGGTGTCTACAGCCGGACTTGGCATGTAAACATCCATAAAGTTAGGTAATAATTGAGGACCGCCGATGGCTGCCGGAGCAAACTCCTGCCAGTTAAGTCCATAAATTTGATCGCTCATTTTTACAATGTCGCCGTCTGTGAATATTTCATCCACATACCGCGTTTGGGCATGCATAACGCTAAAGGCGCAGGCAAAAATCCCTAGGCTAAGTAACTTTTTTCTCATGATACAAGTGGTATTTATTAATGATTCAAACTTACGCATTAATCCAATACGGAACAAGAACAGATAAAAAAATCATTTCTTAAAATCCCAGAGCCAACTTACATACATAAGTCGCCCTACACGCGGACCTCCATATACTTGAAATGCCATATTGTTAAGCACGTTATTTCCTCCAATTTTCAAGACGCTATTCCACGCAGGAATTTGAAAACTGACTTGCATATCAAGCATATCATAGGTGTCTATAGCGCCTGTAAACTGCGGTGAGCCTTCAAAAATGAAGCCTTCTATCCATCGATAATTCACCGCGAATCCCATGGTAGGAAGACTTAAGCTGCCGAATTCAAACTGTAGATCCGAACCCGATATACCGACATTGAATTTGTGTTCCGGTGTATTAAATGCCGGGATAATTGGATCGTCGCGCTCTGAATTCAAACGATTCCACGAGTAATTTCCATTAAAGGTGTACTTTTTCCAGAAGTAATAATTGTAGCCAAACGAAAATCCTTGAGTCGTAACCCGGTCAACAGCATTTGCAGCCACACGATAAATCTGCACGCCCTGCAATGGCAATGGCTGGGAAAGATCAAAATCAATATCCGCTCCGATATTAAACCCAATAAAGTCACGGTACCAACTGTAATAGTAATTTGCATCAAGAAACAAATTCTTCGCGATAGTTGTACGTACCCCACCTTCAAGGGTTTGTACGCGTTCTGGACGAACGGGCGCAACATCGTAATATTCCCAAACGTGGTTGTTTCGATCGGCCTGACTTTTCCCGAGGTACTCCGTGACGTTTTCTATAGGAACCAAAGAATCCCTTCCATCGAGGTTCCCAAGTAAAATGGCTCTACCCACGTTATAATAAAGATACTGATCTTGTAAAGTTGGGTTTCTTACCGCGGAGGAAGTGCTAATTCTAATCGTTGTAAGATTGGTGACGTTGTAGACCAGAGAAAAAGCCGGGGAAAAATAATACCCAAAATTTTGGTTTTTATCCATCCTAACCGTAGCGTTCAATGACAGCAATTCACCCATAAGTTTCTTGGTTGCGCCACCGTACACTCCATATTCATAATTATAAATCCGAATACCCGCGGTGTCACTAAATATTGAACCGTCAGAATTAGGTGCAAAGAGTCGTCCATTTCCGCCAACGGTTACATTGGTACGCGCACTTGGAAAGTCCCATTTGTACTCACCGTGTATATGATAAAGTGCGGAGCGATCAAAAAAGCGCGTTCCCCCTTCTGCAAATGTGCGTGTAGTAAAATGGGTAAACAATGAGTCGAACATAGGGGTTCCAGGCACTAAAGCCCCTAATCCTCCCGCGTTAGCACCGGCGCGAGTTTGCTGGTGTAGTTGAGTCAAAGCATCAACATTTTGCGTTAAAAACTCATTGTACTGCTGCATCCATAAATCACGCTCAGTGTTAAAACTTGCCGTTGGGAATCCCGGCAAATTACGTACCTGATTTACCGGCCATAAATTCTCGTATGCTGCTCCCCATGCTCGATCCTCGAAAACCGCCTCTTGCATTTTAAGTGCTGTAAAATAGGCATCATAAGTATTTCCTGCATCCTCATTTGTTGCGTAAGCACGAATAAAAAATTTATCTTTTTTACGCCATTCTAAACGATTTTGAAAAAACATCAAATCTTTAAGACTATACCTATTATCACCCTGATAAACGGTGGTGCCATAACCAAAATTACTAGCAAATATCAACTCCGAATGATCATCGAAACGATAATGAAACGACGCCGCTAACTTGAGATTTCGTGTATCGTAATCGACCAAATCAACCTCCCGAATACCATCGCGATAATAACGCCCTAGTCCGGGGTACGAGCGCACTGAAGCGTTGGAAAAGGCGATTTCATCACCGTAGATATTTACCGCATCAAATCCGCCGGGATTGCCCGAGCCGTCCAGACTTTCATCCGTGGGACCATAATTATCCGCCACCCAATCATCCGCTTCTAGGTAATACGCGTTGAGCTTCCAAGCAAATCGATCTATACCCTTGCTGTCTTGCCATACCTGCGCGTGTCTTACCGCAAATTCCCGCAAACTCCGCTCGCCAACTTTAAGAGAAGCTGAGGTGCCTCGAAACAAAAATGGATCTTTGGTCGTCATCGAAACCACGCCATTGAAAGCACTCGGTCCATAAAATGCACTTGAAGCCCCTGCGATGATATCCACATTCACAATATCTAATTCCGAAGCACCAACAAAGTTTCCGAGTGAAAAATTTAATCCGGGTGCCTGATTATCAACTCCGTCAATAATTTGCAAAGAACGAACGGGAGAGGTACTGTTAAATCCACGTGTATTAATGATCTTAAAACCAATACTCGCTGAAGTCAGGTCAACCCCCTGTAAATTTCCTAAACTCTCGTAAAAACTAACCGAAGGAGTTTCCGCAATTGCCTTGACGTCTAGAGCAACAACCGACAAAGCACTTTCACGCTGTTTTTGACTTAATCGCTGCTCAATAACCGTGACTTCTCCCAACATGGCCGCGTCACCGTCCATATAAACCGGAGGCTGTGTGCCCGCTCGATTGGCAACAAATTGCAGTGTAGTCATTCCCAAAAAACTAACCTCCACAACCACGGGAAAACTCTGCCCTCGCAAGGTCAATTCATAATCCCCATCAACCCCTGTGGATGTTCCGATTATTGTTCCCTTGATTATGACGTTAGCACCTATAACCGGAAGATTATCGCGCTTATCGATGACCCGACCAGTAATTGTCTGGGCACTTATATGAAATGAAAAAAGACACAATACAACGAGTAAAACGTTCTTCATACATCAAATTTTATTCGACTTCAATGATTAAAAACCCGCAAAAAAAATGAATAACCAAAAGTAATATAACCATCTGCGATTCAAAAACGACATTTTATTTAACATTTACGCTTCCGCAGTAAGCTCAGGTCAATGTTATGAAAATTTTTGTAATTCTCGCAAGTGATTAGGATTTTTTATTTTAATTCTTCAAAGGCTGAACCTACTTTGTAGATTTGCCGTTCTTATTTATTAAAACTATGGAACTCGATCCTTGGATTGTTTACACGGTGGCTGGAGTAACTCTTGGCTACCTTATTTATATGAAAATCAAATTACGAAAAAAATCCTAAGCCTACATGGAGTTTAAAATTGTATCGGATTACGCACCGACTGGAGATCAGCCAAAAGCCATAAAAGAACTCGCAGAAGGATTAGAAAGCGGAGCCGCACACCAAACTCTTTTGGGTGTTACTGGCTCTGGCAAGACCTTTACCATTGCTAATGTGGTGGAAAAAGTTCAGCGCCCTACCCTAGTCTTAAGTCATAATAAAACCCTTGCCGCGCAACTTTACGGTGAATTTAAGCAGTTCTTTCCCAATAATGCCGTTGAATATTTTGTTTCGTACTACGATTACTATCAGCCGGAAGCCTATATCCCCAGCTCTAACACGTACATCGAAAAAGATTTGTCCATCAATGAGGACATTGAAAAGCTGCGTTTAAGTACAACGTCTTCGCTGCTCAGCGGTCGCAGAGATATCATTGTGGTTGCTTCCGTATCTTGTTTGTACGGCATCGGTAATCCCGAGGAGTTTCACAAGGGAATGATTAGTCTAGAAACTGGTGAACAAATATCCCGAAACAAACTGCTGCACAAATTTGTAAATAGTCTATACGCTCGTACTACTGCTGAATTTCAGCGGGGTTCTTTTCGGGTCAAAGGCGACACCGTCGATATTTTTCCGGCCTATGCAGACCGCTTTATTCGCATACACTTTTGGGGTGACGAAATTGAAGCCATCGAAGAATGGGATCCGGTTGATTTGACGATGACGGCAAAGTTGGAACACGTTCGCATCTACCCCGCAAACTTATTTATGACCTCACCCGATAATTTGCAGCAAGCCATTCGGCAAATTCAGGATGACTTAGAGATGCGCAAGGACCAGTTTATTAAAGAGAGACGACTGCTCGAGGCGCGTCGACTGGAGGAGCGCACCAACTTTGATTTGGAAATGATAAAAGAACTGGGGTACTGCTCCGGCATTGAAAACTATTCAAGGTATTTGGATGGGCGAGCTCCGGGAACCCGCCCGTTCTGTTTATTGGATTACTTTCCTGATGATTACCTAATGGTTATTGATGAAAGTCACGTTACCGTATCGCAAGTCCGAGCAATGTACGGCGGCGACCGCAGTCGAAAGGAAAATCTAGTGGAATATGGCTTTCGTCTTCCGGCGGCCATGGACAACAGACCGTTGAAATTCGAGGAGTTTGAGCACCTAATGAATCAAACCATTTACGTGAGTGCTACGCCGGCAGAATACGAATTGGAAAAATCGGAAGGGGTGATTGTTGAGCAACTCATTCGGCCTACCGGACTTTTGGACCCCATCATTGAGATTCGCCCGAGTGAAAATCAGATTGATGATTTGATGGCGGAAATAAAAATTCGCGTAGAAAAGGACGAACGTGTACTCGTTACCACCCTAACCAAACGCATGGCGGAAGAGCTCACCAAATATCTGACTCGCTACGGTATTCGCTGTCGCTATATTCATTCGGATGTAGACACACTCGAACGGGTGGAAATCATGCGCGACTTGCGTTTGGGGGTCTTTGATGTTCTTATTGGGGTCAACCTCTTGCGAGAAGGACTTGATTTACCTGAAGTATCTCTGGTAGCCATACTCGATGCTGACAAAGAAGGTTTTCTTCGTTCTGAACGTTCGCTCGTACAAACAGTTGGTAGAGCAGCCCGCCATCTAGAGGGCCGTGCCATTATGTATGCCGACAAAATCACCAACAGTATGCAGTTGACCATCGATGAAACCAACCGTCGACGTGCAGCACAGGCTGCGTATAATGACAAACACGGATTGGAACCAAAGGCATTGAATAAGCCCAAGACGTCTGTCCTAGACCGCAGAGATGCCACGCCTGGCGAGCGAACCAAAAGTTTCATCCACACCAGCATCAACTTTGCCGCGGAAGGACGAGAGAAGTATAGTTCGCCCGCAGACATCAAAAAAGAAATTGAGAAAACACGTAAGGAAATGGAAAAAGCCGCCAAATCCCTAGATTTTATTGAGGCTGCCCGCCTACGTGACGTACTTATTGAAATGGAAAAACAACTTTAGTGTTTATTCTCTCATCTGTGTACTGTACATTTGCCGCCCCAGTGGAGAGATTTGACTGATTGCAACCACCATAAAAAATGCTAAAAGCAGAATCCTGCAAGGCATTTTTGACATCCTCCACGAAAATTTTGTTTAGGAATAAAATATAAAAAAATGCCGTATTACTTTACCTCCGAGTCCGTTTCTGAAGGACACCCCGATAAGATTTCAGATCAAATTTCTGATGCCATTCTCGATCAATTTTTAGCCTTTGACCCGTCGAGTAAAGTCGCCGTCGAAACCTTAGTGACAACCGGTCAGGTTGTACTTGCTGGAGAAGTTAAATCCAAAACCTACGTGGATGTTCAGCAGGTAGCCCGCGACACCATCAACCGAATTGGCTACACACGTAGTGAGTATATGTTCGACGGAAATTCATGCGGTGTTTTGTCGGCCATTCACGAACAGTCTAGCGACATCAATCAGGGTGTTGACCGCAGTGTGGCTGAAGAGCAAGGCGCTGGCGATCAAGGAATGATGTTTGGTTACGCAACCAACGAAACCGAAAACTACATGCCTTTAGCCCTGGATCTTTCTCACCGAATTTTGAAAGAACTTGCTGTTTTACGCCGAGAAAACAAGGATATCACCTATTTACGTCCCGACGCTAAGTCACAGGTCACCATTGAATACAACGACGACAACACGCCCGTTCGCATCACTACCATTGTGGTATCTACCCAGCACGATCCTTTTGATGCAAAAGAGGAGGTTATGCAACAAAAAATTGCTGCCGATATCAAAGCCATTCTCATACCGCGTGTAAAGGCTCAGCTCCCCGCCGAACTGCAAAACCTCTTCGACGACGATATTACCTATCACATCAATCCCACAGGGAAATTTGTTATTGGCGGTCCGCACGGTGATGCTGGTCTAACCGGCAGAAAGATTATTGTAGATACGTACGGAGGAAAAGGCGCACATGGAGGCGGTGCATTCTCTGGAAAAGATCCCAGTAAGGTGGATCGATCAGCCGCGTATGCAGCTCGACATATCGCAAAAAACCTAGTCGCCTCCGAAATATGTACGGAGGTACTCGTGCAGGTATCCTACGCGATTGGTGTTGCCAAACCTACGAGCATTTACATCAACTCGTACGGGACAGCTAAAAACGGCATTACCGATTCACAGATTTCCGCTATGGTTGAGGAACTTTTCCCGATGACGCCCTATCAAATTGAACAAAGACTTCAATTGAGAAAGCCAATTTACTCGGAAACAGCAGCTTACGGACACATGGGGAGAAATCCACAAATCGTTCGCAAAAGCTTTCAGCGATTTAACAACGGGGAAGTCGAAAATTTAGAAATGGATGTGCTTCTCTTTCCTTGGGAAGAGCTCAACTACGTAGATAAGATTCGTACTTACTTCGGTCTGAACTAAACCTAATGGGCAATAACCGCAGAAAAAAGACCCTGCACGAACTCCAGATTACTGGAGCTGGTGCCAAGGGAAAAGCCATCGCGCATCTTCCTGAAGGAAAAACAGTATTCGTTTCTGGTGCAGTTCCGGGCGATTTCGTCCGTGCTTTAGTCTACAAACAAAAACGTTCGTACGCCGAAGCTAAAGTAGTCGAAATTATTACGCCTTCGGAGAAACGCATAACCCCCGAGTGCGCCCATTTCGAGCACTGTGGTGGATGTAAATGGCAGCACCTAGCCTATGACGCACAATTGAGTTTCAAGGCCGATGAGGTCAAACAAAATCTTAGTCGGATTGGACACCTTAAACTTCCCACTCCCGAACCGATACTCCCCTCGCCTAGCGCATTCTATTATCGCAATAAAATGGAGTACTCTTTTAGTACACATCGCTGGTTGACGGACGAAGAAATTGCTACTGGTGAGGACATCAGTGGTCGCAACGCCTTAGGATTTCACGCTCCGGGTCGCTGGGATAGAGTTATAGATATCGAACACTGTCACCTACAACCGGAGCCCTCAAACGCCATTCGAAATTGGTTTAGAGTCTACGCAAAAGAACACAACCTGAGCTACTATCACCCGTACGATAAAGTTGGAGCTTTGCGTTCCCTACTTATTCGAACAGCTAGTACTGGTGAAGTTATGACGCTTGTACAATTTGGCCCCGACGAGCATGTCCGTCCGGAAAAAGTAATGAGCGATTTACAGGCAGCTTTTCCCGAGATTACTACCGGACTTTACACCGTCAACCTCAAAGGAAATGAATCGCTTTACGATCAGGATGTCATTACTTCATGGGGAAAAGGATATATTTTGGAGCGGATGGTAGCCTACCGTGAATCCGATGCAGATCTCAACTTCCACATTGGGCCCAAGACATTTTACCAAACCAATGCCCTACAAGCCGAGGCACTCTATCGCGTTGCCATTGACTTTTTAAATCCCCAAGAACACGAATTGGTCTATGATCTATACACCGGTGTTGGGACAATAGCACTCTATCTTGCGCCACTAGTCCGTAAGGTTATCGGAGTTGAACTGGTTGAGGATTCCATAAAGAATGCTAAGGAAAATGCCTTACGAAACGGAATTTCGAATACCGAATTCTTTGCCGGAGACATGCGCGAAACGCTCAATCAGGAATTTGTAGAGCAGCACGGTAATCCCGATACCTTAATTGTAGATCCGCCAAGAGAAGGTATGCATCCATCGGTAGTTCAGACACTACTCGACCTTAAACCCGAAAGGTGGGTGTATATCAGTTGCAATAGCGCAACCCAGGCTAGAGATTTAGCCTTGATGTCGGATATGTACGAGGTTGAACGCTTTCAGCCAGTTGATATGTTTCCTCACACCCATCACGTTGAAAATGTAGCCTTATTGCGAAAAAAAACTAAGGTGTAATTTTTAGATATCCTGCGCCACTAACGACCCAAATCAGACAATCGCAATATGCTAGAAATCCTCAGACATTCAGTACTTGCAAGTTTACGTGGTGGCTTTATGCGTGGTGGTTGGGGAGGGAAAATCCTACTGGGAATTGTTGGCCTTTATTTTACCTTATTGGCAATTGCGGTAAGTTATATTTTGCCAGAGATGGTGAATAAACACAAACCCGAAGACTTAAGTGTTATCAGTTATACAGCGAGTTTCGCGCTTTACTACATACTAGGAGATTTAGCTTTTCGGTTTGCGAGCCAAGAACTTTCCAGTATACAGCTGAGACATTACACATTGTTGCCTATTCCGTTTAAGCGTCTGGTTAACCTAATTCTCGGAAAATCCTTATTCAATTTTCTGAATTTAATAGCCTTGATCGTTTTCCTTCCGTTTGCAAAGAACCTGATTTTACCTGAAAGTGGATTTTTTCCAAGTCTTTGGTGGCTGGTATTTTTGATTGCCATTTTACTCGGAAATACGCTATTGGGCACACACTTAAAGCGGCTTTTCGCCAGCAATACCAAAGCAACACTGATAAAGTTAGTCATTATTGGCCTTATTGCTTTGACGGAATGGTATACAGATGGTGCATTACAGAGTGTTTCCCAATTTGTTTTTAGTCCAATACTCAGTAGTCCCTTAGCCCTGCTCTTTTTTGCATACCCCGTATTAGCTTATAAGTGGAATCACCGCTATTTGCTATTTAACCGCTACGAAGAACGCTGGAGAATTAACGATAAAAAAGACGGGATTTGGAGTAAACTCGATTTCAATGGGGAAAGTTTATTGAGCATATTAGTCGCTAATGAATGGAAACTTATACTACGACATAAACGTACCCGAAGTGCCATACTGCTCACCGTTTTATTTCTATTCTACGGCGTGTTTTTCTATAAAGACGACAATATTGGATCCAGCATGTTTATTGCAGTCTTTATGTTAGGTTCTGGTGCTTTAAATTACGGACAGTATCTCATCGCATGGGAAGCACGCTATTTCGACGGCATACTCACCCGACCACTGCAAGTCGAGAAATTTTTCTTGGGAAAATGGCGTCTGCTGGTTTTGCTAAACCTCATTCCTTTTATTTTCTCACTCTTGTATGCATTTAAAAATGTTGAATTGGTTCCCGTACATTTCGCTGCGGCCTTGTATAACATTGGATTTAACACCTACTTACTGATGTTTTTATCAACATATCAGCGTAAGCCCATTGACTTAAACGCCGGCAGCGCATTAAACTACCAAGGAACTAGCGCATTACAATTTTTAATGATTTTTCCATTGATCTTGCTTCCCTTGGTTATCTACGGTTTATTCTCTTGGCCGTTCGGTCATTACGCAGGATTATTGGCCCTGGTCGTGTTCAGTGTGCTTAGTTTAGCATTTCACCGGACGTGGATAAAAGGAATTGCTACGAATTTTAGAGAAAAGAAGTACTTGATGGCCGATTCATTCCGTCAACGCGAATCTTAAAAGCACAAATATGATCCACATTCACAACGCACAAAAGTCTTACGGAGAACGCGAAGTCTTAAATATAGAAAGTCTAGACATTGACAAGGGAGCTTGCTTTGGCCTGGTAGGGAACAACGGTGCCGGAAAAACCACCTTATTCAGAGCCTTGCTCGATCTCATTCCCTTAGATGCGGGTATCATAGCCATCAACGATATACAAGTAAGCACCAGTGAAAATTGGAAAGAAATTACCGGAGCCTTTCTTGATGAAGGTTTTCTCATCGATTATCTAAAACCCGAAGAATACTTTGTGTATGTGGGGAAAACCCGCGGACTAACTAGAGATCAAACCAATCAGCAATTGGAGCGATTTAGTGAATTATTTGGCGACGAAATTATTGGTCAAAAGCGTTTCATCCGTGATTTATCTAAAGGGAATCAGAAGAAAGTTGGCATTGCTGCCTCATTTATTGGTAATCCCGATGTAGTTATCCTCGACGAACCCTTCGCAAACCTTGATCCCTCCAGTCAGTTCATTCTTCGAGAATTAATAGATGAAGAACATAAAAATGGAGTGACATTCCTCATTTCTAGTCATGATCTCAGCCACGTAACCGAGATTTGTTCACGTATTGTATTGTTAGATAGAGGAAAAGTGGTCAAGGATCTAAAGACAAACCCTTCAACACTCAACGAACTTGAAGACCACTTTAGGAGAATCAAGCAGTGATTAGATTATCGACGGGATTTCACATTGGTCCCCATCATTAAACGCTGTACGGTGATCCTAAACCCACCGTACATATCGTTAAATGATAAGAAGTTTCTATCCCAACCCTCCAATCTATCGGTAAAAGCATAATGAATGGTTCCTTCTAGTGTTATCATGTAATTATAGCTAACACGTATTTTCATACCACCTCCGCCAAATAGGTTAATTGTTTGATAAGAGCCATTATATAATATATGATTATCCGGCAAAGGAGTAGCAAAAGTAGGGGTAGGATTATAAAGTAATAGTCCGCCACCACCTTTAATATACAAAGCCAATTTATTGCGATAATGAAATTTACCAAAACGTCTAAGATTAATCTCCATTGAAGGATTAAGCTGAATAATATGCGTATTCATCTCCCAACCTCGATTTCTATTTTGCGTATAATCCTCATCTTTTGCGACTAAAATCGAATAACTACCATCTAGACAAAGTAAAACAAGAGGATGAACAGAGTATTTATAATTTAACTGAAAATGGGGACGCGTAGAGTTAAAGAGAGCTAAAGGTTCTATTGATGGAGTCATTTCACCTTGGTAGTACATAGAACCTACACCTATACCCCATTCCCAGTAATTAAATGAATTATTAAATTGACCGAAAATCGATTTTGAAAAAATAACAAAAAATAGTACTGATTTACAGCGCATTATGTTAATTGTTAAAGCACATTTTAAAAGTGTGATTGACCACTAAGAATTTCAAAATACATTAATCATAACCAACAAATTAACGGAGTTGATTTTTGATTAGTTTTGTGTGATCAAAATTAGTGATTTCACGAGGCGAAATTATAACACCAATCCATTACAATCAAAATTATCTTTTAATGAAGATGAATTTTAAAATAATAGCAAACAATATCTTCTTAGATATGACTCGGTTTATAAAAAGACCTAAAGAAGCATTAACACTAATAACAAAGACCCTTTATTAAAAAAAATCTTCGTTCAGTAGCGTACTTCCTAATGATCGATTTGCAGAATTTGGTATAACCCAAACTCTTCATTATTTACAACACCCCTTCTATGGGCCCTTTTCCTTCGCGTAAAACTTCCGGCGTATCCAAAGAAAAATCAATGACGGTGGAAGCGTAATTATCGCCGTACCCTCCGTCGATGACTACATCAACGAGATGTCCGTACTTCTCGAGAATCAACTCCGGATCGGTGGTGTATTCAATAACCTCGTCATCGTCGTGGACTGACGTAGCGATGATTGGACCATCAAACTTAGTGACAATACTCCGTGGAATGGCATTATCGGGAATTCGAATACCAATGGTTTTTTTGTTGTTTTTAAACAATTTAGGTATAACACTGCTCGCAGATAATATGCAGGTATAAGGACCGGGCAGTATTCGCTTGAGTATCTTAAAAGTACTATTGTTAACCGATTTTGTGTACTGGGATAATCGCGATAGATCGTCGAAAATTATTGAGAAATCTGCTTTTTCCGGCTTGATGTTTTTTATACGCGCAACTCGCTCTATGGCCTTGGGATTATGCAAATCACAGCCAATTGAATACACTGTATCGGTGGGATATATAATCAGCCCTCCATTTCTTAAAATCTCAACGATTTGATTTAAATGACGTTCGTTGGGATTTTCTTCGTACATCTTCAAAAGAAAAGCCATAATTGTGTTTTTTGGTAGAGCTCGCAAGTTACGAGGACAGAAAGAATTTTACAACAGGCCAAACATGATGTACTTTTGTCGTACTAAAACACAAAAATGAAGATTGGAATTGTCTGCTACCCTACGTTTGGTGGTTCAGGAGTAATTGCCACAGAGCTGGGAAAGTTTCTTGCTGAACGCGGTCATCAAGCACACTTTATTACGTACGACCAACCGGTGCGTCTAAACTCACTCGACCCGAATACCTATTACCATGAGGTGAGTATGCACGACTACCCCTTATTTCACTATCAGCCCTACGAACTTGCCTTAAGTTCGAAATTGGTACAGGTGATTAAAAAGTGGAAACTCGATGTCCTGCATGTTCATTACGCCATCCCACACGCCTACGCCGCCCACATGGCCAAGCAAATTTTGGCGCAAAACGGTATCCACATACCCGTAGTTACTACCCTTCACGGAACAGACATCACACTTGTTGGACGTAACCCCATTTATCGAGACGCCGTTGAATTTAGCATCAATGCCTCGGATGTGGTAACGAGTGTCTCGGAAAGCTTAAAAACCGATACTGAGTCGTTTTTTAACATCACCAAGGAAATCCAAGTTGTTCCGAACTTCATCGATCGGAGAGTCTATGAACAACAACGAGAGTGTTTGCGACGACAGTTTGCCCCGGAAGGACAACGCATTATAACCCACATCAGTAACTTTCGCCCGGTAAAGCGCATTCGCGATATCATCCGGGTTTTTGCCGAAGTACGCAAACATTCCAATGCGCGACTCCTGATGGTTGGCGATGGTCCGGATAAAGAACCAGCGAGAATGCTTGCCTACGAATTGGGCGTTGCTGAAGATGTTATTTTTCTAGGGAAAATTTTAGACATCGATCGTATTCTGCGTTGCACAGATGTTTTTATGCTGCCCTCCGAAAAAGAGAGTTTCGGACTGGCCGCTCTGGAAGCAATGGCCTGCGCAGTTCCGGTTGTGAGTAGCAATACGGGGGGAATTCCCGAAGTCAATATTCACAACGAAACTGGTTTTGTAGCCAATGTTGGGGATGTAGAGGCTATGAGTAAATACGTTTTGCATATTCTCAATAGTCCTGCAGAAGAAGAAAGACTGCGCGTAAATGCGAAAAGACGCTCTCTTCTATTTGATATCGAACAGATTGCTCCGCAATACGAGAAAATTTACGAAGACATTTTGGCGTCCTGATTACGCCCTCGGTGAACGTACGCGGAAACGTAAATGCTCAATTGATACAAGATTAGCACCGGAATACTTACTAAGATCTGACTGGAAATATCCGGCGGTGTAATGATGGCCGATATAATCAAGGTCACTACCAATGCATGACGACGATACGTACGCATCCACTGAGGCGTAACTAAGCCCGCTTTGGATAAAAAGTAAATCACCAAAGGCAACTCAAAGAGAATTGCACAGGCCAATAGTATAGAAGATACAGTGTTTAAATACGAAGTGATGGTGACCTGATTTTGAACCATCTCACTGACTTTATACCCTCCCAAAAACTGCACCGATAAGGGAACAATGAGGTAATAGGCGAAAACTACACCTATGCCAAAAAGAAGACTACACACCCAAATTACCCAACGTGAGGCACGACGCTCAGAGTCTTTTAGTCCAGGACTGATAAACCGCCAAGTCTCCCAAAGCATATAAGGAAAGGCCATGATAAATCCACCTATCAGAGAAACCCATATGTGGACCGAAAACTGACCCGCCATTTCAACATTCTGAAGACTAAACGGCATTTCATCTAAACAAAATGTGTCGCCATTCCAGAGTCTACCCGACCAATAACAAAAAAAATCGTAGGTAAAGAACCCGGGGGTAGCTGGCCCCATGAGTAAACTGTCGATCAACAGAGATTTCTGGGTAAACAATACGATGGCGAGTACTAGTATGGCAATCACCGACCGTACAATATGCCAGCGAAGCTCTTCTAAATGCTCCAAAAAACTCATTTCCGCCTGCCCACTACTCATAATAGATCGTCTCAATTTAGCCGGCAAAGATAAGTCTAAGCGTAGTCAGTCTACGAGCAAAATTTGAAGTTCTGTAGCTACTAGAAAAATGGGTTTGTCTTCTCGATTTTCTCGCGCAACTGCTCAATTTGTCTACCCAAGCGAATGAAAAAACGATTGCGCTCTTTTTCAGAAACTTGAGAAATCAATGAAGACTTAGTCAGCTGACGATCAATGTAAGACTTCATGTCGGTGCAAATCGAACGGTCGGCGGTGACTATGTAGTTCACCCCTCCATAGGGCATGAAATACCGCAAATTACCATTGACTTCCGACAAAATATGATTGTCCATTATCAGGATCTCATTGATGTACATTTCGAATGTTGCGTTGGGGACGGCCGTTCCGTTTTCCAACACACGGTATCCATTGAGCGCACTTTTGTAAATTCGGCGTACCATCAAACGAAACTGCTCGCAAATATTTAAAGCCTCCTCCTTGGAGGAAAATAAACCCGCTTCATAATAATAATCGATCTGCATGAGTAAACTCGAAGGAGTCGTCTCGTTCCATATTTCTACCACGGGAATTCGCTCGTATTTCCGATAAATTTTACTGGCCAAATCTACCAAACTCTGCGGAATATCACTCATGCTGAAATTCTTTCCGTCGATTTTATCAATGTAATACACCGATTTTAACCAAACATACATGCGGAACGAAGCCAACTCTGGAAAACCATAAATGTGAAAAAAGGGAATATCCTTCGCCAAATAATAAACCTTCCGCGCTGAACTCTGCTCAATGATGGTGAATGTATCTAAATTGTTCTGCAACATCTGCTGTAAATCCTCAACCGAATGAATGAATCTATCGCGCTGGAAGACAATCCTATCCTCCTTATTGTGCATGATGTCGTTGAGCGAAATGGAAAAATGCATGGCCAATTTACTCGCCTCATCAAAGTCAATTCGAGTATCGCCTCGCAATCTACGGTAAACCGAATCTCGGCTAACCTCCAAAATATCCATCAACGTATCCACCAAAGAACGGTTGGGAGGCAGTTGCGACGAAATTGCATCGAATAATGCCTTCTGTACATCAAGTTTATTTTCGTGCTCCATAATAATACGGCAAAATATTTCAGCAAATATCGATTATTTTTTCGATAAAACAAGTCATCACACACAAAAAACAATAATTTATCCAAGATATATCGACCTAAGTGTAATTTATTGCGATTTTCGATAATAATTGAAAATTTAGGTGTGGTAATCAAGACGAATACTTGCTGTGATGAATGGACATTTGCCGTGTTGGAAATTAAAAACAACGCAACAAAACAATTTAAACTTTGAATTATGAAAACTCAATCGATTTTCCGTGTAGCGACTATGATTTGTCTGAGCTTGATCTTTCACATCCAAACGCTACTAGCGCAACAACCTCCATTGATTCGCGACGTGTCCACCCCAATGGTTGAACCACTGAGTCTTTCCGGACCGCGATTTGGAGGCCTGTACATTATTGAAGCCGACTTCTCCCGAATCTACGATATGTCCAATCATTTCTCGCCAGAAAATCCAATTAATAATTTCCTGACGACTTTCGGATGGCAGTTTGAAAAGCAGTTTTTCGCAACCCCAGCGGGTACGGCCGGACTCATTGAATTTATTCCCATGATTTCTGGTTTTGATCAAGGCTTGTTGATTCCTTCTCTGAATGTGCTCTTTGGTTTTCGTAGCGCTGAAGGACTAGAAGTTGGTTTTGGACCCAATGCCTCCATCGTAGGCACAGGCATGGTCTACGCCGCGGGATACACCTTCCGCAGTGATTATGTAAATTTCCCCATCAATCTGGCCTATATCCAAGGTCGCGACTCGCAACGCATCGTCTTCACCATGGGATTCAATCTGCGACAAAACACCTCCGCAAGTCGCACGCCTAGCAGCCGCTGGTAAATCTAAACTTACCCGACTGAAAAATGCCCTTAGCGATATCTCGCTAAGGGCATTTTTAGCATTATGCTGATGTTGCGTCCCTGCTCTGGTAAATTCAATAAACGGTATCTGCTGAGATGATGGAAGTATAAGGCATTGGTTAAATTGGTTCCGCGAAGACTGAGGTCAACTTCCTGTTTTCCAAACTTAAATACTCCGCCAATACCCGCATTGATTAAAGTAAAACCCTCGGTAGTCAATTCATTCCGATCTACCCTATTCTGATCTGCAGCGTAACGAATCTCGGAACGCACGTACCATGAAGAAATAAATCTATTGCCTAAGGCCCGCTCGTATTCAACAGCTCCAAAAATCCCTAACGGAGGCGTTAGAGGCAAGGGCAAACCCGTATCTAAATTCTTATTCTGCACGTACTCGACGCTGGCCTCAACGTGCAATCCGGAAAGAATCTGACGCTCTACCTGAAACTCGACTCCGACAAACTGAGCGGCATTCTGTCGATACTCCCAAAACGGTCGTGAACCGGGTAAATCTGAAAAACGTCCACTGGGAGCTAAATAAATATACCGATCGTAAACACTCATAAAAGGCGTAACCGCCATAAACCAAACCTGATTCTTCCAAGTAATATTTAAATCGGCCTGCAAGCCGCGCTCACCTAAAAGATCAGGATTGCCTAGCTCGTGTCTGAAATTGCCGTGATGAACCCCGTTCACGCTCAACTCCACTGGTGTGGGTATGCGAAAACTACTTCCCAAATTCAACTTGGCGTTCCAATTGTTGTCGTATATCCAAGATAACCCAGTGGCTCCACTCCAATTTAAAAAAGATCGATCAATATCGGGATTGCGCTGTGTAAACTCACCAGTTGGTTGAAAAAACTGATAAACCGGCTGAAAATGGGCCTGAATATCGTGTCTTGCCCCATCGATTCGCGCCCCGATATTCCAATACAAATCGTCTCGCAATGCGTGCTCCACATACCCGAAAATACCCGAAATGTAACTGCGATAGGCCGGAACCAAAAATTCAAAACCACTGTACCCATGCTCCATATACTGATTCTGCATGCCAAGTGTGGCATTCCAGCGCAGCCCAAAATCACGACTTAGCTTCGCGTTGGCGGTGATGGTATGTAAATCCAACTCCATAGCCAAATTACCCTCGGGCCGCGGATTCATGCCGTGCGCGTGCGGTGAACTCAACTCACGCCGTAAATTTCGCTGATACCCTAAGTCGACTTCAAAACGGGAACTTCCGACAAAAAACGAGGTGTTGGATATCAATTTGATATGGGTGTTTTCCTGATTGGGCAAATCAATGTTTCTAAATTCACCTCTATGCTGAAGATTGTAGGCTCTAGGCATTCCAACCGCTCCAGGAAAAAGTCCAACTTCCTGATGAAATCGACTCAAAGTCAAACTACTCACCCCCTTCTTGAATCGATACCCAACGGTCGCAGAACCATGGCGCTCCTTGCCAGCCGTATTGGTCAGCATCTGATCGTATATAGGCAATAAAAAACCCGCGTAAACAAAACTGTTGGCCGGAACGCGATAATTACCATAGTCCTGCGTGGTTAAGCGAACGCGATAGAACCACGAACTGCTGCTGCCCTCTACAAAGGCACTAAAGGCGTATAAATCGTTGTTGGAACGGTACAAACTAGTCACTCCTCCGCGAATTTCTCCCGCCGGCATCACTAGAGGCGGACGAATGTTAATCACTCCCCCCATCGCGTCGGATCCGTACAATAATGCCGCCGGACCCTTGACTACCTCCACCCGCTCAACGTCATAAGGATCAATCTCTAATCCGTGATCCGCACCCCACTGCTGACCTTCCTGCTTAATCCCACGGTCATTGACCATCACCCGATTGAAGGCCATACCACGTATTACTGGCTTGGCTATTCCTACCCCGGTATTGATCATGGAAATCCCCGGCTGACGCTCTAAAGCCGCAACGAAAGATTCCGATGCGTAACGGTCTAATTCCTCTCGCTGTATGGTTTGAACACTTAGTGACTTTTCCTTAGGTCCACTGCGAAACGGATTGGTCTCTATCTTTACCTCCTGAATCATCACCGTAGCATACTCTAAATCGACGTCAATATGCACGTCTTCACCATTTACCCGAAGTACCTGCTCTACAAAAATGGTGTTATGCCTGTTTACTGTCAAATGATAAGTTCCCTCCGGAACACCAGTAAAAGAAAAGTACCCGTTGACGTCCGTGCGAATGGTCATTTGCAATTCTGAAATGCCAACACGCGCCTGCTGAACCGGAACTCCCTCATATAAAATACTGCCGTAAACCCTAAATTTGCCCTGCGAATAAACCGCACCGCCAAGAATCGTGAAAAAAATCACGAACAAATAACCAATACGATATATGCTGATTATCAAAATTATAAGCCTGATTATCTCAACTTTTACTTTTACTTAAAAAGACGAAAATCGCCTTCTTGCAATTGAGTTGCAAAATTACGATAAACAAGTCTACACGCAAGCTTGTTTGAGATTTTATGAAAAAACTTTTAAATCGATGGAATTCGCTCAATCCGCCCGTCAGGTGGATGATCTACTTCTTTAGCTTTTGGATATTTGTGAGTATTCTGCTGAGTCCGAAAGCTCCGGAAAAGGATTTGATGGCATTGAATTTTAAGTATACGCAAAGCGGCAAAATGTATTTCCACAATATCCGCAGCTTCTACTACACCCGCGACACTTATCGAGGATTTCAGCGCTACCAACTGAAAAAACTGGAGAAAACAGATGTTCCCCTGAATTTTGTCTTGCTGGAAAACCTCGCGTCCGAAGAGTTCTTCATCGCCCCGGTAATCGACTCCAACTGGCTACACAGCGAGGTTTTCATAGCCTCAGATACGGTTTTTGAACTCCTTAATTCCAACCGCGATTACATGCATACCCTAGCAGCTCATATATTTCTGGCTCTGGAAAATGGAGAGGACGTAAGGCTGAGAAATCGCGCTGGAGAAACCTGGTCAATGCAGGAAGACGTCTACATTCGAAAAGGAATTGAAACGGTTTTGTTTGATTATTTTCGCTGGAAACAATTGCGGTAGCGGCAAGGCATGCCTTATCCCTACCGCACACGCCGAACCACCCTATCCTCATCAACCTGATAATGAAAGTATTCAATACCTTCACCTGAACTAATAATTTGGGTAATACTGGTCGTGCGAACTCCTGTTTCCCGTTGCATGATAACATCACACCGCGGATCGTCGGTGAAGGATTGCTGATGAAAATCCATCATTCGCTCACGACCCAACTCAGTATTCGAATTTAACCATTCGGCAAACCAAATCTCACGCATTTTTTTCATCTCCGAATCATACAACATCGACGAACTCCAAATCTTTGGCTTTCGGCCATCAAACTGATCCAGGAGTTTTTCCGAACCCGTCCATACCAACTGGATAATCTGACTTCCCTCAACGGAGACAATCGTAAAAGGCTCAATATCATTAAGATTGTAGTCACGCGAGAACTCCTCTAATCCGGAAAATAGATAGAGGTCCAAGTGCACAATACCCCGACTTTTTCTATACGAATCTCGCCTCTGATGCGGCTGCAATCCGCCATTGAGTAGACTGCTTACTCGTCCGCGGTCGTTACTAACCAGCCACGAGCCCTGCGAAAATTTATCCTTGGGAAACACCAATTTCTTCCCTTCATACTCGTAGTCGCTTGGCGGAGTAGCCACCCGCTTAGGCAACTCATCTCTACTGGAAGTCAATACAAAACCATTCGCTCTCGGAAGGTATGTTAGCGTACACATGAAAATTTGTTTTTATTGGAAGCCAATTTTTAGGGAGCATAGGGCCAGGGCGTTCCTTGGCCCTATGTCATTAATTCCGTAATGGCTTACCCGTTTGCAACATGTGCTGTATTCGCTCCAAAGTCTTTTTCTCGGTACAAAGCGACAAGAAGGCTTCCCGCTCCAGGTCTAGCAAATACTGCTCGCTGACATTGGTAGGTTCGCTTAAGTCACCACCGGACATAACATAGGCTAATTTCCTAGCCATCTTTACCTCGTGTGGCGAAATATATCTTCCCTCGAGCATCTGATTGATACCCACTTCAAACATACCTAAAGATTGACGACCCAGAACGCGGAATTTTTCCTTTGCGGGCATGGTGTATCCCTGCTCGGCCAGCGCAATCGCCTTAGATTTGGCGTCGGCAATGAGTCGCTCACGATTCATAGTAATAGCGTCTCTTCCGCGAATAACGTAGCCATTTTCAAATGCTTCTTCGGCAGAAGTTGAAACTTTAGCCATCGCAATGCGGTAGAAGTTTTCACGTAGAACGTTCAATTCCACATCGTCTTTTTCGTAACGCAAGGCCGAACGTCGCGTAAGCTCTTTGGTTCCTCCACCGCCGGGAATAACTCCAACGCCGAATTCCACCAGACCCATATAGGTCTCACCGGCAATTTGTACCGCATCGGCGTGTAATGTGAGCTCACAACCACCTCCCAAAGCCATTTGATGAGGGGCTACCACCACCGGAATGGTTGAGTAGCGGGCACGCATCATGGTGTCTTGAAAGTACTTAATACTAAAATTCAACTCGTCGTATTCTTGCTCAACGGCCATCATAAAGACCATCATCAAATTGGCGCCAACGCTAAAATTAGCGCCCTGATTGGCGATAACCACCCCGCGGAAATCTTTCTCCGCGATTTCAATTCCCTTGTTGATTCCGCTTAATACGCCGCCTCCGAGAGAATTCATCTTTGAGCGGAATTCGATATTCAAAATACCGTCACCCAAATCGATAACCGCACATTCGTTATTCTCCCAAACCGTTTTCGAACCCCGCAAGTGATCGAGAATAATCAAATCTTCAAGTCCGGGAACAACTGCCGATTTTGATGCCTGAATATCGTAGTACTCCAGACTTGTTCCGTTGAGTTTATAAAAGGATTTTTGTCCAGACTCCAGCATTTTGGTCACCCAGTCTGCGGGCTCAAAGCCTTCTGCACGCATCATCTTCACACCGCGCTCCACGCCTATGGCGTCCCAGATTTGGAATGGACCGTGCTGCCAACCGAATCCGGCGCGCATACCTTGGTCTATTCTGAACAACTCGTCGGAGATTTCCGGAATGCTCTTGCTCACGTAATCAAAAAGTGCCGAAAAACTCTTGCGGTAGAACGCGCCCGCTTGGTCTTTTCCGGCGCATAAGACTTTAAATCGGTCAGCGACCTCATCAATGGGCTTGGTTTGTTCCAAAGTTGCAAATTTGGCTTTCTTCTGCGAGACGTACTCCATACTGGAAAGATCCAAACTCAAAATCTCGCTGCTACCGTCCTCGTTTTTAACCTTCTTATAAAATCCCTGGCCGCTCTTAGAGCCCAACCACTGATTTTCCATCATTTTCTGAATAAAATCCGGAAGAGAAAACACCTCCGCGCCAGTGGCTTTATGCAGACCATTGGCGACGTGTACAAGGGTATCTAATCCCACGACATCGCAGGTGCGGAAGGTCGCCGATTTAGGACGTCCAATAACCGGCCCCGTAAGTTTGTCGATCTCCTCCACACTCAGTCCGAAGTCTTTCATACTATGAAACAACGACATGATGGAGAAAATACCAATACGATTGGCAATAAAGGCCGGGGTATCTTTACACAATACCGTTTGCTTACCCAAATAACGATCGCCGTACTTCATAAAGAAATCTACCACCTCAGGATCGGTTTTGGGGGTGGGAATGATTTCTAATAGTGGGAGATAGCGTGGAGGGTTAAAAAAGTGTGTGCCAATAAAGTTTTTCTGAAAATCGTCCGAGCGGCCTTCTAACATCAGATGGATGGGAATACCACTGGTGTTGGAACTAATGAGCGTGCCGGGCTTTCGGTGTTTTTCTACGGAATCAAAAACGATTTTTTTGATGTCCAAACGCTCAACAACAACTTCAATGATCCAGTCGCAATCAGCAATTTTGGACATGTCGTCCTCGAAATTACCCGTGCTTATTCTCGAGGAAAACGAACTGGAAAAAATAGGCGAAGGATTACTCTTTAGTGCGGTTTGCAAACTCGTATTCACAATGCGGTTGCGGACCTCTGGATCGTTTAAAGTCTTACCCTTCTTCTCCTCTTCCGGCGTAAGTTCACGTGGAACGATGTCCAAGAGCACAGACTCAACACCTACATTCGCTAGGTGGCAGGCTATTCGTGACCCCATAATTCCCGAACCCAATACCGCCACTTTGTTGATGATTCTCTTCTGCATATGATTTGTTTTATTGTAGACTATTTTTCGATGAATGAGGCGTAAAGGTATAAAATATTTCTATGCATGCATAATACTTTTCCTGATTTTTGCAGATGTTTAGGCTTTTGGGTTTTGAGAATATTAATGACCAATTCAAAAGTCGTATTCGTGCACAATGCTTTGATGTGAAATAATATGTTTTCCTATTGCCTTGGAGTGTGCTATTTTTGCGCATTAAGCACAACGCGAACTTATGGCCAAAAAGGCAGTCTCTAGCAAAAAAGACAAATCAACGGAAGGCAATCGTTTACCCGCCAATTTGCGGTACGTATTCGGCTACCTATTTCTATTGACCTCAGGCTTTCTATTCATCTCCATACTGAGCTATTTCGTCTTTTGGCAACGTGATTACTCCTCGGTAGACTACGGCTTTTGGGCGAATTGGCGCAATCCGGATGTCAAATTCAAAAACTTTGGCGGAAAAATTGGAGGCGCTTGGGCTCATCAATTGGTATATTATGGGTACGGAGTGGCCGCCCTCTTATGGCCTTATCTAATTGGACAACTCGGACTGCGCTTAGCGTTTGACGGCAAATTACAACCCATGTGGAGAATTAGCGGTCGTGTTCTGTTTTTACTGCTATGGATTCCGCTTTTCAGCAGCTTTTTGCTTCCCGAAGGTTTAGCCCTGCTCTATGGGGCTAACGGACTCCAGTTAAACCGGTACTTCCAAGCTTTGATTGGTCCGGCAGGAACACTATTAATGCTTTTTACGACGGCTCTAATTTTCGTGATGTACGTTTTTAAAATTACTCCGGTAGCCATAAAGAACTGGTACGTTGAAAAGCGAAATGCCCGTAAATTAGCCTCAGAGCTGAAGTCGGAAGACGATGTGTCAACGGTGAATATCGCGCCGAAGGTCCAGCCCGTTGTCGAGACTCCAAAACTCGATGCAGACGAGATTGATACGGATGAGATTGAAGAAGAAACATCTTCCGAGGTGGAGTTCACCACTGAGATGGAAGAAGGAGACGAGCCTCTACCCCAGCCTAATAAGCAAAAGGTTGATGTCTCCAGCGACTTGGAAATAGCTGACCAACAAAACGAACCCGTATCTTCCAAGGCCTCCAACGATGCGGAAGATTTATTGGAGGTTGAGCAAGTAGTAGAAGAGGAAACCCTGGATTTACGCAATCAAAAAGTCAAGGAATTTGGCGAATACGACCCGACTTTAGATTTGAGTCGATTCCAACTTCCGCCCATCGATTTGTTGAAACAGTACGGTACGGGCAACATCACCATAGACTCGGAAGAACTTGAGGCCAATAAGATAAAGATTGTCAACACTCTCGCGGATTACAAAATTGAAATTGCGAAAATCAAGGCGACCATAGGACCTACGGTTACGCTCTACGAAATTGTTCCCGCGGCGGGTGTTCGTATTTCAAAAATCAAAAATTTAGAAGACGATATCGCGCTCAGTTTGTCTGCGCTCGGTATTCGTATTATCGCTCCCATTCCCGGCAAGGGAACCATCGGTATTGAAGTTCCCAATCAAAATCCCCAGATGGTCTCGATGCGGAACTTACTTATGTCTGAAAAGTATCAAAACTCCAACTTCGACCTTCCCATTGCCTTCGGAAAGACCATTAGCAACGAAACGCTGATCGCCGATTTAGCCAAAATGCCCCACTTGCTTATGGCGGGTGCAACGGGTCAGGGTAAATCTGTTGGTCTAAACGTCATTCTCACTTCCATCCTCTACAAAAAGCACCCATCACAGGTGAAATTTGTCTTGGTAGATCCCAAAAAAGTTGAATTGACCCTCTTCAACAAAATCGAGCGTCACTATTTGGCCAAGCTCCCCAACAATGAGGAGGCCATTATCACGGATACCAAAAAGGTGATTTACACCCTCAATAGTTTGTGTATTGAAATGGATGATCGTTACGATTTGTTGAAAAACGCGATGGTACGTAACATCAAGGAATACAATGCCAAGTTCATCCAACGCCGTCTAAATCCCGAAGAAGGGCATCGCTACTTGCCCTATATCGTTTTGGTAATCGATGAATTTGCGGATCTTATCATGACCGCCGGCAAAGAGGTGGAAACGCCCATTGCCCGTCTGGCCCAGTTGGCTCGAGCCATTGGTATTCACTTAATCGTGGCTACCCAGCGACCTTCGGTGAACGTCATTACCGGTATGATTAAGGCCAACTTCCCGGCGCGAATTGCCTTCCGGGTGACCGCCAAGGTCGACTCACGAACTATTCTCGACACCGGTGGAGCTGAGCAACTCATTGGAAAGGGCGACATGCTCTACTCGACCGGCTCAGATTTGACCCGTATTCAGTGTGCCTTTGTCGACACCCCAGAAATTGAAGCCATTACCGATTTTATTGGCTCGCAGCAGGGTTATCCTGAGGCCTACATCCTCCCTGAGTATGAAGGTGAAGAAGGTGGAGATTCCTCAGATATTGACCTAAGCGACCGCGACGCCATGTTCGAAGAAGCAGCGCGTATTATCGTTCAACACCAGCAAGGTTCTGCCTCCCTACTGCAACGAAAATTGCGCTTGGGTTACAACCGCGCTGGTCGACTTATAGACCAACTCGAAGCCGCCGGAATCATCGGACCCTTTGAGGGTTCAAAGGCAAGACAAGTCAATATCAAGGACGAAGGGAGTTTGGAACAGTTATTGAAAAACCTGAATTTATAATACATTCAACATCCATGACAAAATATATCGTAGCCTTCAGCGCAATGATCGCTTTTATGATTGCCCCTAGCGTGTACGCACAAACAACCGCACGCGAAGCCAAAACCCTTTTGGAAGAGGTCTCCAACAAAATCAAGAGTGCCCCCGGAATCGAAATCGAATTCACCTACACTTTTACCAATCCGCGTGCGGATGCCTCCATGAATCAAACGGAAAAAGGAACAATTGTGATGAGTGGCGACAAATACCGCTTGCAGTTTATGGGCATCGACCGCCTTTTCGACGGAAAGAAAATTTACACTTTTTTACACGAGGATAAAGAAGTGCAAATCATGGACGCCGAAGACGATGATGAAGGTTTTACGCCCTCATTTATTCTCGACCTTTACAAACAGGGATTTAGTTACGCCATGGGTGGCAACTCTACCCTAAACGGCAAGCGTCTTCAACATATCATGCTGAAAAGTCTAAACTCCGCCGAGATCGACAATATCGAAATCGTCATCTTCGCCGACACCAAGCAATTGCAGCGCATGGTGCAAAAGGGCCGAAACGGCGGGGTAACCACCTTCGTGGTCAACCAGTACAAAAACCTCCCCACAGCGCCCAACATGAGCTTCAATCGCCGGGCGTATATGGCGAAAAATTACCTCATCGTAGAATAGATTGAAAGTCTTAGACCGCTACATATTAAAGTCCTTTATTCGTCCATTCACCATCACTTTTTTAGTGATGGTGTTTTTTCTTTTAATGCAATTCGTCTGGAAATACGTCGACGACCTGGTAGGAAAAGGCATTGAATGGTACTACATCTTGGAGCTGCTGGTGTACATCTCGGCTACGGTAGTCCCTTTGGCACTACCTTTAGCGGTTTTACTTTCAAGTCTGATGACCTTCGGCGCCTTCGGTGAACACAACGAATTGGCGGCCATGCGCAGCAGCGGCATATCGCTCTTGCGTCTTTTTCGCGTACTGGTCGTATTTGTCGCCATGCTCGCCATCGGGGCATTCTTTTTCGCCGACCGGGTGATTCCGGTAGCGCAATTTAAAGGAAAGTCGCTCTTGCGAAACATCACCAAAAAGAAGCCTGCGCTCAATATTCGTCCAGGAATTTTCTACCAAGGAATCGAAGGCTACAGTCTGAAAATTTCCGAAAAAACTGGTCCCGAAAAAAACGAGCTAAAAAACATCATCATCTACGACCATACCGCCAAGCTAGGCAACGTAAAGGTAACCACTGCCGAAAGCGGAATCATGGAAATCACGCCCGATAACCGCTTTATGATTATTCACCTAGATAACGGGCAATCCTACGAAGAACATTTACCTACCAAACGCTCGGATCGTGAACGCAAGCCCTTTTCTACCAGCGTATTCGACCGAGCGGTGATTCGTTTTCCCCTCGACGACTTTCAAAGTGGGGATATGCGTAAGGAGACTTCAAAAGACTTCAACATGCTCAACAACAATCAGCTACTCGACGCCGTTGATTCTTTGGGTGTGGTTCTCAGCGATGCAAGGGTACACTTTGCAACCTCAATGAAAGAACGCTTTTCACCCTTTAGCGGAGATACCGTAGTCCTGAATATTCCCGACACCCTGGGTAAGCCACAGGAGGATATTCTGCAAAATTTCGATCCCTTCCGCAGGAAATTGATCGCCGAAAATGCGCTGCGACTTGCCCGAAGTAATAGGTCTTTCTACGACTCAAAGTTCACCGAACTACACTGGAGGGAACGAACCATAGCGCGCCACGCCATCGAATGGCACAAAAAATATTCGCTCTCGTTCGTTTGTTTCGTCTTGCTATTCATCGGAGCGCCCTTAGGAGCAATCATCCGCAAGGGCGGTATGGGCATGCCGGTGGTGATTTCGGTTTTCATTTTTATCACCTTTTACGTGATGTCTATTTCCTTTGAAAAAATGGGACGCGAACTCATTTGGCACGCGTGGGCTTCCATGTGGATTACCCCCTTTATCTTTCTACCTATCGGACTCATTTTAACCTACAAAACGGCCAACGACGCTGAATTTATGGGTATGGAATTTTGGTCGAAAATAGGTCGGACGATCATCGCTCCTATCAAAAAATTAGTCGCTAAAAAGAAGTAGTATGCGCGTACTTATTCTGGCCAATAAATACCCCTTCCCCGCCCGCGACGGAAGCAGTATCGCCATATTGAGCAGTCTGCGCGCCTGGTGCATGAGTGGAGCTGAAGTCCATCTTTTTGCCTTGAATCCTAGAAAAAGTCGGGTTAAGCCAGACAAACTCCCCAGCGACTTACAATCCAGAGTTATCACCCACACCTTCGACATCAATACGGATGTTTCCGCTACGGGGGCAATCACCAACCTACTCGGCCGTCGACCCTACCACATCAGTCGATTCTACCGGCGCGATATCGGCGTTTGGCTAGACCAAGTTCTCGAAGACAACGACTTTGATGTCGTTCAGTGGGAAGGTCCCTTTATGGGCGAATATCTCCCGCATTTTAAACAAAGAAAATGTGTACATTGGTTGCGAGCACACAATATCGAACATCGTATTTGGCAGCGAATGGCCCAGCGTTCAAAAAATCCATTAAAGCGCTGGTATCTTCAAATTCAATCGCGAAGGTTGCGAGAGTTTGAACTTAAGTTTGCCCGAAAAATGGATGGACTCCTGGCCATCACTTCGGTTGATTTATCCTATTTTCAAGAAAAAACCCCACAGCTAAAATCCTTGGTGTGGCTGCCAGGACTCGACCTTCGGCAGTATCCACAATGGGTAGACCCGCAAAAGAAATCCATTGCCGCCATTGCTAGTTTCGACTGGGAACCCAACCGCGAGGGCATGCAGTGGTTTTTGGATGAGGTACTGCCCCTGCTCGACCAAGGTATTGAAGTCAAAATCGGCGGTCGCAACATGCCCAGCAACTGGCTAACCGATTATCCACGAGTACGCTGGACTCCTAAGGTTGAAAACGCACATCAATTTGTATTGGATGCTTGCATCAACTTTGTGCCCCTTTGGAGTGGCAGCGGCATTCGTATAAAAATCGTTGAAGCCGCGGGCATGGGCATTCCCTTCGTGGCCACCAGTATAGCCGCGGAAGGCAGTGGATTGACACACCAACAAGAACTTAGCATTGCCGATACACCCGAAGAATTTGCCGCGGCAATTCATCAATTACTCGATACACCCACCTTGCGAAATGAATATTCACAAAAGGCTCGTACCTTTGCGTTTGAGCATTACGACATTCAAACCCTAGGTGAAAACCTCATCGCCTTTTACCGCCAAAACTTTTCCTAATGTGGACGCTACTTTTTTGGGTATCCCTCCTAAGCATCGCTTACAGCTACCTGCTGTATCCCGAGCTGCTGCGTATTTGGAGTAAAGGCAAGCGCCTAAAACCGCCGCAGTCGGCAGCGGAACTACCCGAAGTGACGGTGATTTTCGCGGCTTACAACGAAGAAGCTGTGATCGATAAGAAATTGCAGAGTATTGTGGACAGCGATTATCCGGCAGAAAAACTATTTGTGCACGTTGGCAGTGATGCTTCCACCGATTCCACCGACGAGATTTTACAAAAATGGGCTGAGAAGAATCCGCGTATCACCTGGAAGAGATTGGCCGGCAGAACCGGAAAAGCACAAATTATCAACCAGCTGGCGGATGAGTCCGCGACGGAAATTCTCGTGCCGACCGACGCCAATATCGTCTTTCACTCGCAGACCATTTCCAATCTTGTGCGTTGGTTCAGCAATGACGAAATTGATATTGTGGGAAGCAACATCGTCTACATGTCGCCCCCCGATAAAGGCATCGCCAAGCAAGAAGACTACTATCTCAATCGCGAAAACCGCATAAAAACCTACGAGAGTATTCTTTACGGAACGGCTATGGGTATAGAGGGCGGATGTTACGCCATTCGACGCAGCGCATTTCGCAGCATACCCAAAAACTATTTCATGGAGGATTTCTTCCAAAGTATGCAAGTATTACAGCGCAATAAAAAAGTGCTGGTGGATGAAAACTCGGTGGTCTACGAAGATGTCAGCACCGATATCCGCGAGGAATACAAACGAAAAACGCGTATTTCCATCGGTAATTTTCAGAATCTAAAACACTTTTCCGGGGTACTGATCAAACAAACATTTCCCTTGGGATTTGTGTTCTTTTCACATAAAATCCTGCGATGGATAACCCCATTTTTTCTAATCATCATGTTCTTTTCCGCCTTGCAGTTGGCCTTCAGCGGCAGTGTGTTTTTTCAGTGGATGACAACCATCGCTATGACGTGGATGCTGCTCACCCTGATGCACGCCAAGTCAATGATAAAACTAAGCGGGAAATTGGCCTTTGCGGCACATTTTCTTTACATGAACATCGCCCTTTTTCACGGATTCATCATTTTTAACAAAGGAATACAAAGCAATGTCTGGCAACCCACAAAACGAAACCAAGATTAAACTCAATAGCATCGAAGAAGCCATCGCCGATATTCGAGCGGGCAAAGTGATTATCGTCGTAGACGACGAAGACCGCGAGAACGAAGGCGACTTTGTAGGAGCTGCGGAGATGGCCACCCCCGAGATGATCAACTTTATGGCCACGCACGGCCGAGGCTTAATCTGTACCCCACTACCCGAACAGCGTTGTGACGAATTGGGACTCGTGCCTATGGTGACCAA
>REDE01000011.1 GCA_007693635.1 Flavobacteriales bacterium | reverse complement strand
TGCAGCGGAAAGCGCGTTAAGGCGCCCTAAAAAAATTATAGAACGGAAAAATTATAACAGAAAAAATCGGGAAGCGAATGCTATTTATCTGGCTCTACGCGTCGTAATATTAGAGATTCTCTGCCGACTTGTCGGTAAAGACTAGCTGGTTGAGGAGCTGATCCGGTAATTAATCTGGTGTATTTAAATGCTACGGCCTTTCCTTTTGGTCGGACTGGTCTAGAAGAAAAACGCGTATTAATATCTGTCTTATCAAAATTCGTTTTCACGGATCTACAATTGCTGTTTAAAGGCCCTGGTGTATAGTTTGAACGAAAAAACAGTTGACTTTTTGATAAATTTTTGTAAACTAATTTGACTTCAACTACCCGGCAATTGGCTGGAGAAGACTGCAGAAAGCGGCCATTGTCTCTTTCGGCAGCCTCCTGTCTTTCCTTCATATACTTTTCTGTTTTGGACCGATTGACCTTCTGTTCAACGTATACTTCAACATCACTATCCCGGAAAATTAAAGTCTTCTGCGAACTTATCGCCTGAGTAAAAGACGATGTCAGCATAAACAATGCAAGCACCAAAATTAACATTGGCACTCTATGGATGAAAATAGATGTACGCATGATTCATATTTTTATGTTAATATAAGCGACAAATATCATAAATTTTGTTAAATTAAGCAAATAAAAAGTCAATAGGTAACACATCTAGTAAAAACCAAGCGTGAATCCACAAGAAAATCACAAGTTAGAAAGGTGTTTTTACGCAATCTAAAAGAGAGTTTAAAAAACTTATAATCAATATTTTATGTGAATGTAAAACCATGAGAACTGCATCACATCAACACCAGTGATTCTCCACTACATATTGAGAGTTGTACGTTAATCAAGATGCGCTTTTACCCGCGAGTAATGTGACATCTACTGCGAATTGTGATTTAATTCGTGCTAAATTTAAAAACCAGAGCAGAAAATAAAACAACCAGCTCAGCTGCAACAAGCTAGGCGGCAGTACCTAGACTTCACCGCTAGCAGGTATAAAAAAACACGCGATGAAGAGTGTAGCTTCATCGCGTGCTAAATTTACATCTTCTTACGAGAGACGATTACATATTGCGTCTGTACTGTCCGCCAACCTGGAACATCGCGTCGGTGATGTCGCCAAGCGTACAGAATTTCGTAGCCTCCATCAATCGCGTGAAAATGTTTTCGTTGCGAATGGCTGCAGCCTGGACTTCTTGTAACTCTCGGGCGGCTTTTTCGCCCCACATGGACTTAAGGTGATTGACCGTTTCAATTTGGGCCTCTTTCTCTTCAGTAGTAGCTCGAATTACTTCTTTGGGTAGAACGGTCGGTGAGCCTTTACTACTTAAGTAGGTATTAACTCCAATGATGGGGAAATCACCGTTATGCTTAAGCGTCTCGTAATACAACGACTCCTCCTGAATTTTACCACGTTGATACATGGTTTCCATTGCGCCCAGCACACCTCCGCGCTCGGTGATGCGGTCGAATTCGGCCATAACAGCCTCTTCGACTAGGTCGGTGAGATCTTCGATAATAAAAGATCCCTGAAGAGGGTTCTCATTCTTGGCCAATCCCAACTCCTTATTGATGATCAACTGGATGGCTACAGCACGACGAACACTCTCCTCGGTAGGAGTGGTAATTGCTTCATCGTATGCGTTGGTGTGCAGACTATTACAATTGTCGTAAATGGCGTATAGCGCCTGCAAAGTGGTGCGAATATCGTTGAAATCAATCTCCTGAGCGTGCAAGGAACGTCCGGAAGTCTGAATGTGATACTTGAGCATTTGTGCGCGTGCATTTGCTCCGTACTTATTCTTGAGCGCCTTGGCCCAAATACGTCGGGCAGCGCGACCGATTACCGCATATTCGGGATCAATACCGTTGGAGAAAAAGAAAGACAAATTAGGTCCGAAATCGTTGATATGCATACCCCTACTAAGGTAGTATTCAACGTAAGTGAAGCCATTGGCTAAGGTAAATGCCAACTGTGTAATTGGATTGGCGCCCGCTTCGGCAATATGATATCCAGAAATGGAAACCGAATAAAAGTTGCGCACTTTATTATCGATGAAGTACGACTGCACGTCGCCCATCAAGCGCAAGGCATACTCGGTACTAAAAATACAGGTATTTTGCGCCTGATCTTCTTTCAAAATATCGGCTTGAACGGTACCGCGGACGACACTTAATGTTTTTGCCTTGATATTTTCGTAAACATCCTTTTCCAAAACCTGATCGCCGGTAACCCCTAAAAGCATTAGACCTAAGCCGTTGTGACCTGCGGGGAGTTCACCGCGATATACTGGTCGCTCATTTTCACGTCCTTTGTAAATAGCGGCGATCTTTTTTTCAATCTCAGCTTCTAGACCATTTTCTCTGATGTAATTCTCGCACTGCTGGTCGATGGCGGCATTCATAAAAAATCCGAGCAACATTGGTGCAGGACCATTGATGGTCATGGAAACCGAGGTACTTGGGGCGCATAAATCAAATCCGCTGTAGAGTTTTTTCGCGTCGTCTAGACAACAGATGCTGACCCCAGAATTACCAATTTTTCCGTAAATATCCGGACGAGTTTCAGGATTTCTACCGTAAAGGGTCACGGAGTCGAACGCGGTAGACAATCGAGCTGCGGGCATTCCCGTGCTCAAATAATGGAAGCGTTTATTGGTGCGCTCTGGTCCACCTTCACCCGCAAACATACGCGTAGGATCTTCCCCTTCCCGCTTGAAGGGATAAATTCCTGAGGTATATGGAAACTGTCCGGGAACGTTTTCCTGCAATTGCCACTGTAGAATATCGCCCCAGCCACTATAACGAGGCGTTGAAACCTTGGGGATTTCCGAGTGCGAAAGCGAGGTGGTATGGGTTTTCAAGCGCAGTTCTTTGTCGCGGACTTTAAACACATATTCCGGCTCTTTGTACTGAGCGACTAAGTCGGGCCAATTTTTTATCAGTTCCCGGTTGTGCGGATCCAGATCAAGCTCTACCCGAGCGTATTCTTCCTGAATTTTTTTGACCAATCGATCTTTATCATCCATCTCAGACTGCGCCAGATGCTCCATTGTTTCGTGGAGATTATAGAGCTTTTGAGCGATTTGGGCTTGCTGTTTCGCCCAGCTATTGTACTTGCGATTTTCTTCTGAAATCTCCGATAAATAACGCGTTCGGGCTGGGGGAATGATAAAGATTTTCTCCGACATTTCGTTGCCACCTTCAAACTCAGACGGCAGATTGGCGTCACATTTTTCGTTCAGAGTATTGATGATCTCGCGGTAGAGTTTATTCATTCCGGGGTCATTGAACTGCGAGGCAATCGTTCCAAAAACCGGCATGGTGTCTACATCAGAATCCCAGAGTTGATGATTGCGCTGATACTGTTTTTTAACATCTCGCAAAGCATCGAGAGCTCCGCGTTTATCAAATTTATTTAGTGCAATAAGATCGGCGAAATCGAGCATATCGATTTTCTCCAACTGCGTTGCCGCTCCGTACTCAGGGGTCATGACATAGAGTGAGGCATCACTGTGTTCGAGGATTTCGGTATCGGATTGTCCAATACCAGAAGTCTCGAGGATAATCATGTCAAAATCGGCGGCTTTCAGGATATCGACCGCCTCGGCTACGTA
>REDE01000176.1 GCA_007693635.1 Flavobacteriales bacterium | reverse complement strand
AGGCTGCACCAAATAGTCGACATGTTCGAGCAATTTACCGAACTCATCGTGGATTTGCCAAGCGATTTGCACCATGCGTGGCCAGTTGTCGACGCGAGTTATGGGTGCATTCCAATCTTTAGGTAATCCTGTGGTCTCGGTATCAAATACTATATACATTTGGCGCTCAAAAAGATGTTATAAAAATAGTCCTCGGACTTCGAAAGGGTTAAAGATACTTGCATAATTTGAGAGTTCTGTAATGAAGTTTTCCACAATCGATAAATTCGTTGCTATATTTGTTGCTATGGAGGTGGAAAGTAAAAAAAATGTTTACAGGCTCAGCCAGATTACAAAGTCCATACATCGGGCTTTGGAAGTAGCCACCGGAGGAAAACATTACTGGGTAAAGGCGGAAATTTCTCAGTGGAAAACTTCTCAGAAAGGTCATGCCTACTTGGAGCTGGTGGAGATGCAAGGTGGGCAAAAGATGGCCGCTATCCAAGCGGTGATTTGGAGCATGGAAATGCAGGTTTTGCAGTCAAAACTCAAAGGTGATTTCGGACAGATATTCAATCAGGGTTCGGAAATAGTTTGCATGGTTGGCGTTGAATACCATCCGGTATTTGGCTTGAAACTTCGGATAATAGATGTCGATATTTCATTTACCTTAGGTGAGTTGGAAAAACGGCGGAGGGCTTGTATTGAAAGACTGAGAAGTGAAGGTTTGCTCAGCCTGAATCGACAGCTACCCGTTCCCCGGATTCTGCAGCGAATTGCCTTAATTACGGCACCGGGCTCGGCAGCTTATACCGACTTCACGAAGCATTTAGAGGCCAATGAATTTGGGTATTCCATTCGGGTAACCACATTTAGCGTTCGTGTCCAAGGAGTTCAGTCTGCCGCGGAAATCCGTCAAGCCTTACTCAGCATAAACTACGATCAGTTCGACGCAATCGCGATCATTCGGGGTGGTGGTAGCACCTTGGATCTCGATGGGTTTAACGATTATGAGCTCTGTAAAGCCGCGGCCCTTTGTCCGTTACCGATACTTTCCGGAATTGGCCACGAGACCGACTTATCGGTACTCGACATGGTTGTTGGCCTGCCACACAAAACGCCCACAGCTGTAGCCGATTACATCATTGATCAAATGCAGTCCTTCGAAATTGACCTCTTGGGGATGCTAAATGCCATTTTGCGTCAGTCCAAAAATCGCCTATCGCGTGATCTTTTAATTCTGGAAAACAGTCTGAGTGTCATCAAGCGATCGCCTGCATCATTCGTTCATCGGCAGAGAGGGGATTTGCATAATATCAGTGGTAAATTAGCCAGGCTCACCGTTGAAAAATTACAGCGCTCACGACAAGTATTAAAAGATCTAAGCGGAGATATTGCCCTGAATTCCAAGCAGAAGTTAGCACAACGCGAATCCCAAAAAATTCACGAACTACAGGAGCTACTTATCATCTATACCCAGCACAGGATGCAAGGAATAAGTCAGCAGCTCGAAAACTTACAACAAACCATCAAACTCTTACGTCCGGAAAAATTACTTGCCCGGGGCTTTAGCATAAGTCGAATACAGGGAAAAGCCATTCGGGATGTTCGAGATTTACAATCTGGTGACGAGATTGAAACCGAACTATTCAACGGAAATTTCCGGTCTGTGATTACCCAAATACACAAAAAAAACAATAACGATGAGTGAGAATACAACACCGAGTTACGATCAGGCTTTTGCCGAATTGCAACAAATTATGCAGGCCTTGCAAAATGACGAAATTTCCGTCGATGAATTAGCCGCAAAGGTCCAGCGAGCTTCCGAGCTAATCATCCTTTGTAATACCAGACTCCGGGATACGGAGAAAAAGGTGAGTGAAATCATCGATGAACTAGGTCTTTAAAATGTGACATTCATCACGATGAATCTAAAATGGAGGTTTTACTTTTGCAGCATAAATTAAGCACCATGAAGAAATACCTCAACCTACGCACCCTGATTATGGTTGGATTTGGAATGCTTGCCGGTTATGCCTATTACTATTTTATAGGTTGCCGTTCAGGAAGCTGCTCCATCACGTCCAGTCCGATCAATAGCACGCTATACGGTGGCGTTTTGGGGTGGTTACTTGTGGATATGTTTCCCATTAAAAAAAATCAGGAGGCAGATGCTGAATAGAGGTTCAACCAACCCCGTTTTATATCAAACCCAAAGTCAAATTTAAATCGATCAAAATGAATAACATTAAAGAAATGATTCAAGCTGGCGCAACTGTCGTTGACGTTAGAACCCCAGGAGAATATCAAGGAGGTCACGTTGCTGGCTCGATCAATATCCCCATGCAAGAGTTTATCGAACGCATGAATGAGGTTAAAGAACTTCCCAGGCCGCTCATTCTTTGCTGCGCCAGTGGCAACCGCAGCGGTCAAGTAACGCATTACATGAACGCCAACGGAGACGCTGAAGTCTATAATGGCGGCGGCTGGATGGAGGTCAATGCTCTGAAAGCTTAAAAATTATCTGAAAATGAACACAGAAATCAAACAAGGGTTCAAAGAACTCATAGAGGGCGATACGCCCGTACTTATTGATTTTTTTGCGACTTGGTGCGGTCCTTGTAAAATGATGTCGCCCATTTTAGATGAACTCAAGCAAAAAGTAGGGACCAAAGCGCACATCATAAAAATAGATGTCGACCAAAATCCCGCAGCTGCACAAGCATTTCGAGTTCAGGGTGTGCCTACCCTAGTCTTGATGAAGCAAGGGGAAATCAAGTGGCGTCAGTCCGGAGTGGTTCCCAGCGATTATCTTGAGGCAATCATCGAACAAAACAGTTAGAGATTTACCGACACAAATGTTTAAGACCTTCAAAAGCCTTGCTTTCTCAGAGAGCAAGGCTTTTGTTTTTCATTATCTTTTTAACACAGATACAGTTGAATTGATTAAATGTTAAAAAATGAAAAAACCTGATTTAATGACGTATGTTTGCAATCTAAAATAATCAATTTCAATTTATCATGAGAAGAATTTTACTATCAATGCTTACCGTTGCATCTATGGTTGGCAATGCGCAGTCGTTCCTTACAGTGAATCACGACCATTTTAATCTGCCTATCTCGCCTGACTCTGCATCAGCTACATTATTCACACCGGGCTCTACGCCTATTCCTTTGCCTACGTTAGGTTCTGGTCAGACTTGGGATTACAGTGCTTTAAGTACAGGGGGGACACCAATTAAGACCTCGTTGCATCCAAGCGACAACAATCCGAACTTTCCTAATGCAAGCGCCTTTTCCATCTACAATCCATTTTTAGGCTCTTTACAAATCATTGGAAGCAAGCAGTACGACTTGAAGAACACCAATGGTTGGTATTATTTAGGATTTGAAACCCAAACAGCTGCTTATGCAATTGGCGGAATGTCTGGAAACCCCACGGATTCCCTATATATGCTTTACTCCTTCAACAATTTCGGAACAGATGTTCCCAATATCGAGTATCCGGTTACAGAAAACTCCTCTTGGAGTTCTTCTTACACAGCTTTCACTGATTTCGAGTTGACGGTTGCCGCTTTTATGCTAAACCGCGCACCCGGAACAATTCGTCAAGACGTGCAACGCTTTGATAGTGTTGTTGGTTCAGGATTTTTATCCATAGACCCTAGCAATGTTATGGCGTATCCTTGTTTGTTGGTTAAAGAGACCATATTAT
>REDE01000047.1 GCA_007693635.1 Flavobacteriales bacterium | reverse complement strand
ACGATTTGCAGGCTAACAATGAAAATGGAGAAAGAGATGATGATTTTCATGACTAAATTTATTATTATGATCGTTTAGGGCAAACGATAAATGGGCAAATACTGATTGACTCTAGTTTTTATAAGTCCAAAACTGACAAAACTATTGGGCGCTTCGGGTTCCATTACTTCGGTAAGTATATTGGCGTTTTCTTGATTGGTGTAAACGATAAAACTACCGGCAGGAATGCTGAGCTTCGTAGTTTCCAGTTCCACTTGAACGCTTTGCAGGGTCATTTTCTCATATTTTTGACCTTCGGTTGTACGATTCGTAACTAAGTAGCGTTCGATTTCCACTTCTTCATCGATTTTTATGGTGTCCACCATTAAGCCTAAAGTTCGCAGTTTGACAACCAAATCGCGTTCATCGCACGAAATGTAGTAGGCTTTCGGACGCGGCCTAATCAGCTGAGGGGAGGATCGCAGAGCATCTCGGTAGGTGACGTTCAAAGAGATTTTCTCATTGGTTTCCAAGTCGATTACCTCAAGTTCACCTTGATAAACATCGCGTTTTAGAAGCACGGTAATTTCATTGTTTGCTTCGGTTTCCTCAAGAACGGAAAATGTAGATTCCTTATGAATTACAGCTTGCTGCAGGAAGGATTTTCCAACGATGTATCCACTAAATACTCTTCGTTTAAACGACGTTCGGCCAATTCCCACACCGCGAACTTCGATGAGTGCTGCCACAGTATTTAGCAAGGCGTAGTTTGTCGCGCTGGATCTAGCATTATGAGATCCTCGATTAAATTGTATTTCCCCAAAATGCTTGGCGCTGGTTACATAATCAAAATGCGAAAGCTCTAAACTATCAAGGATTTTGCGTGTAGGTTCAAGAAAGTTTGTATTGGTATGTTTTCGAAGAGCCTGAGGTACGTTTAAATTCCCACTATACAGAAACATTAGGTCGAAAGCTCCGGTAACGCCGAAATTGCCCATTTTTATAAAATCCCTTCGGAATGGACGAAACTCGTGGAAATCGAGGGCTACGTGTGGATTAAAATCGGTAAATGCTTTTTTCAGCGCCACACTTTCGTGGGCCATTAACTTGGTTTGATCGCGGTTGAGATCGAGGTTTTCGGCGTTGTTTCTGCGCAATCGAACATAGCCATCGATGTTTGCCATGGGTATTACGGCAAGTTCAATATGTTCTCTTAATTCTGCATTTTCATCATTGTGCAGAAAATCGTAAAGTAGATACAGCACCGATTCTGTGCTCGCAGGTTCGTCGCCGTGTAATCCCCCTTGCAAAAAGACGCGAATTTTCTTTCCACTTTGTCGGGCATTGTTGATATAAATGATGGGAATGTCTTTACCCTTTTTACTTGTTCCGATGTATTCAATCCGAACAAGTTCCGGGAATTTAATTTTTAAGCCGTTTAGGAAGTCCATCAATTCGTTGTAGGTAGTAAAACCTTTTGACTTTTGGAGTCCGGGAGTTACTTCCTCCAATTCGAATGCGTCAGGAAAGAATTTTTCCGTAACCTCATTAGGCTGGGGATTAAACTGAGCCCAGCCTTTTGTGAGCAGACAAAATAGTATAACGACACAATGATACTTCATAGGCTTAGAAGGAGTAAGTGCTCATTATTCTAAAGATGAGTTCGTTTCCGCTAACGGGCAATCCGGCACTGTTGTTAATTCCACCGTTGTTGGTTACATAGGTTATATCGGCTTGTAATTTGGCACCGTAATTTCTCCCCAAATACTTACTTAGTCCTAAGGTGTAGTAATTTGGTCGATTGTAAAATGTCGGGTTCCGTAAAAATGAGTGTTCATCCGGAATGAGATGGGTAAATCTTCCATCGATGGAAATGCCGGATTTCAGGAGATAGCCCATTTGGATGTTATAGGCCGAGCCTACCATCATCCGTCCAAGAATATAGTCGCGTATATTTTGTTCGCCATTGATCACAAAATTTGGGGTTACTGAGCCGTCGTTACGAACACGTTGTGCAATGCCCTCAGGAACAACTCCTCCGCCTCTCACGAACTCGCCTATTGCGGAGAATCCACGAAATTTGAAAAGAAAATCTACCCCGTACTTGTAGTAATCGGGCAGAAGCTCCTGTCCTTTGTCGTCTAGATATAGGATAGAGCCACTGGTGCGGCCACGTCGCCCGCTAATGCCCACATTGTAGCTATAGTGTCCACCAAAAACCAGTTTAGGCGTTCTTTCCCTCACCATATCCACCTGATTAAATTGACCGAAGTTGTTGAACAGTCCAAAGGGCAGGATATCAAATCGACCGGCGTATTTTAATCCACCGCGATCGCGCAGAAAAACGTTGGGGCCATCACCGTTGGTCACCATCAAATAGGGTTTGATGTAACTTCGATTTAGCATTCTAAACGTTCCGTCCATAAAGACACCGAATTCCCTTATGGTAGAAAATGCGGAAGTTACCCGACTACGCTCAACCAATTGCAGGGTATTGCTATTCATCCAGAGTTCCCGGTTATCGGAAAATGGAGCTCGTTGTCCAAAAGTCACTCGTATTCTACGTGTAAAGTTATACGCTACCCAGGCGTCAAGCAGGAAGTTGTTATTTCCGTCCAGCAACTCACCGGTTCCGCTTAAGTCGGTCTGGAAGCGATAGGAAAATTTATCATTGCTGCTGCGTCCTTGAACCCTAAGTCGCAATCGACGCATACGGAATCTGTTGGCTTGAGGATTGTCTTCACCGTCGAGCAGCATTCGCGATTCCATATAAGGTTGAAGGTAGCCGATGATGCGCAACTCTCCACCTTCATCATCATTGATGGTAAATCCGTCGCCAAAATTGTAGGCATTTACCCGAGGTTTAAGTTCTTGGGCTTGCATAGGCGCAAAACAGTTGGCCAGGAGTAGAAAAATGAAGGGTAGAAATTGCTTCATTCTAAATGTTCGTTGAGTTTTTTAATTTCCCATCCTCCATAAATTGCTTGCCCATGGCAAATACATCAAGGAGGTTGAGGTCATCGTCGAGAAGGCACAAGTCGGCATCTGCACCTACGGCGATTTGCCCTTTATTGCTTAGTCCTAAATTTTTAGCCGGACTAGTGGTAATGAGTCGAAACGCTTTTTCTATTGGTAGTCCGCCTAGTTTGACCAAGTTTTTTGTTTCGGAAAAATTTAAGTCGAAAGGTGCCGGTGTGGTTCCATCGGGCTGAGCTTTTTCATTGAGTTTGGTTAAGCCTGCATGGCCGTCGGAACTGAATGTCATTTTGTTTAGATCGACTCCTTTATCGAGGGCGTAAATCACTGACTTGTAGGGGTCGGTGTACTTTGAGGCGCCGGTTGTGATGTCGATCGAGCCCCCCATTTTCGCGAATTCAATGGCTTGTTCAAACAGTTCTAAAGTTCGTCCTACGTGGGTTGGAGAAATGTGTTCTATTGGAAAGTGATAGTCGTGAACCAGTTCAAAAAGCACATACATTTTTGAGGGTAAATTCCCCAAATGAACGTGCATGATGCCTTTTTTATTAGCTAGGAGTCCACCAGTTCGCACCGCTCTAAGTTTTCTCACCAATTCCAAAGCTGTTGGATAGGACGAACGGATGTCTGATATTGCAATTTTAAATCCCAACACCGGGTCGATGAATGCCATATCACTTTGAATACTCCCGGTGAGTGTAAGGGTGTCAACGCCGTAGTATCCGGAGTACATATAGCTAGAAAGGCCTTCTTGACGCAGAGCCATGACCTTACCGTACAAATCTTGAATA
>REDE01000140.1 GCA_007693635.1 Flavobacteriales bacterium | reverse complement strand
TTGCTCACCGACTATCGACCATTCGCAAAGCCGACAACATATTAGTTATGGATAAAGGCAGGGTAGTAGAACAAGGCAATCACGACGAGCTTTTAGCCCTAAACGGTTATTATACTAGGCTTTACGAGATGCAGTTTAGTGCGCTTTTAGAAAAACCTGAAACACTGTAATTACAAAGTTTTAATACTATGAATCCATTCATTGCCATATTATCACCCGCAAAAAGTCTGCACACCAAAACTCAAGTCTCCGCGCTCCAGCAACCTATATTTCTACAAAAATCAGCTGAAATAAATGCTGAATTACGAAAAAAAAGTCCTTCACAACTCATGGACTTACAATCCATCAGCAATAAGTTGGCGGAACTCAATGCCGATAGAAATCTACATTGGTCAGTAGAGGGGCATCAAGAGGCTACACCGGCAATGTTCACTTTCACTGGTGATGTGTATCAAGGATTGGACGTTGAAACCTTGGATGCTGAATCCAGGGAAAGAGCCAAAGAGAGTCTTATCATCCTTTCTGGACTTTACGGAATTCTTCGTCCATACGATGCCATACTGCCATACCGCCTTGAGATGGGCACTAAAATTTCCATTAATGATTCTGCTGACCTCTATGCATTTTGGAAGAATGAAGTTACGAATTACTTCAATCAGACTTACAGCGAAAAGACATTAATCAATTTAGCATCAAACGAATATGCTTCGGTAATTGATCGTAAAAATCTCAGGCTCCCTGTTTTAGAAATTACATTTAAAGACTTCAGTAAAGGTGACTATAAGATCATAAGTTTTCACGCCAAAAAGGCACGTGGTCTGTTTGCTCGATTTTTAGTAGAGAAAAACCCTCAATCACTTAATGACCTCCAACTATTTGATTATGGTGGATATAGTTTTTCCTCTGAGTTGTCAAACCATAGTCAACTCGTATTTCTTCGCGGTTGATATTGTTAAAAATAATGAGGATGCATTTCTTGGTGCAAATTGTGTACAGAAGAATTGCATCCAAACAAAATAAGTCTGAAATTACGCCGTTATCAACCCATATGCGCATATTTTTTTTAGCCGTGGTTTCGTTATTAACCGCTCAAATTGTAGTGGCTCAAAAACCCCCAAAATATACTGAATTCGGAATTTCCGCCGGGAACTTGGTCTACACGGGTTCGTTTTCACCCAATAGCGGGGTTGGAACTTGGATGCAGGAACAAGGGGGGCGTTTTGGCGTTGCTTTGCGTCGAAATTTTCGTCCGTGGTTTAATTTGGGAGTGGAGACCAATTACGGTTGGTTTAATCTTGACGACGTCAATCACGGAAGGGCTCAGAGAGACATTCAGGTGAGAACATCGGTGCTCAACGTCAATGCTGCTGCGGAGTTTATATTTGTTCGTTACGGTAAATTTCACTATATCAATGATTTCGCACCTTACCTGAAAATTGGTACGGGTGCTAATTTCTTCAATCCCAATATTAGCGACAATTTTGCTAACCTTCCATCAGAGGTAAGTGTTTATCCATTTTCGTATTCTTCGATGAATGTTTTTATGGGTTTTGGTTTCAAATTCCGCACATCTTACAAAACCAGTTTATCTGTTGAGGTCATGATGCATAATTCTGGAACTAATCGCATGGGTGGTGTGGTAAGTAATTTCGGCAATGCTTCCAATGATCGTTATGGTGGCATTTTTCTTCATTTCACACGATTATTCTTTTAGCAAAATTTCAAATTACGCCTTAAGTTTTTATGTTGGAGGCGGAAAAAAAAGCCGGGCTACTCAACTGAGTAGCCCGGCTCAACCTAATAAACCAAAAACCAAAACAACAAAATCACTTATACAAAAGCGTTTTCTTTCACAAGTTCGTCGGCGACGATATCGCGTAATGCCTTAGGATTAATGGGTGTTGGGTATTTCGTAAAGCGCTTCAAGCCCATAAGCATAATACGCTGTTCGTCTCCTTCGGTAAAACTGTAAATGGCTTCACGACCGGCTGCAGAACATCGTTCAACTGATCTATACATGGTTAATTGCGCCTTAGCAACTGCAGAAGCGCTTCCAACTCCCATAGATTCCATTTTCAACGCACGTAAAATAGCACTTTCAGCCACGTAGGTTTCAATGATCATATCGGCTATTGCCATTAAAACTTCCTGTTGGGCTTCCAATTCCATTCCGAAATTTTCTACAGCTTTACCAGCGACCATAAGAATAGATTTTTTCAGTCCTTTCAGAATGTCCAATTCCATAGATAGGGGTGAAGAGTAGTCTGGTGTTTCAAAAGAAGGTATATCCATCAGTTCTTTGCCTACTTTTGAAGCAGGTCCCATCAGGTCAAGTTCGCCTTTCATTGCTTTTTTCAGAAGCATACCTACGATAAGCATTCGGTTAATCTCGTTGGTACCTTCATAAATTCGCGCAATTCTCACATCGCGATACGCAGCCTCCATAGGAGCATCAGCGGAGAATCCCATACCGCCGAAGATTTGCACGCCTTCATCGGTCACATACGAAGACGTCTCTGAGCCGTAAACCTTTAGTATGGCACATTCCACGGCAAATTCCTCAACACCTCTAAGGTGCGCTTCTTGGTGATCCATTTCTGAAGAAAGACGCTGAATGTTGTTTTCTATATCTTGACCTGCACGGTAGCAGGCAGCTTCACTAGCAAAAGTACGGGCAGACATTTCAGCTAATTTCTGACGAATAGCGCCAAACGAGCTGATTGAGGTGTTGAATTGCTTGCGTTCGTTGGCGTATTTTACCGAAAGGTCTATTACTCGTCGGCAAGCATCTAAAGTTGCCGCGGCCAATTTAATACGACCTACGTTTAAGGCATTCATGGCGATTTTAAATCCTCCACCACGTTCGCCAAGCATGTTTTCTGCGGGAATTACACACTCGTTAAAGAAAACTTGTCTGGTAGAAGAGGCACGGATACCCATTTTATTCTCTTCTTCGCCAAAACTCATTCCTTCAGTTCCACGCTCTACGATAAAGCCCGTGATGTTTTTATCGTCTTCAATACGCGCAAAGACAATAAATACGTCTGCAAAACCAGCATTGGAAATCCACATTTTCTGACCTGTAATGGCGTAGGATTTTCCGTCATTACTCAATACAGCCTTTGTTTTACCACTATTGGCATCAGAGCCGGCACCGGGTTCGGTAAGACAATAAGCACCCATCCATTCACCACTGGCCAGTTTAGGAAGGTATTTGTTTTTTTGCTCACTGGTTCCGTAAAGCAAAATCGGAAGTGTTCCTATACCCGTATGGGCTCCAAAAGCCGTCGATAGCGATCCTGAAATCCCGGAAATACGGTCACAAACCAGCATTGTCGTGTTGAAGTCCATTCCCATTCCTCCGTACTCTTCAGGCACTGCTGTGCTCAACAAGCCAAGAGAACCAATTTTCTTCATCAACTCTGCGGTCCATGCATAATCTTTCTCCTCAAAACGTTCCCGCTGCGGAGCAACTTCTTTTTCAATAAAATCCCGACAAGTGTCGGCAATCATTTTTTGTTCTTCAGTGAACATTTCAGGTGAGAAAATCTCATCCTGATTAACGGGCCTGATGAGGAATTCTCCTCCGGCAAGTGTCGTTTTTGTTTTCATGATCATTAGGGTTTTAGATTACGCAACAAATATAGAAAATATTATGCATGCATACGTTTTTTTCAAACATTTTTTGGGAAAAATTTAATGCAGGCTACATTTTTAGCTTTGCGAATTCCAAGCGCATAATTCTGTTGAACTAAAATAATTTTCTTTGTATATTTACGACTTCAAAAAACAACAGCCTTTGCATTAAACACAACTACTAGCTCTTATCATGAGTCGATTTTTCACCTTGATTTTCGTTTTATTCATGAATTGGCTTCCCGCTCACGAAGGCAATCCGGTATTTGTTCCCAATCAAGGCCAGTGGTTACAAGATTTTAAATTCAAAACACCCATGCTTAATGGGGATATTTATTTTCATAGCGATAGAATTCTTTTTCATTTGCGTGACCCTAAATTCATGCGAACGATTCATGCCCATCATAAAGACTACGATGAATCAGAAGTGCTAAGACCAGATATTTCTGGAAATCTAATTATAAATGAGCACGCATATTCGCTATCATGGATAGGCGGAAATACACGACCAAAAGTAGAGGCTGATCGTGCTTTATCTTACGTACACAACTACTTTTTGGGTAAAGACCCCAGTAAATGGAGGTCTAAGGTGCCCGTATATCGCCGGACTGTTTATCGTCAAATCTACCCTGGTATTGACATGAGATGGTACGGTGAACGCTCACATTTAAAATACGATTTTCAGCTTAAAGCGGGTGTTTCCCCGGATCTTATTCGTCTGAAATTTGAGGGTGTAGATTCAATTCAAGTGTTAGAAAATTTGCTACATATATACACTTCGTTGGGAAAAATAGTGGAGCAAAAGCCTTTTGCCTACCAAGTTATCGGGGGCGTTTACTACGAAGTTCCGTGTAACTTTGTCATCACTAATGGCGTTCTAACTTTTCAAGTTGAAAAATACGACTCCAACCATCCTCTTACCATAGACCCTACCATTGTCTTTAGTTCATTTACGGGTTCGGCTTCAGACAATTGGGGCTTTACTGCCACCTACGATAACGACGGGAATTTATATGCAGGAGGAATGGTCTTCGGCGGAAATTACCCCACAAACACCGGAGCTTATCAAAGCGTATATGGCGGAGGAAACACGGATGTTTCCATTTTTAAATTCAATGCTGATGGCTCGGCGCTTCTCTATTCTACCTTTCTCGGCGGGAACAATTCGGAGCAACCACACTCGATGATTGTGAATAACAACAATGAATTGGTGGTATTTGGAACGACTTCATCGCTTAATTTTCCAACAACTAGCGGAGCATTTCAAACAACTTTTGGCGGAGGCTCCAATTTCATTCTTCCCGGATATACATTTGCCAACGGCTCCGATATTTTTGTCACTAAATTCAACGCTGCGGGCTCCGCACTGGTCGGATCTACATTTTACGGAGGCTCGGGCAATGATGGCATTAATTTGGAAATTCTGCGTAATTACGGCGATTATGCTAGGGGAGAGGTTATTCTAGATTCTCTCGACAATATCTACGTTGCTTCAATGACGTTTTCCACAAATGCGCCAACAAACAATCCGGCTTTTGGCTCAAATGCAGGAGGCTCGGATGCGCTTATTTTGAAATTCAATCCCAATCTAACCTCATTGACTTGGGGTACGTATTATGGAGGTTTTGACCACGATGCCGCGTACAGCGTCCGCATAAAAAACAATCAGGTTTTTGTGGCTGGAGGGGCTAGGAGTCCTAATTTGCCAGTCGACTCTGCTGGTTTTCAACCTACCTACCAAGGAAATATTGATGGCTTTATTGCCCGATTTAATGCGAGTAGTGGGGCGTTTGAACACGGAACCTATTACGGAACCGGGCAATATGACCAAGTGTTTTTTATCGATACCGATAGATTTGGTGATTTGTACGCCTTTGGACAAACGAAAGGTGTAATTCCAATGGACGCAAACCTCTACGGTCAACCTGCAGGAAAGCATTTCATCAGCAAATTCACCCCGGATTTACAAACGCGTCTATGGAATACAAACATTGGCAATAGCAATGGCGATTTGGTTTCCCCGTCTGCTTTTGAGGTAGATGATTGCAACGCTATATTATTTAGTGCTTGGGGTGGGGTCAGCAATAATCCTTCGCCTTTTTTCAACAACATGGTTCCCGAACCCAACGGAACAACCAACGGATTACCCGTTACCCCAAATGCCTTTCAGCCAACTACCGATGGAAGTGATTTTTATTTTGCGGCTTTATCTTCTAACGCTTCAGGATTGGAATTCGGTACGTTTTACGGAGGTACAGCGAACGAACACGTCGATGGCGGCACGAGTAGATTTAGTCCGCAGGGCATCATCTACCAAGCAGTATGCGCGGCTTGTGGGGGAGGAACCGGCAATACATTCCCAACCACTCCAGGCGTTTTTGGACCGTCGCGACCCCCAACAACAAATTGCAATAAAGCAGGTATTAAAATCGACTTTGATCGCTCGGTTGAAGCTAATGCTAATCTCGACATTGCCGCAGAAGTCGACAGCTTGTGTAACGGCTTTCTCGTTTCGTTTGGCAACGCCAGCAATAACGCAAATGCCTATTTCTGGGATTTTGGAAATGGAGTGACATCTACCGATAGTGCGCCAACGGTTTTACTCGTGGGTCCCGCTGTTTACACCGTAATGTTGGTAGCAATGGACACCAACTGTAATCTCTTTGACACTGTGTTCCTCCAAGTACCTGTAGAGAGTTTTGTCAATCCGGTAGCGTCCATAACCTTCGATTATAACGATTGCGACCCTTCTTTGGAGGTCCTTTTTGAATTGGATTCGACCATCGCTGACTATGTTATCTGGCATTTTGGCGACGGAACTACTCTCAGAGACGATAGTCTGGGTAGTGTAGTACATGCATACCCCGTAGAAGGAGTATTCCAAGGATTTATGGTGGCCTACGATTCGATTTGTGGGCAAACCGACACGAGCTTTTTTACCATAAATTTTATTGATATCGATTTTGAATTTCCCGAAGTGGACATCTTTACAGAGGAATGTAAACACGGGAAGGCGCAGGGTGTTGTAGCCTTTGATGCCTTGGAGCCAAATAGATATATTCTCGAGTGGTTTTTCTCCGATGGCGTTCGCAGTGGGTTTAGAGTTGAAATGAACTTTTCCGAGGGTGGATTGCAAACCATCACACTTCGAATTACCGATACCGTTTGTAACATAGAATACGAGAAAGACTTCGAAATTGAAATTGAATCTCCTATTGAGGATTTTCGAATCCCTAATACGTTCACACCAAACGGTGACGGGCGAAATGATGTTTTAACCATCACTGGAGACCCCTGTATCGAAGGTGCACGATTTTTCATTTACAACCGTTGGGGGCAATTGATGTTTGAAACCGATCAGCCTTTTCAAGAGTTTTGGAATGGAAATACCGAAAACCATCCTTCCGCAGCAGGGGTGTATTTTTATCTGTATAAAAATGGAGACCACGAGGAGCGAGGAACCGTTCATTTGTTCCGATAAAACATAATCACCCGAAGCTCGAGACGATAACTAAGGCCAGCATTAGCATAAGCAGACCTAGAAGAACGAAGATGATTACAAGTCGCGTTCGGTCTGTATACTTTCGTAAAAACGGTATTCTGGCCGATTTGACTTTCAAAAACACCAGCAATACGCTCTCATCGTACAGATAGTCTAAGGGCTTATATCCAAGCTCTTCAAGTATTTGAAAAGCGGTTAGTGCTTGACGATCCGGAACGCTAATTATTATGCCTCCAGTACCTATATGAAGTTGATTCATTACTTGATCGCGCAAATACACTTGTATCCCCTCCGAACGCAATCTACCAGCAATAATTTCAGCCTCATGAAGCGTTTCTACAAGTAGCAGGCTCGTCATTCTGCTCGACTAATTTTTAATAAACCTTTGCTGATAGAGCTGAACACCCTTAAGATCTGTGATTCGCACAATGTATGCTCCTTTAGAAAGTTCTGCAATATTTACCTGAGATTCTTGCGGACTTGCGTTAACAACTTTAATCTTCCTCCCGGTAGGGTCAATAATTTCAATTCGAGTTTGCTCAATTGTACCTCGGATATTCAAATAATTTTGCGCGGGATTTGGATGAATAGCGAGATGATTTTCAGCAGCGTCGAGATGCGTACTTAAACCACGATCCGAGATTGTGAATCGTCGTGTAACTTGATAAAAAATCCCGTCCTCCGCTTTAATCAAAATCCGATTGTCATTTCCCGCAGGAATCCTTGTTGGCAAGTATACAATTGCCGCACCAGCATTTGGAAATACGCCCAAATCATGCGGGAATGTCAAGCCATTGTCGGTACTTAGCAAAATACGAACACTTTCGCAAGAAATGGGTGCAGTTTGTGTATTGCCCGGATCCCAAGTAATCACGTTGATGGCTCGCTGAAAGAGCACAGCAGATTGTTGTGGAGTAGTAATCTCAAATGGTTGATTGCCAACAGCCTGAAAACTTACCTGAGTAAACGAAACCGCGCTGCCCAAGGGGTTATTATCACGTGCGGTTAGTCTAAACCGAAGCGTTCTAGGAGCAAACACCAAACGCTCGCCGAGTATATTCAAGGTATTCATCGCTGTGGGAATACGAGGAAAATACTGTGTTGAGGAAGCTTGTGGACTAAAACTGCGGTATACCGGCCCTTGATCAATTGTGGTAGATTGGGCGCTCGGACCAAGGTCGTATTGTTCCCAAACAAAACTCATTGGATCATTTTCTGGATCAGAAACCTCAGCAGATAGATAGAAAGGTGTGAGAATAGGCATGTGTTGGGCTCCAAGAGTAGGGGTGATTTCTGGCGCCTTATTTCCAGTAGAAATTAAAGTAGCACAAAAACGACCATTTCCTCGGAAGGCAAAGTTGGTTATTTCCTGAAGGGAATGGGTGTGAAAATGATCATCTGAATTACTCTGCAAGTTAGGAGGACAAATTCCTGCATATCCCATAATGGTAGAGGCACTAAAAGGCTCAAAAGCGGCCTGTCCAGAGCGATTGCAGCTATTGTTCTGTGTATGACGTCCACCGAATTGATGGCCAATCTCGTGAGCGACATAATCGATATCGAAGGGGTCGTTAACCGGAGCCGCACGACCCGTAATTCCTCGCGCTTTATTCACTCCACAAACGCTTGCTAACTGAGCTAAACCACCAGCACCGGTTGAAAACGCGTGACCAATATCGTAATTATTTACTCCAATAGCATTATTAATGACCCCCTGAACCACATTGATCATTTGGTTGGCGCTATTATTCTCGTAGGGATCGGTATTCGGATTCGTAAAGATAATAGCTGAATTGTTGGGCACAATTTCAAAAGTTATTGCCGCATCTACTTCGTAAACCGAGTTTACTCTATTGATACTAGTGACAATAGCTGCCAATGCACTGCTGACCGTTCCTCCGTGAAATTGTGTATACTCGCCAGTTGCGCTAACTGCAATTCTGTATTTATGCACACGCTCTTCAACATAAACGGAAGTATTTTCCGTATTTTCAGGTTCGAAAACTCCAACCTCTTCCCCGGTAACACTGCATGTCCAGCCCAATTTAGAACCAATCATATGTTTACGCTGATACACGCTGCGGGCCGCACTTTCTTCAGGAAGCATAGGATCTACATACCAACGGCCATTTTCGGTGATGATCACAGCACGAAATCCGGTGTACGGATTGTAATCGTAATAAATTTTTGCGCCCGTCTTGGCATCATAACCTTTTCCCACAATAATTTCCGGATATCTCGCGCGCAAATCCGGATGCATTGTGTTAGAAGGGTAGGGGGCAAAGTTATAGCGATTACCGTTGGGGAAAATAATCTCTAATTCCCCTTGCAAAGAAGCAAAACCATTCCAAAAATTAAGATGCTCATGCGCACCTTCAAGACTCAACGGACTTTCGTTCGGGATATAGGCATTTTCAGATACAGAATACTCATTATCAATGATTGATAGCTGGAGTTTCTGAGCCCAAACCTGAAGTCCAGAAAATAAAATCAACACGAAAAAAAATGGGGTGGTATGTTTTAACATTCTTTCTTTATTTTTACCGGCTAAAATACATCAGATTTCAAGGCCGTTGATGTAGAAATTATATAGTGACTTTGATTGTTGTTGGGGAAGTATTTTTTGTCGATTTCCAATCAACTTTAGATTTTAAATAATCGGCCTTGCTGTGAGCTCAAAAACATCTGCATTTGTTAAATTAAAATTTCAATACATGAACAAATTACTAGTCGCCAATAGAGGAGAGATTGCCCTTAGAATCATGAAAACCGCTAGGGAGATGGGGTTGAAAACGGTAGCTGTTTACAGTGAGGCCGACGCCTTATCGCCCCACGTTAGATATGCTGATGAAGCCGTTTGTATTGGTCCGCCAGCTTCGGGCGAATCCTATTTACGCATGGATAAAATATTAGAGGTCGCCAAAATTACCGGAGCGGACGCCATACATCCAGGCTACGGTTTTTTAAGTGAAAATGCCGTTTTTGCCGATGAGGTGCAAAAAGCGGGAATCATTTTCGTTGGTCCTAATGGACATTCAATGCGTAAAATGGGCGACAAACTAAGCGCTAAAGAAGCGGTTGCGCATTACGATATTCCATTGGTTCCGGGCAGTGATGGCGAGGTCACCGATACATCCCTCGGTAGAGAAATCGCGAATTCTATTGGCTACCCCGTTTTAATTAAAGCTTCGGCAGGTGGAGGAGGAAAAGGAATGCGCATTGTCAATCGTGAGGAAGACGTTGAAGAGCAAATGAATTTAGCCATCAACGAAGCGCGATCCGCTTTTGGTAACGGTGCGGTTTTCATTGAAAAGTTTGTAGAAAAACCCCGCCACATAGAAATTCAGGTCCTGGCGGATAAGCACGGGAATGTTGTGCACCTCTTTGAACGCGAGTGCTCCATCCAACGCCGTCACCAAAAAGTTATCGAAGAAGCGCCTTCTTCGGTTTTAACTCCCGAATTAAGAAAAAAAATGGGGGAGGCAGCTGTCAAAGTCGCCAAAGCTTGTGATTATATTGGAGCAGGCACCGTAGAGTTTCTGGTGGACAAGAATCTGGATTATTATTTCTTGGAAATGAATACTCGTCTGCAAGTTGAGCATCCGGTTACGGAGATGATCACCGGTTTGGACCTTGTTCGTGAACAGATTCGCGTTGCCATGGGCGAGAAGTTGGGCTACGATCAGGACAGTTTACAGATTTTTGGTCACGCCATTGAAGCTCGGGTATACGCTGAAGATCCTCGAGAAAACTTTATGCCCTCCACGGGAAAGTTGAGCGTTTACCAATTGCCTAGTGGCCCTGGTGTTCGCGTTGATGATGGTTTTGAACAAGGAATGCAAGTTCCAATCTACTACGACCCCATGCTCAGTAAATTGATTGTTCACGCTGCTACTCGTGAACAGGCAATGGATCGAATGATTCGGGTGTGTAATGAATACCAAATTCACGGCATTCAACATACGCTGCCATTCGTATCTTACGTGATGAAACACCCTGCTTTTCGCAGTGGTGATTTCGACACAAACTTTGTTAAAGACCTATTCATTCCTGAAGAATTAGACAGTATTTCTGCCGAATCTGCGGAAGAAGCAGCCTTAGTAGTGGCACATTTATTGGCAAATGAAAGTGTAAACAGTGCCAACCCCGTCACTTCAAGTTCAGAAAATTATGGAATATCCAACTGGAAAATCAATAGGAAGCGATAGCCTTTGGCTTCTGCTTGGGTTATTTTTGTGCTGTCAGACTGCCTTTGCGCAGCCTGACAGTATTTTTTCGTACCAGGAAAAAAACAGACGAGAATTAACCCGGGCACTAATCATAGATGGTGACACAGTCTCACTTTACGTACTCGATGAAGTCCTTTTAGTCAACAATCCGACCTTTGACACATACGAGGCCCAAAGGCGCTATCAGCTGCTGCGAAGAAGAGTTATTAAGGTTTATCCTTATGCCGTAATCGCTGCCGACAAACTCGATTCTTTGAATTTTGCACTCTCGCTGATATCCGGTAGAAAGAAAAGAAAAAAATACATCAAGGAGTTTCAGGATTATCTAGAAGACCATTTTACAGAACAGCTAAAACAACTTACCCGTTCAGAAGGACAAATCCTCAATAAGTTGATTTATCGCGAAACCGGATTAAGCACTTTTGATCTTATTCGCGAGCACCGCAATTGGGGAAAAGCTTTCTGGTATAATACCTTGGCAAATTTTTACGATATTAGTTTGAAGAGAGGCTATGATCCGGAAAAGATTCAGGAAGACAAACTTATTGAAATGATTTTACGCAAAGCATTTATAGAGGGTCTTTTGGTGGAGCGCGTTCCCAAAACATTTACCAGCGAAGACTTCCCGGAGCTAAGTCGATAGTTATTTTTCGCATTGGGAAAAAATTCTGTAAAATATAGCCTTTTTTCTTTGTGTCCTTATTGCGGCAAACCTATTTTTGCCACCATTAAAAATTAAAATTCAACAAACGACCTATGAGCGTACTTGTCAATAAAAACTCAAAAATCATTGTTCAGGGTTTCACCGGAAAAGAAGGTACTTTCCACGCCTCTCAAATGATTGAATACGGAACAAACGTAGTTGGTGGTGTAACTCCCGGAAAAGGAGGGCAAACACACCTTGATCGTCCTGTATTTAACACCGTAGCCGATGCGGTTAACCAAACCGGCGCTGATGTATCCATCATTTTTATTCCACCGGCATTTGCTGCAGACGGAATTATGGAAGCGGCTGCCGCGGGCATTAAAGTCATCGTATGTATTACTGAGGGAATTCCTGTAAAAGACATGATTCAAGTTAAAGAGTACATCAAAGGTTTTGATTGTACGCTCATTGGACCAAACTGTCCGGGAGTAATCACAGCTGATGAAGCTAAAGTTGGTATCATGCCAGGCTTTGTTTTCAAAAAAGGTTCTGTAGGGATTGTTTCAAAATCCGGTACGCTTACCTACGAAGCTGCAGACCAAGTAGTGAAAGCTGGATTGGGAATCACTACGGCCATTGGTATTGGAGGAGACCCTATCATTGGAACCCCTACTTTAGAAGCTGTAAAGTTGCTGATGGAGGATGACGAAACCAAAGGTATCGTTATGATTGGTGAAATTGGTGGAAACCTAGAAGCCTTAGCGGCTAAGTGGATCAAAGAAAATGGAACCAAACCAGTGGTAGGTTTCATTGCTGGTGAAACTGCCCCTGCGGGAAGAACCATGGGACACGCTGGTGCTATTGTTGGTGGTGCTGAAGACACCGCCCAGGCCAAAAAAGCAATCATGCGCGAATGTGGAATTCACGTTGTGGATTCACCTGCTGAGATTGGTCCTAAAATGGCCGAGCTACTTAAATAAGTCTCGAACAGTATATTTTAAAAACCGGAACGCCAAAAGCTTCCGGTTTTTTTATGATTTACAATAAAGTGTTTTGTAGCTTTGTGAAAACTAATACCCATACCCGTTATGTACATTCCGCCTGAAGTTGAGCAGCAATTAAAAACCCTTGAGGGCGAATTATTAAGACAAAAGTCGTTGAATTCCGATTTGAACGAAAAATTAAAGTCGTCTAAATCAGAGAAAACGGTTTTGGTAAGTCTTAGTATTATCCTGTTGATTACACTTGGCGTAGGCGGGTATTTCCTTTGGTCGGCCCTAAATAAAACTCCCGAGATCATTCAAATCACCGAGGAAGCAAATCCTAGTGATTCCACTGAATATATCCCCAGTTGGGACATTGGCGTTTGGTATGCGGTTCAGGTCGGCGCTTTTGAAAAACGCAATCTTCAATTATACGATGAAAGTCTCATGCAGTTTCATATTTTTCGTGATGGCGAAATTTTCAAGTATTCGTTGGGAGTATTTGCCAGCTACGAAGAGGCGCACGCTTTCCGTAAAGAAATGATTGCTTTAGGCTTAAAAGATTCTTTTGTGCAAGCGTATAAAGATGGGAAGGCGATTGGGATTGAGGAGGCGTTGGGGAAAGAATAAATTGATTAGGTATAATAATTTGATTTTTGCCCCTTCCCAAAAGCAGACATATTTATTTTCAAATCAGTTGATTCACTAAAAAAGACTCAGTTGTCTGTCCTTTTTTGGGTAAAAAATACCAATAATTACAAATGGATTATGAGCTCTTCGTCGATGCCATTGAAGTGTTGTCCCTAAAAAGAAATAGATGTCTTTTTTGTTGATAAATGATTTCTCATATTGCTCCCGTATTTTTTCTAGCGCTACATCTTTATTACCTCCAGCTCCTTTTAAACATTTCCAATACAGCTGACCGATTTCCCAATCTTCAATCATCAAACGACGTGATTTACCTGTCGAATCTGTAAAACGATAATAAAATTTATAAGGTAACTTAGGTATAAGTTCCTCAGGATTAGAGCCCTGGGAAAATAAGTCGCCTTGTTTTCTAAGTTCAATCCATTCATCCTTCCATTCGGGGGTATCTTCTTCGATTTCCAATCGTTCTATTTTTGAGGGCTTAAAAGTAGCTAATGATTTATTATCAGGATCTTTAGAGTGGGATATGAGCTCCTCAAAATTTGTGTAAACGTCTTGTAAGCAAAACTGTTTTCTTAAATACCAGTTTCCTTTAGTATCAATTCTATCTATGATTTTTAGGTCATTAAAGTCGTAATTTGCTGGAGAGTAACTTTCTGGTCTAAAGTCGTCCGTTCGTTTATTCAATTCCAGCTCAAGCCATGTGTATTTAAAGCTATCTAACTTTCCTGATGATTTTTGCCCCATTAAAAAACTAAGCGGAACGGGGTATATTCGTATCCATTGGCCATTTTCTAAGATTCCCGCAGTACAAACCAACTCATCATAACTTCTGGAAGGAAGCGGATACGTAACAACGGTAATGAGAACCTTTTTCCGAGACATTTTACAGGTGGATTAAGGGGTAGTCAAAATTAGGTAGGTTACTAATGGCCGATGCTAAATGTGAACGGTGACACTGGCAAGGTTCCGCTTCAAAACAAGTCAAAGCAATACGACGGTGCTTTACAAGTAATTCTAAAATACGTTTTTGGGCGTCTGTGGTTTCCTTAATGGTTGTTTTACAATAATTTTTAAAAAGCACATCGTAATCTTTTTGATCGTTGAGTTGTTGCCTATTTTCCGATGCAATACCGACCTCGGGAATGTGTATGTATTCAATATCCAAACTATTGCAATAGCGTTTCAAAAGCGTTTTACTAAAACCAAACTTCATACTCAGAGGGTTGCGCCGCACATCTACAAGTAGTTTAACATTATTTCGCACGAGTTTAATCAAGTATTTTTCAAGTGAAACACCCTCGTAACCAATAGTAAATAAACTTATTGTATCAGCTTTTGGAATTTCTTTTTCAACTCTGTCATACAGCGCTCCGGGAAGCACATCATGTACAATAGTGCTTTTGGTAGCAAAAAAAGGGAAATTTAAGTACGTATGTTTTATTAAAGTTGAGCTGCTCATGCTGCCATAATCTTCCACAATTTCGCTTAGCAAAGTTTGATCTAGTGGCTTTAGCGTATTAAAATATTCTGTTTGGTCAATTTTCAGAAAAAGTTTATCAGACTCCGCTATTTGCTCCTTTTTTATCATAGCGATCATATCGGCGTTTGCTGAATAGGAGTAACAGCCAAATTTATACGGTACAAAATCATACTCTGGATTTTGCTTGCGCATGGCGTATAAAAACAGTAGTTTTTGAAAACGCAATTTCTCTACCTCACCTCCAAGGAGGTCGATTAATGAAAGAATGATTTTGCGGCGGTAGAACATGGGCCAGGGGAGTAGAATTAAAAATCAAAGATACTAAGCCCTGGCTATTTGGAAAAATAGAATTTGTAAAATTTGAAGATTAATATTACAAAATTGATTGTCTAGGCACTAATATCCTTAAAAATGGAAACAGCTATAAAAATCATCAATACCGACTCCTTTCCATATCCCGCTTAATATCTTTTTCCTTGATACTAGCGCGTTTGTCGTAGTTCTTCTTGCCCTTTGCTAAACCTATTTCTAACTTAGCGAGGCCGCGATCGTTGATGAATAATCGCAACGGGACGATGGTGTTGCCCACGTTTTTCATGGCCGACTCCAATTTATTGATTTCGCGTTTTAGAAGGAGTAATTTACGGTCGCGGTAGGGTGTATGGTTATTTATGTTTCCGTAAGTATACTCACCTATATGCATGCCGCGGATAAAGAGTTCGCCATTGATAAACAGACAATAACTATCGTTTAGGGCCGCTTTATTTTCTCTTAACGCCTTGATTTCTGTACCAAAAAGTTGTATGCCGGCTACGTACGTATCCGAAATCTCGTAATCAAATCGTGCTCGGCGATTTTTAATATTTACAGGTTGTGCCATAAGAACGCGAAATTACGATAAAACAAAGCGATTTCAAGCTTGAAAATATAAAAATCAACGACATTTAGCGCGAGGATAAACCTTTTCTATTGATTACTTTTGTGGCCATATTTAGATGTCCATGTACAAAACACTTATTCGCCCGATTTTCTTTTCATTATCGCCCGAGCGCTCTCACCATTTAGCCCTGGGTATGTTGGATGGACTGCGGAAAATTCCCGGAATAGCCTCCCTAATGAAGGGAATGTATCGCCACGAAAAACCTGTAGAACTTATGGGTCTGAAATTCCCAAATAGGGTAGGACTCGCGGCAGGATTCGATAAAAATGCGGAATACATTCACGCACTTAATCATGTGGGGTTTGGGTTTATCGAAATTGGAACCGTCACCCCAAAACCTCAAAGCGGAAATCCTACACCTCGACTTTTTCGACTGCCGAAAGATCAAGCACTAATTAACCGAATGGGGTTTAATAATGATGGTCTTGACGCTGTTGTCGAACGCTTAAAAAAGCGACCAAAAAATTTAATCATTGGCGGAAATATTGGGAAAAATAAAGTTACTGCGAACGAAGATGCCACTTCCGACTATCTTAAATGCCTGGAAGCCCTGCATCCCTTTGTAGATTATTTTACGGTAAATGTAAGCTCGCCAAATACGCCCGGATTAAGGGAGCTACAGGAAAAAGAGCCCCTGACGAACCTACTCAGGACTTTGCAGCAAACCAATCGTGCTATGCCAAATCCTAAACCTATGTTGCTGAAAATCGCGCCTGATATGGAAGAAGGACAGCTAAGTGATATTGTCGATATTTTACACGAAGTTGATCTCGAAGGGATAATCGCCACCAACACCACCATTTCCAGAGATGGCTTAAAAACTGATAATACAGAGATTGAATCCATTGGTGCTGGTGGATTAAGCGGTCGGCCGGTTAAAGATGTCTCCACAAAAGTTGTCAAATATCTCGCCGAGAAAGGGCAGGGGAGGTTTGTGATTATTGCCAGTGGCGGAATTTTTACTCCTGAGGGTGGTCATGGTGGTAGTCCACGTCACCGCAGCGATGCAGCACGCGCTGGTCGAAAAGGACGGTGTCATGCAGCGCATCTGGCCGCCGATCGCACCGAAGCCGGACCGATAGCAGCGCAACGATCGGGCAGCTGTCGCCGCCCACCGGCCTGTGGTACGCGAGCCCGATAGAGAGAATCGCTCAGGAGAGGCGGGCTTTGGCGGGGGACCTCGAGGCGCATCTCAGACTGGCGACCGGCGGGCCCGAAGCGCTCGACGACTTGGCCGATTGGCTCCTGGCAGCACGCATCGGCGGGGTCCGGATCGAGCCCGTCCGCGCGACGCTGCCGCCCGGGTCGATGGGACCGGGCCTGGTCGAAGCGTTGAC
>REDE01000170.1 GCA_007693635.1 Flavobacteriales bacterium | reverse complement strand
ACTCAGGGTCCAAATACATCGGCTTCTTTCTTGGCTCCACCTGCAAAATCTTTTTGTTTAAATAACTTCTTTAACTGGAGTCAAGGTGCTTTCGAGCCAGATAACGATTCTATTGAGTATGATTTGGGTATTGCTATGAACGCTACTGGTGCTTGTAATGCTGGTCAAAATATGATTTTCCAGGCTCCATATTCCCGTCTTGAGCCTTTAAATGTTGCTCCAGGTACGGCAATGGTTGTTCAGCCAAATGGTATCATCGAGTTTACAACCGGTCCATTGGCGGGTAATTATATTGTTGTAATTATAGTTCGAGAACGGCGCCTCCATCCAACTGGTGGATTTTATTACGAAGTCGGCTCGGTTATGCGAGAGATGCTTATTAACCTGGTAGACAATTGCTTGCCAGGCGTCCAAAATGGTCCAACATTCGACCTCAATCATCCATCAACTTCTCAAGGCCCAATTAGCACCTCTGCTCTGGGAGTCATCGGAAATAATTACCCGCATCCAAACGCTGATTCGGTTCAAGATCCTAACTCTTCTACTGGATGGACAATGAATTTACCTATCATTAATTATCCTTGCTTCGATTCAATTATTACTTTGCACTTTGCCACTTTCGTGCAGTGTCCGTCAATAACACCATCAGGTAGCGAGTTTCGTTTAATTGACCCGGACTCGAATTTAGTGCCAATCACGCATGTTTCTCCGAATTGTAATGCTGCTCTCGAAACACGTCAGGTTGATTTAAACTTGCTCCAGCCTATGGCTAGGGAAGGCGACTACTATATGTACATTAAAGAAGGCCTTGACGGCAATACCCTTCTTAACTCTTGCGGTTTTGAAATGGACGAATTCTTCCTACTAGTAATACGGGTAAATAATTGTCCGGATCCGGAATACGATATTACTAATGTAAGTGTTTTGAATAACGACCATATCCAGATCTTCTGGGAGCCTGATACCACTACTTTCCCTCGTTTTGCCGTTAGTGGTTGGTACTTCTTCCGCTCGGATGATAATGGTGCGACTTTTAATCGAGTGGGTGACCGCAGAGGATCCAATGCGGGTTTCCAAGATAACTGGATTGACTTTTCGGTGGATAACGCAGATGTAAATCGTCAAACCTATCGCTACCAAATTCAAATGGAAATCAGTGGTAACTTCTTCCACTTTACGCGTGATATTACATCTATTTTACTGGAAAAAGGTCCGGGTTATGGTACTGGTACCACTTGGAATATAGAGTGGACCGAGTACGACGGCTGGCAAGACCCGGAATATACTTTGATGATATGGGATATTGACTCTACAGGTACTTGGTCTCCAGTAGCGCAGCCAGGTAATCCAACGATGGCCAATACCATGGGCTTCGATTATCTGACAATCGCTGATCGCCAGGGTGATGATTTTGCCCTGCGTATTGATGCGAAAAACCCGAACTTCACCGGTATTGACTATACCTCAAGTTCAAACTATATTTATCTAACGGTTCCCAATGTGCCAATTGTGCCACCCCCAAATGATTGGGCTGTTGAGGATTTAAATATCCCCAATGTCTTCACACCTAATGGCGATGGTAAAAATGATTTGTTCACCATTAAAGGTATCGAGGGCTTCCGCTCAGCTGAAGTGGTCTTTACCAACCGGTGGGGTAACGTTGTCTACCAAAACGATCGTTTCCACCGCGACAACTCTTGGGATGGTCGCGATATGAGAACCGGTCAGATGGTTTCTGACGGAACGTATTTCTATATCATCCGACTTCGTGGTAGCGTACTCGGTCTGCCGGATGTCGAAGAGACAGGAAGTCTACAAATTTTCAGCGGAAGTAGATAACACTCGAATTTTCTCATAAAAAAATCCCGTCGTTTCGCGACGGGATTTTTTTATGAGAATAAATTATGAGGCTCTTTTCTTTTGCCGAGAATAGCTCAAAAATTGTGTGAACCATCTTTCCGGGAAGCCTAAACTTAGCGTTTAATAATGTATACTGCTGAAAATGGATACACGTGAATGAAGATTGTTATGACTGATTATTGACTCATTAAAAGGTCATCGTAGCTCCAAGATTTCATTTCATCAGAATAGCGTGCTGCCTCAATCGCAATGAACTTGAACGATGCTGTACTGCCAGGAGGTAAGGTTTGCAGATCACTATCGCGCCAACTCACAAAAACATGCCCAGATCTCCATCCAAAATCTATGGAGGTGAAGTAATTTTGGAACGTTAGAATATAAGGCATCCCGTGAAATCCTTGTCCCACATCAACAAAACCAATGAGCACATAATTTCTGAAGTTCTGCCCATCTAAAATACTCCAAGGTTCATCGTGTGAAAAGCGAAAGTTCGGGTCGTTGAAGTTTCCTTGAGGCTGCCAGGCGCTACTGGTTACATCAAAACTCAACACCAGAGTACTAACTGGGTCGCCTTTGTCTCCTTGTTCGCCTTGCTCTCCTTGGGGTCCTTGCGGTCCCTGTGGTCCCTGTGGCCCTTCTTTTTCACAACTAATAAGTGATAAGCCAGCAACAATTGCAAGCGTGTTAAATAATCTCATAGGTAAAAAGTTTAATTGATTGAAAATACGTGGTAATAATTCTGTCGCAAATATAGTTCTTTGGACGATTCGATAAATGCGATTAAAGTTCCGCAAGTGCTAAAGCTGCTCTGCTGAGGTTTTCATTTTTTTTGGCGAAACAAAAACGAAGGTAACGCATATGAGTCGGTGGATTGGGATAGAACACAGAAACCGGAATTGTAGCCACACCTGCGCTAATCGTTAGCCATTCAGCCATCTCTACATCACCTATATCATTGCGGATTTCACTATAATCGTAAAGTTGAAAATATGATCCGTACGTGGGTAATGGTCTTAGTTTGGTTTTTTTCATTTCGTTTTCGAAAAACTGTTGTTTTTCCATGTACATCTTTGCTACTTCGTTTAAGTCTACACTATCTAAGTAATCGGCAATTCCTTTTTGCATAGGTGTATTGACTGAGAAAACGGCGTATTGAAAATAGCTTCGTAGTTCTTTCATTAAATTCTCCGGGGCTAAGACGTACCCCAATTTCCATCCGGTAGCGTGGAAAGTTTTTCCAAATGAATAAACCAAAAATAGACTAGGGCGAAGAATTTCCGATTTGGTCAGTGATTCAAAACCCTTAGGCAAAAAACAAATTTTTTCATAGACTTCATCAGCAAGGACAAAAAATCCAAATTTTTGCTGCAGCGCTTCGAGTAAAAGTACATCTTCTTTCTTCCATACGGCTCCCGAAGGATTGTGTGGGTTGTTGAGTACAATCAATCGGGTTTTTGAACTTACAGCCTCGGTGAGTTTTTGGTGCGGAACCGAGAAGTCAGAAGGTGAAAGCTCTACCCATACAATTTTCCCCCCGCACGCCTTAATCATCGGGGCGTAACTGTCGTAAGCAGGGGCAAAGAGCACTACTTCGTCATTTGGTCGGATCGTTGAAGCAAAAACCGATTGCAGCGCTTGGGTTGCGCCTGGTGTGATGGTGATTTCCGTTTCGGGGTTGTACCTTACGGCGTAATCAGAATGATGTTTGACTGATAACTTTTCTCGAAGTGGTTGCCAACCTGGCATTGGCGCATACTGGTTGAATCCCTCGCGCATGGCCTTAACCACGCAATCAATTAGTTTCGGATCTACCGGGAAATCGGGGAAGCCTTGAGAGAGGTTTATCGCTTTATGTTTTTCCGCGAGCGCAGACATATAGGCGAAGATACTTGTATTTTGATTGAAAAATGACATGCTAAATAGTTGGTGTTTGTAAAAAACCTTGGTTGTTCAAAGGTACACTTCAGCACATTCTTTTCCAAAGGAGTTGTTGTTGAGTGTGCATTATGCTGTTTATAAATAACTTGTTCGACATACCGAAGACGTGTACATTTGCGTTACATTTATCGCATCTAATTTCAAGTTATTCTATGAATCCCTTTTTACAAATTACGACCACTCCAGACGACGGACTTCTGCTTAACAACGAACCCGTACAAAAAACTTTGTCGGTTTTTGAACTCATCACCAGTGGTGGTATTGGTGGTATGATCATCATGACCATTCTGTTTGTTTTGAGCATAATTGCCGTTTCAATTTTTATTGAACGCTATAACGCCATTAAGAAAGCAGGTAAGTTGGATGAGAACTTTACTCAGCAACTTCGCGATCACGTTACCAACGGAAAACTCGATGCTGCTCGTGATCTTTGTCAGAGCAATTCGAGTCCGGTTGCCCGCATGATGGAAAAGGGTATTAGTCGAATTGGCCGCCCACTAAAAGACATCGCTGCTGCTGTGGAAAATACTGGTAAAATTGAAGTTTACCGCATGGAAAAGAATTTGGCCTTATTGGCAACCATTTCCGGTGCCGCTCCGATGATTGGTTTCCTAGGTACGGTAATCGGTATGATTTTAGCTTTTCATGAGATGGCAAGCGCCGGCGGGTCGATACAGGTAGATATGCTAGCGGAGGGTATTTATACTGCAATGACCACAACGGTTGCCGGTCTTTCGGTTGGTATCTTGGCCTATATGGGATACAATATTTTGGTGAGTAAAGTCGATAAGGTTGTCTATAAAATGGAAGTTAACGCCACCGAATTTCTCGATCTATTAAACGAACCCGTGTAAAGATGAATTTACGAGGACGAAATAAAGTAAGTGCCGAGTTCAGTATGTCGTCAATGACCGACATCGTGTTTTTATTGCTGATATTTTTTATGTTGACTTCAACATTGGTGACGACTTCAGCGCACGATTTGATACTACCAAAGAGCAAAGCGCAAACTGTTAAAAAACAAGATCTGACTGTTTCCATTTCCCGAGATTTGGAGTATCGTGTCAATGATCAAGTAGTAAGTGAACAAGGCCTCGAACGAGCAATATTGGCTCAGGCAGCTAATATTCAAGAGCCCGTAGTGATTTTAATGGCTGACGAAAATGTGCCAACCGGCAAAACGGTTTTTGTGATGGATATCGCCTACCGGAATCGAATGAAAATGGTTTTGGCAACGGATCCTAAGTAGGGTAAATACCAAAACGTAGAGCATCAGCGTTCTGATTAGGTCTCTAGTTAGGTAAAATAAATTTTTTTCTCATGCAATTTTGGAAAGACAAAGAACAACGTAAGGCAACTATTCAAAGCTTGCTTATTCACTTGTTGCTAACTTTGTTGTTTGCTTTTTTTGGTTTGAAATACCTAGATCCTAAGCCTGAGGAAGGAATTTCCATTGCCTTTGGATTTGACGCTATGGCGGGAGGGGAGCAGATTGAAGCTCCAATACAACAGGAAATGAGCGCCCCGGTAAGCCCTAGTCAGACGGATGTTTCAGAGGCCACGACAGAATACACTCAAGATGTGGTTGATGCACCAGCTTTGGAACGCAATCGCAACCGTGAACAGCGAGAAAATCGCGTGGATGAAGTTCGAGAGCGCGTTGAGCCGGTTGAAACTCCCCCCACTGAAACCCCTCCCACACTCGATCCCCGCCTTCGGAGTTTGCAAAACAACCCCAATCCATCTCAGACTGGAAGCGGGAGCGGAACAAGTCAGGGTGATGGGCAAGAAGGTAGAGAAGATGGTCGTGACGATCGTGGATCTTCGGCAGGCGGGGGAGGAACCGGGACTTCAGATAATTATCGATTGGGAAATCGTCGCGCTATTAGTAAGCCTTCTCCAAATTACGACTGTCAAGAAGAGGGTCGAGTGGTGGTTCGGATTCGCGTAGACCGCACCGGTAAGGTGGTTAGCGCCGATGCGGGGGTGAACATTCCCGGCGGAGAGACCAGCACTACTACTAGTAATTGTTTGCGCGAAAAAGCCAGACAAGCGGCCATTCAAACCACATGGCAAAGTGCCTCTCGCTCTGATGATCCCGACTTACAGATGGGCTACATCATTTACAACTTTAGAAAAAATTAAACTCTTCAACCTTAAAATATTTCATGGAAGCTTATCACGATTTAATTAAGCGTGTTCTCGAAGAGGGAGTAGAGAAATCCGATCGCACAGGTACTGGAACCATTAGTGTGTTTGGACACCAAATGCGCTTCGATTTGCAGAAGGGATTCCCTTTGGTTACAACAAAAAAATTACACCTTCGCTCCATCATCCACGAGTTGTTGTGGTTTCTGCAAGGCGATACAAATATCCGATACCTACAAGAAAATAAGGTTCGAATATGGGACGAATGGGCAGATGAAAATGGGGATTTGGGTCCGGTGTATGGCCACCAATGGCGCAGTTGGCCAACACCTAACGGAGAGAAAATAGACCAGATTTCCAAGGTTGTAGACAGTATCAAAAATAACCCAGATAGCCGAAGACACATTGTAAGTGCTTGGAATGTTGCCGACGTTGATACAATGGCGTTGCCACCATGCCATACTTTTTTTCAGTTCTATGTAGCGAACGGAAAATTGTCATGCCAGCTTTATCAGCGCAGCGCGGATATTTTCCTTGGTGTGCCGTTTAATATTGCCTCGTATGCCCTTCTGACAATGATGATGGCGCAGGTTTGTGGTTTGCAGCCAGGAGATTTCGTGCATACTTTTGGTGATGCTCATATTTATTTGAACCATCTCGATCAGGTCAAGTTGCAGATTTCACGGGAGCCCCGTCCGCTACCTACCATGCGAATTAATCCAAATGTAAAAGATATTTTCGGATTTGTCTATGAGGATTTTAGTTTGGAAAATTACGATCCACATCCACATATAAAAGGCGAGGTAGCTGTTTAGGTGTTGATTTTTAGAGTATTGACTCTTTTTTCCGCACAGTGAATTCCTAAAAGAATCGCCCCTTATTATCGGGGGTGTATTTGTACCTTTGTGCCAAATACCAAAGCATTATGAGTTTATTTCTTCATGTATTTTTAGGGATGATTGGTCCTTGGCAAATCGTTCTCATCGTAGCCGTTGTGCTGCTGTTGTTTGGGGGTAGAAAAATCCCCGAATTGATGCGCGGATTGGGCAGTGGGATTCGTGAGTTTAAAGACGCCGTAAAGGAAGACGACAATTCCAAAGATAAAGAAAAATTGCAGTAAGAAACAAAGGCCAATGAAGGTTTACGACCGTTTATCGGATCTGCATGTCGATTTACTCTCCGGCACATTCAGTGCAATGGATTGGGTTAATCATCACATTGCAGCTATTGAAGCACAGAATAAAGAGCTCAATGCTTTTGTTGAAATTTTTTATCAGGAAGCACGCGACCGCGCCACTGTACTCGACCAAAAAATTAAGTTTGGAAAGCCAGGTAAATTGGCCGGATTGGTCGTGGGAATAAAAGACAATATTTGCTACAAGGGTATGGGGCTAAGTGCAGGTTCTCGTATGCTTGAGAATTTTCAGTCGCTGTTTAGCGCTACAGTCGTTGAACGCTTGTTGGCTGAAGATGCAATTATTATAGGTCGACTCAACTGCGATGAGTTTGCAATGGGTTCCTCAAACGAAACTTCTTTCTACGGACCGGTGCGCAACCCTATCGATACGACTAAGGTTCCGGGCGGTTCGTCTGGCGGTTCAGCTGCGGCCGTTGCTGCCGGACTCTGCCAAGTGGCACTGGGAAGTGATACGGGAGGCTCAATCCGACAGCCCGCCTCCTTTACCGGGACTTTTGGTTTAAAACCAACATACGGGAGAGTTTCTCGTCATGGGTTAATCGCTTTTGCCTCCTCGTTTGATCAAATCGGACCTATTGCCCGTAGTACGGAGGACTTGGCTGTAGTAATGGAAGTTATTGCCGGTGATGACCAGTTTGATGCTACGGCTTCCACACAAGAAGTGCCGGCTTATTCTGCCAAACTTAAGGAAGAAAACAATCAAGGTTACCGTATAGCCGTTCTGCGTGATACCGTAGAAAATGATGGTGTTGATAAGGAAATTCGTGAGCATATGCTAGCGAAGATTTCGGAATTGCGACAGGCCGGTCATCAGGTTGATCTGGTAGATTTTCCTTATTTTGACTATCTTGTGCCTATTTATTACTTGATTGCAACTGCCGAAGCTAGTTCAAATCTCGCTCGTTTTGATGGAGTTCATTTTGGTTACCGAAGTCCAAAAGGAACCGATTTGGAAAGCATTTACAAACATAGTCGTGCAGAAGGCTTCGGTTCAGAGGTGAAACGCCGAATTATTTTGGGTACGTTTGTCCTTTCTTCGGGTTACTACGATGCCTACTACGGTTCTGCTCAGAAAGCGCGGAATTTCATTACTAAGAAAATGCGGGATATTCTCGACGAATACGACTTCATGTTGACACCTACATCGCCGGGAACAGCTTTTTCCATTGGAATTGAACGTGATAATCCGGTGCAAATGTACCTAGAGGATATCTTCACGGTAATGGCTAATATATCTGGAATGCCTTCTATTTCAGTCCCAACCGGAATACATACCAACGGACTTCCCTACGGGATTCAGTTCACTGGTAAGTATTTTGGTGAGCTGGATTTATTGCGTATTTCACAACAAGTTAAATCCTGAGCGATTGTTGAATGCGGCTCAAAATTTGATGTTTGTTGATTAAATTAATCTTTAGACTTTTTGCGTTTATGGCCATGTTTCGACAATTTGTTGCTGTCATTTTATTTGCTCCTTTTGCGATTTTCGCTCAATCTTTCGATAGTATTAAGGATGCTGAATTTGCAAATATTGACAGCATCTACCCAACGCAATTTGTCTTTGATGACTTGCCGTTTGCGCAGTTGTTAGATAGTATTATTTGGTACGATATGCACGGCTCAGAAGGTATGGAGCTGCTCCTCGCTGCAGATTCCATTGTTCCCGCCACCGGCATGGACAGTATCATTGCGGCACGAATAGCGGCTTTGGACGCCCAGACCCCATTTGAGCTGCGTTACAATTCCGATGTTCATCGCTTTATTCAAATGTATTTGCGTAAACACGAAATGGTATCTCGAATGCTCGGCTTGGCGGATTTTTATTTTCCGCTTTTTGAAGAGGTTCTCGATCGTAATGATATGCCATTGGAGCTGAAGTATTTGTCAGTCGTTGAGTCTGCTTTGAATTCTCGAGCCCGTTCAAGGGTTGGTGCTCAAGGTCTTTGGCAGTTTATGTATAATACCGGGAAAATGATGGGGCTCGATATCAACTCCTTGGTGGATGAGCGCAACGATCCGTACAAATCTACCGAGGCGGCTTGTGCATATTTGGCTAAAATGTATAACTGGTTCGGCGATTGGAATATGGCTTTAGCGGCCTACAACGCTGGTCCGGGAAATGTAAATAAAGCAATTCGTCGATCGGGAGGAAAAAAAACCTATTGGGAAATTCGGCCTTTTCTCCCCAAAGAGACCCAAGGTTATGTTCCGGCATTCATAGCAGTAAATTATATCATGCATTACGCTGCTGATCACGGTATTTCCCCAACTCCTGCAATGTACACGTATTTTCAAGTCGATACGGTAGAAGTGCAAGAAACGCTTACTTTCGAGTTGCTAAGTGATGTTTTGAAAATCCCCATCGATCAATTAGAGGCTCTTAATCCAATGTACCGGAAGAATATTATTCCGGCATCAAAGGAAGCGTATAATACACTTGTTTTGCCATTTCCACACATGGGTGTGTTTCTGGCAAACGAAGACTCTATATATCGCCTTGCTAATGTAGCCATCAGCCCCAAGGTTCAGGAAGTGACAGCTCAGCAAGTTGACCAGAAGATACATCGTGTGAGTTCGGGAGAAAATCTATCAACGATTGCCAGTAAACACCGAGTGAGTGTTGCGCAGATTAAAACTTGGAACAACCTGAGAAATGATCGTATCTACGTGGGGCAGCGTTTGCAAATTCAAGCTCCAACGGCAGGTCCGCCAAGCAATCAAGGGGCATCAATGTCCACTAATAAAATCGTGGAAAAATCGCCAGGTAGTGACTTCGTTTTGCATCGCGTTCAACTCGGTGACACGCTCTACGGAATCGCCTCGAAGTATCCGGGAATTTCTGCAGAAGATATAATGCGTTGGAATGATATTTCTAATCCCCAAGGCTTACGAACCGGAGAGCAACTTAAAATTCATGTGCAGTAATTTATACTGTGCACCATCAGTTCGGCTTTTATTGCTGGAAAGGTGGTAGTGTTTTTAAAATTATCATCGCTATGAAGCATAAGATATTGTACGTATTTCTTTTTTGCTCTTTTCTCATTGGTTGCGATAGCGATTCAAATCATGAGGGGGGAGATGCGACGGAGGAAGTTGGCGAAACCAAAAGATCATCTAGTAAATCATTGCCGTCGAGTACCGGCGCAAAGGCTGAAGTGATTGTCGTATGCCCCGATAGTATTTGGGAGGGGGCTGCTGGGGGAACCATGCGATCTATGCTTAGTGGAATGCAATACGGTACGCGTAACGAATCTTGGTTTGATCTTTTTCATATTCGTGAGCGTGATTTCAAGGAAATGCTTAAGCGAACCCGTCACCTGATTCACATCTACCCGGGAAATACAAATCAAACACAGCTTGTCCGCGATATGTACGCCAGTCCGCAAGAGTACATTTCCATTCAATACACGAATAAGGCCGCGCTTGACAGCATGATTGCTCCGGCAATGAAGCAGGCTTTTCTGCGCTTTCGGCAGTTGGATATGGATATTGTAAGGAAAAAATGGAAGAATAAAGTTTGGCCAGTCCCAAAGGCCATGCGACAAAACGGTATCGATTTTTTGCTTCCAAAAAGTTTCCAGACTACCGTTGAAGAAAAAAATTTGGTGGTGGCTTGGGCGTCTTCGAGTCGCGCAGATTTGGTAATGTTCGTCTCGGTACGACCTTTTACCCTGGAACAGCAAATGACTTTTAGACAAGAGCATGTTATCGCTTGGCGAGATTCGATTAGTAAACTTCATATTCAAGCAGACGCTCCCGGAAGCTACACACAGACTGAATCTGATCCTGCGCCTGAACGTAGGCTGACTAAATTGGGGCCGCATATAGCCATCGAAACTCGGGGTTACTTTCGTTCAGTTGGTGATTTTATGGGCGGGAGTTTCATCAATTATGTCGTTATTGACGAAGATCGCGAGCGAATGATTATGCTCGACGGACTTGTATACGCGCCCAATGAAAAAAAGCGCAATGTGCTCATGGAACTCGAGGCGATGTTTGAGTCGCTGAAGCTGCAATAGACTTAGACTGGTTTTCCTATTGTCTGAAAGAGATTCTACAAGTCCTCCAACTTGTTTTCTAACAGATGCTGTGCGTGCTCCAAGGTTTTTGTTTTTTCTTCCGGCGCCATTTTATCCCAAGTTCTGTACATCATTCCAATACGGGGATTGCGACTTAGTTTGTCACGGTTTTGGTCGTAAAAGTTCCAATAAAGGCTGTTAAAAGGACAGGCCTTTTCTCCATGTCGAAGCGATGCATCGTATTGGCAACCTTGGCAGTAATTGCTCATTTTTTTGATGTAATTCGCCGACGATACATAAGGTTTCGTTCCAACGATGCCACCATCGGCAAATTGACTCATTCCTCGAGTATTGGTAATTTCTACCCATTCAATTGCGTCAATGTAAATTCCTAAATACCACTCGTCAACTTCATTTGGGTCGATGCCGGCCAGTAAGGCGAAATTTCCTGTGACCATCAAGCGTTGTATATGATGTGCATAGGCGTGTTGCAATGATTGACCAATGGCGTTTTTCAGACAATTCATTTTTGTCTTCCCCGTCCAAAACCAACTGGGAAGCGAGCGATGATTATTGAAATAGTTTAGGTTGGCGTACTCGGGCATATGCGCCCAATAAACTCCTCTCATGTATTCACGCCATCCAATGATTTGACGAACAAATCCCTCGATCTGACTTAGACTAATCGTTTCAGGTTGCTTTTCCCACTCATTTATACACCTATTGACAACTTCCAGTGGTGAGAGAATTTTCGAGTTTAGTGCAAATGAAAGTCGGGAATGATACAAGCTCCAATTATCGGTGTGCATGGCATCTTGGTAGGTTCCGAATAGAGGTAATGCATTCTCAGCAAACCAAGCGAGCATTTCTAAAGATTCCTCTCGGGTTACTGGCCAAATAAAGTTCTTTGGGTCTATTTCACCAATCGTTTCAACGCCTTCATTGCGGATCATTTGGAAGATATCGTCTACGTTTCGACTAAAGAATTTTATGGGTGGTAGTTGTGCTTTTGCACCGAAATTCTTGCGGTTATCGTGGTCGAAATTCCATTTTTCCCCAGTAGGCTTTCCATTGGGCGTCATCAGAATATTGTATTCAGTGCGCATTTTGCGGTAAAAAGACTCCATGAGGTACGTCTTTTTGCCTTCGAAAAATGTCTTGAGGTCATCACGTTGCGTTAGGAAATGCTCCGTGCTGCAGGCGGACACTTCCAGCGCGCTTTCTTCTGCCCATGTGCGCATCATTTCGTCCAGCCGAAATTCGTCGGGTTGTTGGTATTCTACCACTTGGCAATTGTAGGTAGTTGCTAGTTTTTCTAAATTACCCGTAATGGACTGGGTATTTTCAGAATCCGATAGTTTAATGTAATGAACCCTAAAGTTGTTCTTAATAAGATATTCAGCAAAGGAGCGCATGGCGGCGAAAAAGCTAACCACTTTTTGGATATGATGCCGCGTATAGTCGGTTTCACTTCGAACTTCCATTAAGACATATACAGCATCAACATCATCACTGAACCACGAATGCTTGTGGTTTAGTTGATCACCTAAAATCAAACGAAGTTTTGTCATTTAAACGATGATTTGTCCTTCCTTAGGACAGCCAAAAACTTGGGCTTTTCCTTGTAGATAGTACATTGCAGAAATAAGTGCCAAAAGAGCGTCAAAATGATGCCATGTGGTAATTTCTTTGCGACAAATACGGATGTCGGGATGAAGTGAGTCGGCAATTTTTTCTACACAAAGACGAAGTGCTAAGGGATTGGTCTTGTAGCCTAATTTCTTTAAGTCAAAACGCGTTGCTTGAGCTTTGGGGTATGTTTCAATAACTTCAACACCCATTTTCACGAAATCGTCTTTCAATTCAATTGCGCGTGCAGTTAGGCCTCCAAGGAACATCGGCGACATTGCCTTTAATTCGGAGTCGGCTTTGCGAAAATGATAGCAGGAGCAGCCCTCGATATTAAAATATTTGCCGGGAAGGGACAAGGGAGCATCCAAGAAAATTAATGACGGCTTATAGTGATTTACGGCATTGCGTATAAAAGCGTCTGCGTCAACGCCTTTTTCTGCATCAAGAAAATCGATTCGCATATTGTTAAATAGTGCGATGACCGTGTTTCCAGATCGCTTTGATCCGTAGTCAATTCCAAATAATACTTTATCTAACATGAGGTTCCAAAAAGTTCAGTAACTGTCTTACGACGAAATTCAAATATAGCATCCATTTTGGGCTTCACCAATAAAGAGTGAAAAAGTGCTCCAAATGCTCCGAGTGGGAGTTTATACGAAATTAAATCGCGAATTAGAGTACCTCCATTTTGAGCTTCAAAGTGGTGCTCGTGGTGCCACATAGCAAAAGGACCAAAACGTTGTTCATCGACAAAATATTGCCCCTCTTGTACGTGTGTGATTTCTGTAATCCACGAAAGGGGTATTCCTGCTAAAGGCTTTACTTTATGATGTATCATCATGCCGGCATACATTTTATTCGGCAGGGTATTATGCACATCGAATCCCATTTCTGGCGGAGTTATTCGCGCTAAATTCTGTGGGTTTGAAAAAAAAGCCCAAATCTCTTCAGGTGATTTGGGTACCCATAAGGCGTCTTCTCGTTGAAACATCGGCTTTAATATTCGTTGGTCTTTTAATGTTGACGGCGGTTATACGATATTTATAACACCGAATATGCCCATCTGGTTTATTTTATTTAAACCGAAAGTCAATTTCGTAAAAACACGACTTTTTTTTGTTACTTTGCCGCATGGCAAGAAAGTTCGAACAGTTTAATCGCCGACGACTCCGATCTTCGTATTTGGGGGTGGTTATTAGCATCTCCTTGGTGCTATTCCTCCTCGGATTTTTAGCGGTCTTAATCTTTAACGCCGATAACCTTTCTCGGGGTGTTAAAGAAAATTTTAGCATCACGGTTTTGATTCAGCCGGAGGCTAATGAGATGAAAGTTAGGCAATATCAAAAAACACTCTCCGGGCTCGAGGGGGTAAAAAAGACCAATTTTATCTCGCGAGAAGAAGCGGCTGAAATCCTCATGGAGGAACTTGCCGAAAACTTCCTTGAGTATTTAGGTGATAACCCGCTCACCGATGCCATCGATATTTTTTTGTTGGCAGATTATGTTGAAATGGATTTTCTTGAGCAGTTTAAATCGCGAATTCAAGACGAAGAGGTCGTTCAAGAAATCATAATCGATGAAGATTTGGCCGAATTGGTATATAGCAACTTGGAGCGAATCAGTATTTTCATGCTTTCAATGGCCTTTTTGCTTTTGGTTATTAGTATATTTTTGATTAATAGCAGCATTCAACTGGCTATCTATAGTCGGCGATTTATTATAAAAACCATGCAGTTAGTAGGTGCAACTCGCGGCTTTATTCGTCGACCATTCTTGCGTACCGGAAGTATCCACGGACTTCTTGGTGGGATCGTGGCCTCTCTGCTTTTATTTGTATGTTTGTATTACATAAATATTTGGGTGCCTGAACTCGAGTTGGAGAGTCAATTATTCACACTTATTTGGATACCGCCAGCCTTAATTTTGGCCGGGATAACGATTGCGGGCATAAGTACCTACTTTGCCGTTAGAACCTATTTGAATTTAAAAACCGACGATTTATATTTTTAATTATGCAAAAGCACAGCACAGACAATACACTGGTTTTCGGCAAGCGAAACTACATTATTTTGATAGCCGGTCTACTATTTATGATTGTAGGCTACATATTGATGAGTGGGGGTGGTTCCGATGATCCGAATGTTTTTAATCCTGAAATATTTAATTTTCAGCGTATTCGATTGGCTCCACTGCTTATTATTATTGGCTTTGTGATTCAATTATTCGCTATTTTTCTTCCTTCAAAATCTGCTGAATAATGAGTTTATTCGACGCGATTATTCTCGGAATCATTCAGGGTTTAACTGAGTTTTTACCGGTATCAAGTAGTGGACATATTGAACTGGGAAAGGTAATTTTGGGTCAGAACGATCTGGGTGAAGAAAGTCTTCTATTTACGGTTATTGTTCATGGTGCAACCGCCTTGAGTACGATTGTGGTGTTCCGCAAGGATGTTGGTCAAATTCTTCGAGGCCTATCATTGCGTTCGATGACTGAATCCAATCGTTTTGCCTTGGCGGTGATTATTTCAATGGTGCCTGCTGCAGTTGTTGGACTATTACTTCAGGATCAATTTGAAACATACTTTAACGGAAATGTTCTCCTAGTGGGTTCGATGCTCCTTATCACGGGTTTATTACTTTTCTTAGCCGACAAAGCAACGCGAACGGAGAAGAAAGTTTCAAATATGCACGCGGTGATTATTGGTATTTCACAAGCAATTGCCATTTTACCAGGTATATCGCGTAGTGGAGCAACTATATCTACTTCAGTGCTATTGGGTATTGATCGTGAACGAGCAGCACGTTTTTCCTTTTTGATGGTTATCCCGTTGATTCTTGGAAAAATGCTTCTTGATGTGCGCAGTCTTATGAAGGGCGATATTGTATCGGACCAGATATCGGTTGTTGCGTTATCTGCTGGTTTTATTGCTTCTTTCATCGTGGGAATTCTTGCTTGTACGTGGATGATACAGTTGGTCAAGCGGGCTAATTTGCGTTACTTCGCCTATTATTGTTTTGCTGCAGGCTTCCTTTCTTTAGTCTATGTGATGTCGGGTAGCTAGTAGCAGAGTTTATGCGAATAACGGCTATCATCCCAACGTATAACGAAGAAGCTACTTTGCGCAAGGCCTTGGAATCTGTACGCTTTGCCGATGAGCTATTGGTGGTTGATAGTTTTTCCACAGACAAAACTTTGGCAATCGCCGAGGAATTTGGAGCTCGTATTATTCAGCGAGAATACGGTTATTCTGCTTCGCAAAAGAATTGGGCAATTCCTCAAGCTAAAAATGAGTGGATTTTTTTGTTAGACGCCGATGAGTGGCTGGAGGTGAATACCGCTGCTGATATTCAACGTGTTTTGGCAAACGGACCTAAGAATGATGCGTACTGGTTGCCGCGCGAGAACTACTTTATGGGAAGAAAAATGCGTTATGGGCTGTGGAGAAACGATCGAGTAATTCGTCTTTTCCGCCGTGATGTTTGTCGCTATGAGGATAAACGCGTGCACGCTGAAATTCTCTGTAATGGGAGCATTGGGACAATTAAAAGCCCTATCGGTCACAACACCTACCGCGGATTTTCGGAAATGATTCGAAAGACGGATCGCTATACTACTTGGGCGGCCGCGGATCGCGTTAACGGAAAATCTGTAGGAGCTTTTGATATTGTAGTTAAGCCTTGGTTTGCCTTTTTTCGTGACTATTTTTTGAAGGCTGGTGTGTTAGATGGTTTGCCAGGATTTATTTCGGCATCGCACACATCATGGTCTAAATTTATTCGAGCGGTTAAAATCTGGCGTATGCAGTCTGGCGAGCAATTCAGAGATCCTCAAACGGGTAAAATTATCCGATACTAATGAGGGTCTTGCACGTTTCTGGCGCTAAAGGCTGGCGGGGTGGTGAGCAACAAATCGCCTATTTACTGCACGAGCTGAATGATCTGAACATTGATCAGCATATAGCTCTTGTTCGCAATGAGCCACTACACACATACATAGCGGATCATGGCTTGGCCAATTGTATTGAATACTCTAAGTCAGGTGCATTAAACCTTGGTTTAGCCACGCAACTCAAGCGCGCATCAAGGGATTGTGATGTTGTTCACGCGCACGATTCACATGCGCATACAGCGGCATATATGGCGGCACTTTTGGGGATGAAGACCACCATTGTCGTTAGTCGGCGTGTAGATTTTCCAATAGCTCAGAGCTGGGGGTCACGCAACAAGTACAACCACGCTTCGATTGCCAAAATTCTTTGTGTCTCCGAAGCAATTCGAAAGATTGTTGCTCGATCTATCGAACGTCCAGAACGGGCTGTTACTGTGCATTCGGGAGTAAATCTTTCCCGATTTCCATTTTCTTCACCTACAGGTAAACTTCGCGAAATGCTCGGTATTTCTGCGGATATCCCGATAATTGGAAATACTTCTGCCTTGGCTGATCATAAGGATCACCCAACCTTTATCCGCACTGCTCAGCGGGTTTTGGAAAGTTTTCCAGAAGCTAAATTTGTGGTTTTTGGTGAAGGGGCATTGCGTCAGGATCTTCAAAAAATCATAGATGAGGCTAGACTATCCAATTCTGTCCATTTACTGGGTTTTCAAACGAATATTCACGAGCTCATTCCCGATTTCAATATTTTCCTAATGACTTCCAAAACAGAGGGTTTAGGGACATCGATTCTCGATGC
>REDE01000065.1 GCA_007693635.1 Flavobacteriales bacterium | reverse complement strand
TTCTTTTAGTGCTTGGTGAGCCAAATAAAAACGTATATTTGTCCTCCCGAAATTTGCAGGGCGTAAATGTTGTAATGTATTCAGATTTAAATACATATGACATTATGAGAGCGCAAAGTGTAGTGTTCACCGAGCAAGCTTTAGGAAATTTGCAATCGACTTTAAGCTAATTTAGACATGAGCGTATTAGTAAAACCAATCATAACAGAGAAAGCTACCGAGGATGCGGAAGTTCGCAACCGGTATGCATTTCATGTGAAGAAGGATGCCAACAAGCTTGAAATTAAGCAAGCGATTGAAGCATTTTATGGCGTTCATGTTGAGAACGTTCGCACCATGATTGTGGCTCCCAAGCCTAAGTCAAGGTTTACAAAATCAGGAATCATCTCTGGTAAGACCGCCCCTTATAAAAAGGCAATCGTAGAAGTACGTAGCGGCGAAACCATTGATTTTTTCAATAATATTTAGTCAAAATGGCGGTACGTAAATTAAAACCAACGACTCCATCTCAGCGTTTTCGCGTGATGAATTCCTTCGAGGAAATCACCACCAACCGTCCTGAGAAGTCATTGACCAAAGGTCTCTCTAAATCTGGTGGTAGAAACAACACCGGTAAGATGACCATGCGTTACACTGGAGGTGGTCATAAGCGCAAAATGCGTGTGATCGACTTTAAGCGTGACAAGCACAATATTCCTGCTAAGGTTGCATCTGTTGAGTACGATCCAAATCGCACAGCTCGCATTGCACTTTTGCATTATGCCGATGGTGAAAAGCGTTATATCCTTGCTCCTAATGGATTGCAGGTAGGTATGACAGTAATGAGCGGCGATCAAGCTAGTCCTGAAGTAGGACACGCAATGTTCCTTAAAGACGTTCCGATGGGTTCAGTCGTTAGTTGCATTGAAATGCGTCCTGGTCAAGGTGCCGTCATCGCTCGTACTGCTGGCTCTTTTGCACAGTTAGTCGCTCGTGATGGTAAATATGCCGTACTTAAGATGCCTAGCTCTGAAGTCCGTCAAATTCTTATTACCTGTATGGCTGTTATTGGCGCAGTAGGTAATTCTGATCATGCACTTGAGGTTCATGGCAAAGCTGGTCGTAAGCGCTGGTTAGGTCGTCGTCCTCGTACCAGAGGTGTAGCGATGAACCCTGTTGATCACCCAATGGGTGGTGGTGAAGGTCGCTCTTCAGGTGGACACCCACGTTCACGTAAGGGTATCCCAGCTAAGGGTTACAAGACTCGCTACAAGAAGAAAGCTTCGAACCGTTTTATCGTTGAACGTCGTAAAAAATAAGCTATGGCTCGTTCGTTAAAAAAAGGACCTTTTATTCACTACAAGTTAGAAAAGCGTGTGCTTGATAACGTTGAAGGTGGTAAGAAAACTGTCATCAAGACCTACAGTCGTGCGTCTATGATTTCACCTGACTTTGTAGGTCAAACTATTGCTGTACATAACGGAAAGACTTTTGTCCCTGTTTATGTTACAGAAAACATGGTCGGACACAAACTTGGAGAATTTTCTCCGACGCGTAACTTCCGTGGTCACGCAGGTAACAAGAAAGATAAAAAGCGCTAAAATAAACCGTTATGGGTGCTAGAAAAAGATTATCAGCCGAGAAAAGAAAGGCTGCTCTGAAACAAAGGGTGATTGCTCGCCTGAATGATGTTCCTACATCGCCTCGTAAGATGCGTTTAGTAGCAGATGTTATTCGCGGGATGGATGCTGATAAGGCACTGTTCACCCTGAAGAATAGTCCGCAACACGCTGCACTTCGTTTGGAAAAACTCCTTTTGTCTGCATTAGACAACTGGCGTCAGAAGAATGAGGATGCACGCTTGGAAGAAGCCGGATTGTATATTAAGGAAATTCAGGTTAACGGCGGTCGCATGCTAAAACGTATTCAGCCGGCTCCACAAGGTCGTGCTCACCGAATCCGCAAGCGTTCTAACCATGTTATTCTTGAACTAGGTTCGAGAACTGCCGTTGAGGTTGATACTAACATTAACGAAGAAACTACTGCATAATGGGACAAAAGACCAACCCCATAGGTAATCGTCTCGGTTTTATCCGAGGCTGGGAAAGTGCCTGGTACGGTGGACGTAATTATGGTGATAAAATCGCCGAGGATTACCAAATCCGTAAATACCTCTACGCGCGCTTGAGTAAAGCGAGTGTTAGTCGTATCATTATTGAACGTACTCTTAAGTTGGTTACGGTTACTGTAACTACTGCTCGTCCTGGAGTGATCATCGGTAAAGGTGGTCAGGAAGTTGACAAGCTAAAAGAGGAGTTGAAAAAACTTACCGGTAAGGATATTCAAATTAATATTTTTGAAATCAAACGTCCGGAACTTGATGCTAAGTTAGTAGCTGATAGCATTGCACGTCAAATTGAAGGTCGTATTTCATACCGTCGTGCCATTAAAATGGCAATCGCCGCTACCATGCGTATGGGAGCTGAGGGAATCAAGGTTCAAATCTCAGGCCGCTTGAATGGAGCAGAGATGGCGCGTAGTGAAATGTATAAAGATGGCCGTACGCCGCTTCATACCTTCCGTGCCGATATCGATTATTCGCTTTCTGAAGCCCACACAACCTACGGACGTCTCGGCGTTAAAGTATGGATCATGAAGGGTGAGGTATACGGTAAGCGTGATTTGTCTAACTTCTTGGGAACCACAAAAACGCAAGGACCTGCTAAAGGCGGTCAAGCGGGTGGTGGTCGTCGCAAGCGCAAAGCATAAGTACGATGTTACAGCCTAAAAAAACTAAATTTCGCAAGCAGTTTAAAGGGAAAATGAAGGGCAATGCCCATCGTGGATCTCAGCTTGCTTTCGGTAGCTTTGGTATCAAAAGCTTGGATTCTAAGTGGGTTACCTCACGTCAAATCGAAGCTGCACGTATCGCCGCTACTCGTTATATGAAACGTGAAGGTCAATTGTGGATCCGTATTTTCCCGGACAAGCCAGTTACCAAAAAACCTCTAGAGGTTCGTATGGGTAAGGGTAAAGGTGCCGTTGAATATTGGGCAGCAGTTGTTCGTCCAGGTCGTATTCTCTTCGAAATCGATGGTATTTCACCTGAGATCGCAGTTGAAGCGTTGCGCCTGGCAGCACAGAAACTTCCTGTTCGTACGAAGTTAATCTCTCGTCGCGACATGGAATAATTCGCCACCTAGTTGATGCCGACTAGCTAGTGAATGCTCCTTTTGATTGAGATCTTGCTCGTTACTTGATTTCATCAAAATTTCGATTCAAACGTGAATCGATTTTGGAAAAAGAAAATAACCAACAGCCGATAACTGATATATTATCTCGTATTGAGCTTATTGTTGTTATAGATTTTTCCATTTTTTGTTAACTCAGATTTCTCTAGTGAAAACTGATTTTCGCCATTTTCGGTTGATTACTTCCGAATTAATTAGATACGTGAATTCTTCACCTCTGTCTGTTTTCGATACCTGTCGATGCAGCTTTGAATTCCTATCTAGTGTAAAGCGACCTTTTACTAAATGCTCATTCGAGAATTTCGTAAATTGAATAGAAATTTTGAATTATGGTTATGTTTTGACTTATGTCTTTTCATAGCCAGTAACAAGTAGCAAACAATTTTTCTACTGAAATCTTCGGTAAATTGATCAGCAATGATTATTAACCGTTGCATTTTGTAGATAGCTAAAGAACTATTTTGATCTGTTGGTGCCTACTCGATAAACCTTTCTTACAATAGAAAGATGTTGAATCCAGGATTCCACTAGATCCTTGTAAAACTATTTTGAACTAATGAAACAGTCAGAAGTAAAAGAGCTCACTACTACCGAACTAGGTGAGCGTGTTTTTGAAGAAAAACGCGAACTTAATCGGTTGACGATGGCTCACGCCATTACTCCCTTGGACAATCCAATGGAATTACGTAAAAAACGCCGCACGATTGCTCGCTTAATGGCAGAAATCACGCGCCGTCAACGTGAAGAATTGACAAATAACTAAGCGATGGAAGCAAATAGAAATCTTCGCAAAGAGCGTATCGGTGTTGTAACCAGTAGTAAGATGGAGAAATCCATCGTGGTTAGCGTCGAGCGCCGCAAAAAGCACCCTAAGTATGGTAAGTTTATCACACTTACGAACAAGTTCCATGCTCATGATGAAAAAAATGAGTGTAATGAAGGAGACTTGGTGCGCATTATGGAAACGCGTCCTTTGAGTAAAACAAAGAACTGGCGCTTGGTAGAAATCATCGAAAGAGCTAAGTAAGATGTTACAACAAGAATCCAGACTCGTAGTTGCGGATAATACCGGTGCCCGTGAGGTTCTAGTTATCCGTGTATTGGGTGGTACCAAACGTAGGTACGCATCTGTAGGAGATAAAATCGTTGTTGCAGTTAAGGCTTCTACGCCTTCTGGCAACGTGAAAAAAGGTCAAGTAAGTACAGCTGTGGTTGTACGCACCAAGAAAGAGGTGCGTCGCCAGGATGGTTCGTACATTCGCTTCGACGATAATGCTTGCGTGTTGCTTAACGCTGCGGGTGAAATGCGTGGAACACGCGTTTTCGGTCCCGTTGCTCGTGAGCTTCGCGATAAGCAGTACATGAAAATTGTTTCACTTGCACCTGAAGTGCTTTAATATTTATCGCAATGAAAAAGTTTCATATCAAATCAGGCGATACCGTTAAGGTGATTTCCGGTGCGCACAGAGGCAAGAGTGGTAAAGTTCTATCTATGGTGGTTGAAAAAGACCGTGCCGTAGTCGAAGGCGTGAACATTATTCAGCGCCATACCAAGCCAACCCCACAGAAGCCTCAAGGCGGAATTGTAAAATCGGAAGCTCCGATTCACATTTCTAATTTGATGCTTGTAGATCCAGCAACTGGAGAAGCTACACGTACCGGTCGTCGTAAAGACGAAGCTGGTAAGTCTGTCCGCTACAGCAAAAAAACCAATGAAGTTATTAAGTAATGGAAGCTACAACCTACATACCTCGTCTTAAGGAGACTTATCGCGAGCGCATAGTTAAAGCTATGCAAGAGGAATTCGGATATAAGTCCGTTATGCAGGTACCTGTACTAGAAAAAATCGTCATTAGTCAAGGTGTTGGTGCTGCCACTGCCGACAAGAAACTCATCGAGTATGCAGTTGACGAAATCACTCGTATTTCTGGTCAGAAAGCAGTTCCTACTTTTTCAAAAAAGGATATTTCAAACTTCAAGTTGCGTAAAGGTATGCCGATTGGTGCGCGTGTTACCCTTCGCAACAACAGAATGTATGAGTTCCTCGATCGCTTAATCGTTAGTGCATTGCCACGTATTCGTGACTTCAACGGTATCAAAGCTAGTGGTTTTGATGGTCGTGGCAACTACACCCTCGGTATTACTGAGCAGATTATCTTCCCTGAGATTGATATTGATAAAGTCAACAGAATCTCCGGAATGGATATTACTTTTGTCACTTCCGCCAACAACGATAAAGAGGCGAAAGCATTGTTAACGCACTTTGGAATTCCTTTCCAAAAAAAATAAGTCAACATGGCCAAAGAATCAATGAAAGCCAAAGAGCGCAAACGCGCTGAAACGGTAGAAAAATATGCAGCTAAACGCGCTGAATTAAAAGCAGCGGGTGACTCTGAGGGATTGCAAAAGCTTCCTAAAAATGCTTCACCTGTTCGTAAACACAACCGCTGTAAGCTCACCGGTCGTCCACGTGGATATATGCGTCAATTCGGCCTTAGCCGTGTGACCTTCCGCGAAATGGCCAATGCTGGTCTTATCCCCGGGGTGAAGAAAGCTAGTTGGTAACTAATAAACAGTAGAAGAATGTTATCCGATCCTATTTCAGATTTTTTGACCCGTATTAGAAACGCCAGTATGGCCGGTCATAAACTCGTCGTTGTTCCTGGCAGTAATCTGCGCGTGAACATGTGTAAAATCCTTCATGAGCAAGGTTATATCCTCAACTTTAAGAGTGAGGAGACTGACAACAAGCAAGCAGCAATTAAAATCGCGCTTAAGTACGATCCCGTTACTAAGCAGCCTGCTATTCGTAGCATCCAACGTGTAAGTCGTCCAGGACTTCGTAAGTATTCTGGAAGTTCCGATTTACCACGTGTAATTAATGGACTAGGTATCGCTATTGTTTCTACCAATAAAGGTGTGATGACAGATAAGCAAGCCCGTTCAGAAAATGTCGGTGGCGAGGTTCTTTGCTACGTGTATTAATTTATTTAATCAGAAGAAAATGTCCCGAATAGGAAAAGCTCCAGTTAAAGTTCCCCCAGGTGTTGAGATCACCATTAAGGACGGACTTATTACCGTAAAAGGTAAGCTGGGTACACTTACTCAAGATTACGATCCCAGCTTCGATATTTCGATTGCTGATGGGATTTTAGAAGTAAAGCGTCCAAGTGACTCTAAGCCACATCGCTCAATGCACGGACTTTATCGCTCTCTTATCAATAATATGGTTATTGGTGTTAGTGAGGGCTTTAAGCGTTCATTGGAGCTTGTAGGTGTAGGTTACCGTGCTGCGTCTCAAGGTCAGGTTCTAGATTTGAGCCTTGGGTATTCACACAACATTATGGTTGCATTGCCAGAAGAAGTTAAAGTCGAAGCTGAAATGGCTAAGGGTAAGAACCCAGTCATCCATTTAAGTTCACATGACAAACAACTTCTTGGGATGGCCGCAGCTAAAATTCGCTCATTGCGCAAGCCAGAGCCTTATAAAGGTAAAGGTGTGCGTTACGTTGGAGAACAAATTCGTAGAAAAGCTGGTAAAACAGCAGGTAAATAATCTGTTATGGCTATTACTAAAACAGAACGCAGAAATCGTATCCGGATGCGCATTCGTAAAACGATTACCGGTACAGCTGAGAACCCGAGACTTTCGGTTTTCAGAAGCAATAAAGAAATTTATGCGCAACTTATCGATGACGCTAGTGGTAAGACTATCGTGGGTGTTTCTAGCACTATAGACACGAAGGATATCACCGGTACAAAGTCTGAAGCGGCTTTTGCTCTCGGTAAAATTTTGGCAGAGAAGGCCGCCGCCGCCAACATTCAAACCTGTTGTTTTGACCGCGGTGGATATTTGTATCATGGACGCGTTAAGGCTCTTGCTGAAGGCGCTCGCGAAGGCGGTTTAAAATTCTAAGTTATTGCTATGAGCAAAATTAAAAACATTCAAAGGGTAAAACCTAGCGGACTAGAGCTTACTGATCGTTTAGTAGCTGTTAATCGTGTAACTAAGGTAACTAAAGGTGGACGTACTTTCGGATTTACAGCTATCGTAGTTGTAGGTAATGAAGGTGGTGTTGCCGGTTACGGAAGTGGAAAATCTAAGGAGGTTTCTGAAGCTATTGCGAAAGCAGTCGAAGACGCTAAAAAGAATTTGGTACGTGTGCCTATTTTGCGCAATACCATACCTCACGAAAACGACGGAAAATTTGGTGGATCGCGAGTATTCTTGCGTCCAGCAGCCAATGGTACCGGAGTTATCGCAGGTGGTGCAATGCGTGCCGTCTTGGAAAGTTTTGGTGTACACGATGTATTAGCGAAATCTAAGGGTTCCTCTAATCCGCACAACGTTGTGAAAGCGACTTTCGATGCTCTCTTAGGTATGCGCGATGCCCACTCGATTGCTAAGACCAGAGGGATCTCTCTTGATAAAGTGTTTAACGGTTAAAAGCAAATATCGTGGCTAAAGTAAAAATAACTAAGGTACGCAGTACCATCAAGCGCCCAAAGCGTCAAAAAGACACTATGATTGCGCTCGGATTGAATAAAATGAATTCTTCGGTGGAAGTTGAACTTACACCGCAGATCCAGGGTATGATCACTAAAGTGAATCACCTGGTAACCGTAGAAGAAGTTAATTAACATTCGAAAAGTATTTCTGATGAATTTAAATAATATGAAACCCGCTACCGGTTCAACTAAGACAAAAAAACGTCTTGGTCGTGGTGAGGGATCTGGTTCTGGTGGAACTGCTTCCCGCGGTCACAAAGGAGCAAAATCACGCAGTGGTTACAGTAAAAAGATTGGTTTTGAGGGTGGTCAAATGCCTTTGCAACGTCGTGTTCCTAAGTTTGGTTTTAAGAACCCTAACCGTGTGGAGTACAAGGCAATCAACCTTGATTTGATCCAGGCTTTAGTTGATGCTGGTCGTATTACTGACAAAGTCACTCCAGAGGTTTTGGTCTCTGTTGGAGTTGCTGGTAAGAATGACCTTATCAAAGTCCTAGGTCGTGGTGTTTACACCGCGGCAGTTGAAGTTGTTGCTCATAAATTTTCCAAGTCTGCTATCGATGCTATCGAAAAAGCTGGTGGAAAAGCCATAACCGAATAATCCTATATTGCGGATGAAACGTTTTGTTGATACCATAAAAAATATCTGGGCGATTGAAGAGTTGAGAGACAAAATTCTTCTGACGCTTGGCTTGTTGTTTATCTTCCGTGTTGGGTCTAACGTTGTTTTACCCGGAATCGACCATACCAGCCTTTCTGGATTGGAAAGTCAAACGGAATCCGGATTATTGGGTATCCTCAATGCTTTCACCGGTGGGGCCTTCGCTAATGCGTCTATCCTCGCTTTGGGTATTATGCCCTATATCAGTGCAAGTATCGTTATCCAGTTAATGGCCGTAGCGGTCCCCGCTATACAAAAGATGGATAAAGAGGGGGAAAGCGGACGTAAGAAGAAAAATCAACTTACGAGAAGCTTAACCATTCTTATTACTGCGGCTCAGGCACCTGGTTATCTTGCGAACCTTATGGCCCAGGGCGTCCAACTTACAATACCTACCCAACTTTTTTGGACTATGGGTATCATTGTCCTCATAGCGGGTACAATCTTTGCAATGTGGCTCGGTGAGCGTATTACGGATAAGGGTATTGGTAATGGTATCTCGTTACTTATTATGATTGGTATTATTGCCACATTACCGCAAAGCTTTCTCCAAGAATTATTTTCTCGTTTTGAAAGCCAAGGTGGTGGTTTAGTTATTTTCATTATTGAATTGGCTGTACTGTTCGTGGTAATTATCGCTGCTGTAGCCTTGGTTCAAGCTGTGCGTCAAGTTCCTGTTCAATATGCTAAGCGTGTTGCGGGTGGTCGTATTGCTCAAGGAGTTGGATCAGCTCGTGATTATATACCTTTGAAGGTAAACGCTGCTGGTGTTATGCCTATCATCTTCGCTCAGGCAATTATGTTTATCCCAATCACCGTATTGAGTTATGCTGGTGGAGCCGAAGGAGCTGGTTGGATTATCACTGTTTTTAGCGATATCGCTGGCTTCTGGTATAATTTAGTGTTTGCAGTACTTATTATTCTTTTCACATATTTCTACACCGCTATTCAGATCAACACCAATCAAATGGCTGAAGATCTAAAACGTAACGGTGGTTTTATACCCGGTATCAAACCCGGTAAGCAAACTGCAGAGTTTATTGATACGGTATTGAGTAGAATTACTCTTCCGGGTTCAATTTTCCTCGCTATTTTGGCAATTCTTCCTGCTTTCGCTATGCAAGCGAATGTAAATATGCAGTTCGCATATTTCTTCGGTGGTACTAGCTTGCTCATCATGGTTGGTGTTGTTTTGGATACATTACAACAGATCGAGAGTTATCTACTCGCTCGCCATTATGATGGTTTGATGAAATCAGGTCGTATCAAGGGACGTTCAACAATTAACGCATAATTTTTATGGCTAAGAAAGCGCTAATTGAACAGGACGGTACTATCATCGAGGCTTTATCTAATGCGATTTTTCGCGTTGAATTAGAGAATGGCCATATTGTTACAGCACATATTTCAGGTAAAATGCGGATGAACTACATCAAGCTTTTACCGGGAGATAAGGTTAAAATGGAGTTATCTCCGTATGACCTGAGTAAAGCAAGAATTACTTACCGATACTAAAACAACGCAGCAATGAAGATTAGAGCTTCACTTAAAAAGAGGAGTCCGGAGTGCAAAATTGTACGCCGCAAGGGTCGCTTATACGTGATCAACAAGAAGAATCCTAAGTTCAAACAAAGACAAGGTTAATAGCATTTCATATGGCTAGAATTTCAGGGGTAGATTTACCCAAACAAAAGCGAGGTGAAATTGCGCTCACCTACATTTTCGGAATTGGACGCAGTCGCGCCCGTCACATCTTAGAGATGGCAGGTGTTGACTACAATATCAAAGTTGGAGACTGGAATGATGATCAAATCACTGGTATTCGCTCTGCTATCGTCGACAATTTTAAAGTTGAAGGTGAGTTGCGTTCAGAAGTACAGTTGAACATCAAGCGTCTGATGGACATCGGTTGTTACCGTGGTATTCGTCACCGTGTGGGTCTTCCACTAAGAGGTCAGCGTACCAAGAATAATTCTCGTACTCGTAAGGGTCGCCGTAAGACTGTTGCAAACAAGAAAAAGGCAACCAAATAATCATTGAGCAATGGCTAAATCAACAAAAACTACCAAGAAGAGAAAGGTTGTTGTGGAACCTGTCGGACAGGCCCATGTTAGTGCAACATTTAACAACATCATTATCTCTCTTACCAACAATTCAGGTCAAGTTATTTCTTGGTCCTCAGCAGGTAAAATGGGTTTCCGTGGTTCTAAAAAGAACACTCCTTATGCAGCACAAACAGCCGCAGAAGATGCAGCTGCAGTAGCAGTGGAAGCCGGTTTAAAGAAGGTGAAAGTCTACGTTAAAGGTCCAGGTTCTGGTCGTGAATCTGCTATTCGCAGCATTCATAACGCCGGTATCGAGGTGACTGAAATCGTCGATGTAACTCCTCTACCACACAACGGATGCCGCCCTCCCAAGCGTCGCCGAGTTTAATCATTTCAATTTAGTATTTTAGAGACATGGCAAGATATACAGGCCCATCATCAAAAATCGCCCGTCGTTTTGGAGAACCTATTTTTGGTCCAGACCGCGCGCTAGAGCGTAAAAATTATCCTCCAGGAATGCACGGTAACAACCGTCGTCGTGGTAAAAAATCAGAGTACGCTGTTCAGCTTGCTGAGAAGCAAAAGACTAAGTACACCTATGGTATTCTAGAAAAGCAGTTCGCGAACATGTTCGATCGCGCCAGCCGTTCAAAAGGTATCACAGGTGAAGTCCTATTGCAACTTTGCGAAACGCGTCTAGATAACATCGTTTACCGCTTGGGCATAGCTCCTACGCGTCGCGCGGCTCGTCAGTTGGTTACCCACCGTCACATCGTCGTTAATGGTAATGTTCTTAACATTCCTAGCTACACCGTGCAAGTTGGCGACCAAATCTCGGTTCGCGAAAAATCAAAAAGCCTTTTGGTTATCAGCGATTCTCTTAGCACTAGCCGTCAGTCACATGATTGGTTGGAATGGAATCATGATACTAAAACCGGTAGAATGATCGTCGTTCCTCAACGTGGGCAAATTCCTGAAAACATCAAGGAACAGCTCATCGTGGAATTGTACTCTAAATAATATTTGTAAATCTGAGAATATGGCCATTTTGAATTTTCAAAAACCTGATAAAGTAATCCTCAATTATGCTAACGAATTCGAAGGTCAATTCGAATTCCGTCCGCTCGAGCCTGGGTATGGCCTTACCATTGGTAATGCTTTACGTCGTGTGTTACTTTCTTCATTAGAAGGTTATGCAATTACTGCACTTCGCATTGAAGGTGTCGACCACGAATTCTCTACCATTAAAGGGGTTGTAGAAGACGTTACCGAAATTGTTTTGAATCTCAAGCAAGTTCGCTTTAAAAAGCAAATTGATGAACAAGATTCAGAAGTGGTTAAGGTTAGTATCAGCGGTCAAGAGGTTCTTACTGCCGGCGATTTAGCTCAGTTTGTTAGTGGTTTCCAAGTTTTGAATACCGACCTGGTAATTTGTAACATGGACCCCTCAGTAAAGCTTAACTTTGAACTTACAATCGATAAAGGACGCGGATACGTTCCTGCTGAAGATAACCGCAAGGTTACTGCTGCTGCAGGTACAATTTTTCTAGACGCGATCTTCACACCAATTAAAAATGTGAAGTATAGCATTGAAAACTTCCGTGTTGAACAGAAAACCGACTACGAGAAACTCATTATCGAAATTCTTACTGATGGTAGCGTTCATGCTCAAGATGCACTTACTGAAGCGGCTAAAATCTTGATTCAACATTTTATGTTGTTCTCGGACGACCTAATTGACATTGAATCTAGCCCTACTGCTGAAGTGGAAACTTATGATGAAGAAATTCTTCATATGCGTCAACTTTTGAAAACAAAATTGGCCGACCTCGATTTATCCGTTCGCGCCTTAAATTGCCTTAAGGCTGCGGAAGTAGATACACTCGGCGACTTGGTAACCTTCACTAAGGCTGACTTGATGAAATTCCGCAACTTCGGTAAGAAGTCGCTCACTGAACTCGACGAGTTGGTAGCCAATAAAGGACTCGAATTCGGAATGGATTTGGGTAAATACAAATTAGATAAGGAATAATTCCTGTTGTTGCTTCTGCAACTCCAGAAAAATCGTCTATAGACAATGAGACACGGAAAAAAACATAACCACCTCGGAAGAAAGACTGCACACCGCAGCGCGATGCTTTCCAATATGGCTAACTCACTAATTGAGCACAAGCGTATTGAAACAACGCTTGCTAAAGCCCGCGAATTAAGAAAATTTGTCGAGCCTCTTATCACTAAGAGTAAGAATGATACAACACACTCGCGTCGTGTAGTGTTTGGTTACTTGCAAAATAAGTATGCAGTATCTGAACTGTTCCGCGATGTAGCAGTTAAAGTTGGCGATCGTCCTGGTGGATACACACGTATCATTAAACTAGGAACTCGACTTGGTGATAACGCACAAATGGCGATGATCGAATTGGTTGACTACAACGAACTTTACCAAGGTAAGGAAGAAGTTAAGAAAACTACACGCCGTAGCCGTCGTTCAACTGCCAAAACCGAGACTCCTGTAGCTCCTGCTACTGAGGCCCCAGCAGTAGAACAAGCTCCAGCGGTTGAAGAGCCAAAGGCTGATTCTTCAGAAGAAAAAAAGGAAGGTGATGCATAATCAATCACTCTTTTAATTATTCAAAGGGATAGTGTTTTTTACACTGTCCCTTTTTTTATGCTCAAACCTCTCTTTCGAACGCTTTATTCTGTTTTTTTTCACGTATACAAGCTTGTGTTTATTTTTAAAATCATCAGACGACACTTACCTTTGCACTTATGACAATTTCGAATAATCAAACTCACCAACCAGCTGCCGTATTATTGGCAGACGGCACAGTATTTCACGGTATTTCTACCGGTGCGAATGGCACATCTATAGGCGAAATTTGCTTTAATACCGGGATGACTGGTTATGAAGAAATCTTTACCGATCCTTCATACTTTGGGCAAATTATGGTCACCACCAACGCACATATTGGAAATTATGGCGTTAATGCCGACGAAGCTGAATCGGATTCACTTAAAATCGCGGGTTTAATTTGCCGTAATTTTACGCATAAAGGCTCCAGAGTTGCTAAAACCGGCGAACTTATTGACTCCTTTGTGAAAGCAGGTAAAGTTGCGATATCCGGCGTTGATACGCGCGCACTCGTTCGGTACATAAGAAAAAACGGTGCGCAAAATGCACTCATTACCACAGAGGTCAATCGTTTAGAAGAACTTAGACAAGAGTTAGCCTCAGCTCCTTCAATGGAAGGACTCGAGTTGGCATCTAAGGTATCAGCTTCTGAAGCCTATTTTTACGGATCAGCGGATGCGAAGTATCGCGTTGCGGCCTACGATTTTGGAATTAAACGAAATATTCTTCGTTGCTTGGCTGAGCGCGATTGCTACATCAAAGTTTTCCCCGTGCAAACCGAACTCAGCGAATTCCTATCTTGGGAATGTGATGGATATTTTTTAAGTAATGGTCCTGGAGATCCAGCAGCAATGCAGCGTGAACACCAAATTGTGGCTGGGGTAGTAAATACGGGTAAGCCAGTTTTTGGAATTTGTTTGGGGCACCAACTTATCGCTTTATCACAAGGACTAGAAACTTTCAAGATGCACCACGGACACCGAGGCATCAATCATCCTATTTTGAATATCAGTAGTGGTTTGGGTGAAATATCCTCACAAAATCACGGTTTTGCAGTTACTGCAGATTCGGTCAAAAATAACCCCGACGTAGAGTTGACTCACCTACATTTGAATGATCATACGGTTGCGGGTATCCGACTCAAAAATAAACCTGTTTTTTCTGTTCAGTATCACCCTGAAAGCGCTCCCGGCCCTCATGATTCTCGATATCTATTCGATGAATTTATTACGCAATTATCCAATCACTAATAATACAAATCATGTCTAGAATACACACTGTTTACGCCAGACAAATTTTGGATTCTCGAGGGAATCCTACCATTGAAGCGGAAGTTATTACAGAGAGTGGCGCTCTTGGTCGCGCTGCCGTTCCTTCCGGAGCATCTACAGGTATTCATGAGGCCGTCGAACTTCGAGATGGCGATCAGGGAACCTATATGGGTAAGGGTGTTCTCCGTGCTGTACACAATGTCAATGAGGTTATAGCTAAGGAACTTCAAGGAATGAGTGTGTTCGAGCAAGCAGCTATTGATCATTTGATGATTGAACTTGATGGTACAGAGAATAAATCGGTTTTGGGAGCCAATGCAATTCTTGCCGTTTCCTTAGCCGCAGCGAGGGCAGGGGCCATGTCTGCATACCTTCCGCTACACCAATATTTAGGTGGGGTGGGCGCTCGTACAATGCCTATTCCCATGATGAATATCTTGAACGGAGGTAGTCACGCGGATAATTCCATAGATTTTCAGGAGTTTATGGTTATGCCAATCGGTGCCGATACATTCTCTGATGCTTTACGGATGGGAACGGAGGTTTTTCATCATTTGAAAAAGGTTTTAAGCTCCAAGGGTTACAGCACAAACGTTGGTGATGAAGGTGGATTTGCGCCAAATATCAAATCCAATGAAGAGGCAATTGAAACCGTAATCACGGCGATTGAGAAAGCAGGCTATAAGCCAGGCGAAGATTTAGCGATCGCAATGGACGCGGCAATGTCTGAACTTTACGATAGAGAAAAGGGGATTTACGTTTTCAAAAAGTCTGATGGTCGAACCATGAGTTCGCAGGAGTTGGCTGATTACTGGAAAGGATGGGTAAATAAATACCCTATTATTTCGGTAGAAGACGGTATGGATGAAGATGACTGGGATGGTTGGAAGGCCTTAACCGATGCAGTTGGCGACAAAGTTCAATTGGTTGGTGATGATTTATTTGTTACTAATTCAAGTCGCATCGCTAAGGGAATAGAGCTAGGCGTTGCAAATTCAGTTTTGATAAAGGTCAACCAAATTGGAACACTCACCGAAACTATTGATGCCGTTCAATTGGCGCAACGAAATAGTTATACAACTGTAATGAGTCATCGCAGTGGAGAGACCGAAGACGCATTTATTGCTGACTTAGCCGTTGGACTTCACACGGGACAAATCAAAACTGGTTCGGCATCTCGTTCGGATAGAATGGCGAAATACAACCAGTTAATACGCATCGAAGAGCAGCTTCAACAGTCGGCTGTTTTTCCAAAAATGAGGCTGTAAGCGCACACTAAAATCTCTTGTGGCGAATGCCATAAAGATTTTTTGTTGCAAATGATGAATATAAGTTAAACCACAAAACAACTACACAATGGATAAATTGAAAGAGCACTTTTCCGCCCGCATTGAAGATTCAATAAAGGAGGTTAAAGATTTTATCGCGCAACATGGCGACGAAGTTATTGGCGAAATAAAAGTTTCTCAACTTTATGCTGGTATGCGTGGCATGCAAGCGTTGATTACCGAGACCTCAAAGCTTGATGCGGAAGAAGGAATTCGTTTCCGCGGCTACAGCATTCCTGAATTGCAAGAAAAGCTGCCTGCATACCCAGGGGGTAAGCAGCCTTTGCCTGAGGGCGTTTTTTACTTAATGCTAATGGATGAGCTTCCTACAGAAGATGATGTCCGTAGAATGAGTAATAACTGGATGCGTCGTGCTAACGTGCCACATCACGTATTTAAAATCATTGATGCTTTCCCACGTCATGCGCACCCTATGACTCAGTTTATTGCAGCCATTACGGCAATGCGTACCGAATCTGAATTTCAGCGTGCATACCGCGAAGGAATCAATAAAAAACTATACTGGGATCCAGTTTACGAGGATGCAATGAACCTTATCGCTCGTTTGCCTAGGGTTGCCGCCTACATCTATCGTCGTATGTATCACGATGGTCAACATATTGAGCCTAATAGCAAGCTCGATTGGTCGGCAAACTTTGCTCATATGCTGGGTTTCAACAACGAAGAGTTCTACGAGTTGATGCGTATGTATATGACCATTCATGCCGATCATGAGGGAGGAAATGTTTCTGCACACGCCATTCACTTAGTGGGTAGTGCCTTGAGTGATCCTTATTTGTCGTTTACCGCTGGTATGGCAGGTTTGGCTGGGCCACTTCACGGTTTAGCTAACCAAGAGGTTATTCGCTGGACTTTAGATATGCGTAATGAGCTAGGTGGTGGACTTCCTACCAAGGAACAAATTGCGGCTTACGTGAAGAAGACCCTCAACGAAGGTAAAGTAGTACCTGGCTTTGGTCATGCTGTTCTTCGAAAAACGGATCCTCGTTACACGGCTCAGCGCGAATTTGCACTTGAGCATATGCCCCACGACGAACTTTTCTTAATCGTTAGTCGTGTGTATGAAGTTGTTCCCGAAATTTTGGAGGCAACCGGTAAAGTGAAGAATCCTTGGCCAAATGTCGATGCGCATTCTGGACAGCTTCTAATGCACTATGGTCTTACTCAATACGATTTCTACACTGTAATGTTTGGAGTAAGTAGAGCATTAGGAACAATGGCTAGTTTAATTTGGGATAGAGTACTCGGATTCCCAATTGAGCGCCCAGGTTCGACTACAACTGCTTTGTTGAAAGAAAAATTCGGCGCTTAAAAACCGACTGGATAGAAAGGCCCTAGAGCATTGTTACTTTTAGATTTCTCAATGCTCGAGAATCTACAAATCTAGTTTGAGGACTTAAAAGGTCTTTTTGCTAAAAGGATACTTGCCAAAGAAGGTGGGTATCCTTTTTTCGTTTATTCCAATAGACTTAGTTGCATCGAGCAATCTCTGTTATTTCCAATTCGGTTGTGTGCATAGCATTTTTGTTAATAGTATCTGTGCATACGGTGTTAGAAGACGCTTTGGGAAGGGGTGGCGTTCTGTTGAAAAAGAAGCTGAATTCATAACATGATAAGATGGAGTGAATTATCGTGTAAATTTAATCTGAGTTTTCATTTTTTTTCACTAAATTAGCCCACATAATTCTTTTAACACCCTTACTGCCATGAGAAATATTATTCTTTGCTCTATTTTCTGGTTGCTTTCGCTCGCTATTGTTGCGCAGCCGGTGTCTTATTTTAAGACCGAGAACTTGCCATTTCC
>REDE01000012.1 GCA_007693635.1 Flavobacteriales bacterium | reverse complement strand
CCCCAATAATCCCACCCCAGAGAGTATTGTCCAAATCGAGCACAATACATTTCTTTGCTTTGCCCAGGGCAGCTGTAAGAACCCGAGCAGCGGAAAAAGCTACTGAGCTAATGGCATCCATAGAAAATGGATGCTTTGAATGGTGCCACAGTCGTGGGTCATCCCAATGATTAAGTCCAAAAGCGGATGATTGATGAAATAAATCAAAAATAATGCATCCCTGTGGGAGTATAGCTGGAAGTTGAAGGTTGTAATACTGGATCAAAGAAGATCGTGAGAATTGATATTGTCCCTCATAGTTGCCAAACAAGCGAACTGGAGAAGCATCCGAATTGTTAACTATAATTGTTGCCTTAGTCTTGCTACATAAATTGCTTACTGCTCCACCCACATCTGAAATAGCATGAGATATTTCCTCATCAATTTCTCCAGCAGGCACTGAAATGTCAGTAAAGCGCAAATCGCGCCAGGTGAGAAACAACCAGATAAAATGAGGATTGTTTGAGTAAATGTCAGCAGCAGGGTTCATTACCACCTGTCGCCAGGTATTAAAAGGTGCCAGATAGGATTTCAATTGAAAACCTTCCAAAAGCAACCAAAAACGCAAAGAATCAATCCAGTGGTCAATTGTTGAACCACTGAGAAAGCTAATGCGCAGTTCAGGAAGATCAACCCCGGAAGAGATCAAACGGTTAGCTATGCGGCAGTACTGTGAGTGACGTTCAAATGAATCAGTTGGTTTTGCAAAAAAACGTATATATCTCAATACAGCTTCTGAATTATCGTTCGAAATCCATTCTAAAATTTTATTTACAGAAAATTTATTTTTAAAACTCATGACATCATTCTGTAAATATTACCAAAAAACTGATTTTTTTTTGGTAATTATAAGTGCCATCGACCTAGGCAAATAAATTCTATTGGAAGGAAAATCGCTCGGTGATGCTGAAAACGTAGCTATAACCCGAAAGCCAGATTGTTCACATAAGTTTACGAGTTCAGATTCAGTTTTAAATTCGTAAATATGATCAATTTCAGCAGCTGTAATCGCTGCAGTTATAAATACAGTAGCACCCTCTTCAACAGAATCATAAATAGTTTGAAGTAATTTATTGGGATACTCTAGATGCTCAAGTAAAAAACAACTCATTGCAGCCTGCGCTAAGGTAGGCGGTCGAAAGTTTAACGCATTTTGAACATGTATAGTAGTCCGCTCATTAGTTTTGGCTGCAATTGAAAGTTGCTTGGCCCACTTAGAAGATGTTGGACTGATATCTATGCCTTCGCCTTTCCAAGAAGGCAAGGAATTTAAAGAAAGCGTCAGCCAAATACCGGAGCCTGTTCCAAAATCATATATTGTCCCAGGTGATTTATGTTTGAGATTTGATATGAAATATTTTTTATAAAATTCATAAAGTAGGAAATGATGCTTCCATAAAAATGTGGTAGAATAAACACCCCAATGATATAGCTCCATAAATTCTTTCGAATGATAAGTGATATTTGAGACTTCTTCAAAACTATCATACTGATAAGATTTTTCTATTTCATATCTTGCTTGTGCTTTGTTGACTTCTGAAGAAAATGCAACATAGCCTTTTGACAACATTTCTAAGTATTTTGAACCCAAAATATCTTTTGCCCATACTAACATTTGTTCAGCTAAAAGCAGTTGAGATTGGACATTTTCAGAGTTGAATTCTTTATATAGCCTTTTTGACAAAATAATATTATCAAGCTTTATCCTTGATAAGAACAATTCTACATGAGGAAAGTTTTTGAGCATACAGACTCCAATTTTTAGTGAATAATTAAAGCATCCCTTAAACTAAGAAGCTAATCTAAAAGCTTTTTTACGGGATACAGATAAAAGTTAACTCTTTTATAATAACAATATTTCATTGAATCAGTTGAGAGGCGCTTGCCTATTCGTGAAAGGATACAGTGATGGTAATTTTTTTTTATTCTCCAGTCATACACGAAAAGTTGATGTCCATTGCTATCAATGATTGCATATTCTTGAGGTTTGTCCTCGTGGACTTGAAATGGTAATTTTTCAGGTTCATAATCTTCTATCCAGTGTAAAAATAGAGATATATGTAATAGGTGAGTCGGTCGGATGTTTAGGACATCTTTTTTATGATTGTTAGTTTGGTTCAATCCCACCGCCCCGCGGGGTGGTGGGATTTGCCCGTATTTTTCTATGCCGCTTTCCGGATATATTTTTTTGCCGGTGGCAGCCCTTCTATAGAGGAATGACCTCGACTGGAATGATAAAGCTTTCTAAACTCATTACAAAGTGTCAGTAGTGGCAGGTTAAAAGTCAAAGCGGAATTGCAACAAAAAAATGGACAGTAGGTTAAGTCACTCATGCAGCTTCTTTTTGTGAGAGTTGGATTTCGACTTCAGCAGGAGTTCGATAACCGAGTCCCGAATGAAGGCGCTTGCGATTATACCAGATTTCTATAAATTCAAAAATGGTTTGCCTCGCCTGCTGGTAATCCCGATACTTGCCCGGCAACTCCAGTTCGGCTTTGAGTGTTTTAAAAAAGCTCTCAGCTGGTGCATTGTCCCAACAGTTGGCTTTGCGACTCATGCTTTGGGTAATTCGTTTATCGGTGCTCAACAAGTGGGTGAACTCCTCGCAAGCATACTGAATGGCGCGATCCGAGTGAAAAAGCAAATCACGGGCTACAGGGCGTCTCTGACAAGCTTGCTTGAAGGCAGCGACGCTGGTCTGACCGGCGCTCAACTTCTTTGATAACGACCAGCCCAGTATTTGGCGATCCGCCAGATCCATCACAGTGGTCAGATACAACCAGCCTTGTTCGCTTGGGATGTAGGTAATGTCACTCACCCAGACCTGTCCCAGATGAGAAGGTGAAAAATGGCGACCCAGCAAGTTCGGTGCTACCGGGCGATGATGTTTGGAATCGGAAGTGACGACCCATTTACGGCGAATCTTGCTGGCAATACCCATTTTTTTCATCAGGCGCGCCACACGAGGACGACTGGCTTTATACCCCTGACGAAGCAATTGCTGGTGAATACGAGGTGATCCATAGTTCTTCTTTGAGTCTTCCCAGATTTTAAACACCCACGTTTTCAGCTTCTGATTTTCCAGTGAACGCAAAGAGGGAGGCCTGGTTAGCCAGCGGTAATAACCACTTCGGCTAACCCCAAATACCTTCGACATCTTCTCAATGGGATATACGTGCTTGTAATCAGCCATAAATTGATAGATTACCCATTTTTCCTGGAAAAGATGCCAATAGCCTTTTTTAAGATATCGCGCTCCATTCGCAAATCTTCATTCTCTTTCTTGATCCGGTCGAACTCTTCCTGTTCAACCGATCGCCCTTCAATACCACGCCCAGGAAAACTAGTGTCTTTATTCGTGTGATACTCTCTGCGCCAACGGTAGATCAATTCGGTTCGAAGGCCCAGTTCCGCAGCTAATTCGTTGATATTATCTCGTATGTAACTTTGCTGAATCACGTCGAGCTTGTATTCCTTACTATAGGTTCTTCTTCTGGTTATCTGTTTCATTGGGTAGGTTGTCATTGGTTTGGATTTCTGCTCCAAGGTATGACTTAACCCTCTGTCTACAAAAATGTAGCAACTTCATCATCCAGTTCCTTGCGCCACTGTTCAATGCGAACCTGTTGTAAACAGCGCTAAACCAGTTGGACGACGTGATACGTAGTACCGCGAAGCGATACGAAGTACTACGCAGTGAAAACGGTCTGTGACCATCTTTGCATTAAAAAATACCTTCTCCACAGCCTTC
>REDE01000013.1 GCA_007693635.1 Flavobacteriales bacterium | reverse complement strand
TATCGAACGCCTCGGCTACGTATTTAGAAAGCGCTAAATTGCTTTGACGAGTAGACAATGAACGCATATAAACCCTAGGGTTATTGATGGCATTCATACGAATTCGGTCGCCCAAAAGCGCTCCACCCGTTTTGCGTTTAGAGGGATCTACCGAAATAATTCCCAGTCTTTTGTTTGGAAAATCGAGTAAAAAACGGCGCACCAATTCATCCACTAGAGAAGATTTTCCCGCTCCACCGGTTCCGGTAATACCTAAAACGGGCGTAGTACTTGCGGTGGCCTTTTTGCGAATGGAGGCGAGTACTTCCTGACTTTCTTCGGGAAAATTCTCTGCCGCCGAAATCAGCTTAGCAATGGCCGTCCAGTTATCGGGCGACAGGTGTGAGGCTTCACCATTGAGATTCTGTCCCGTAGGAAAATCACTCTTCATCACGAGGTCATTAATCATTCCCTGAAGGCCCATTGCGCGACCATCATCAGGGTGGTAAATTCGTGTGATGCCGTACTCTTGCAATTCTTTAATTTCTTCGGGTAAAATGGTACCGCCTCCCCCGCCAAAAATCTTGATGTGGCCGGCGCCTTTTTCACGAAGTAAATCGTGCATGTATTTGAAATACTCCGTGTGTCCCCCCTGATAAGAGGTCATGGCTATCGCTTGGGCATCTTCTTGGATGGCGGTATTGACAACCTCCTCAACGCTGCGGTCATGACCGAGGTGAATGACCTCAACACCCGTCGATTGGATGATTCGACGCATGATGTTGATGGCGGCGTCGTGTCCATCGAAAAGTGAGGCGGCGGTAACTATTCTTATCTTGTGTACGGGCTTATATATTTCTGCTACTGGATGCATACGATTGTTTTTTATTGCGGTCAAAAATACGGCACATCATTGAGTCCTTCAACCCAATTAGCAGAGTATTCGTTACGACTTATCAAGAATTGGACTAACCTGATTTTTAATCAAATGATTAATTTGGAACTACATAAGACCCATCATAGTACACTTGCGATGCTGTATTCTGTTGGCTGGCAAAACGAGCAAACTAAGGAAAAACCGAGCGATAAAATACCCAATTTTGATTTCCAAGCGCATTCCACAATGGCAGAGCTACGTGTCCTAAGTTGGGAAAAACACTATACTGATGAGGAATTCCTAGTTGGGCGATATGCGCCACAAAGGAGTCTTTTGCCGGAAAAACAAAATCTTGACCGCCCACTAAAAAGCGTTTAGGCGTGGGTACTGGAAGTTGCAAACCGTATTCTTCGGCTAGGCGCCAAGGACTTTGGGCTTCAAAATAACTCATGTCATTCCCGTATACTTGCTCGAAGATAATGGGTTGATTGGCTTGATTTTGTGGAGCGACCACGGAAAAATCCAGTTGCATTGGACCGGCACCAAGAGCTGAAAATCCTCCAAATATGTTCGCGTACTTAAATCCAAACCGCGCAGCTCCGTACCCTCCCATACTAAAGCCTTCTACAATCCGACCGCGTCTAGTGGTAATCGTCCGGTAATGTTCGTCTACATAAGGAATCAAATCCTGAATACACATGGTTTCGATTTTCTGACTCCCGTCTTTCGAGTCACACCACATTCCAAAAGGCAATCCGTAGGGCAACACCACGATACAAGGCGGCAAATCACCGCGATCAATAGCTTGATGGTAATGCTCCACCGCCACGGAACCACCGGCAGCCGCGGCTACTCCACCGCCATGCAGCCAATAGATCACCGGAAAATCCCGAAGTGAATCCGTAAAGTATTCGTCGGGAAGGTATATATGAAAAGAGGCATTTGCACCGGCATTCTCCGCAAAAAAAACAACTTGGTTGGTGTTGGTTGCCGTAAATGGCTCCGCCGACCAAGTAGGGTAAGTAGTAGGTACCGGATCGGTTTCATCAATAGCAATTTCTTTTTTACAAGCCGTTGCCAGAATTAGAAAAACGAAAATGTATCGATTGAAGTTCATGTAATGACTAATGTTGTATTAAAGTGTTCAAAGATAATTCATAAAGCCGTTTTTGAAGTGCGAAAACAATTCTTTATTTAGGCATTTCATTGATTTTTGAACTAGCCATTTTTTCATCTATACAAAGGTGGTGAGTGTTGGAATATGAAAAAAATATAGCGAAAAAACGAGATTCAATTAATCAGGGTTCTGAATCTACACCATTGATTTGATGGGCCTAATTCAAGACTTGAGGAGGGCGCAAAATTGACAAATGTGACACGTTTAATAGAGTACGCCGCGAAAAAACGCCTATCTTTGTACACAATAGAATAAAAAACTATGAAGTCCAACAAGATTCTCATCGCGCACCCGAAAACCAATAAAGAACTAAAAGCGCTGAAAGCATTCATGGAAGCCCTTAAAATCAAGTTTGAGATGGCGAAAGAAAGTCCGTATGATCCGGAGTTTATTGAAAAGGTCTTGGAAAGCAGACAACAAGTTAGGGAGGGGAAAGTAACAAGACTAAAAAAAGAAGACCTCAAAGAGTTTTTAGGACTATAATATGCTTTACAGACAATACCAAAAATGATATTACCGCACACAAAAAAGCGGGAGACAAAGCCGTGCTGAAAAAGATGCACGCCCTCTTAAAAGAACGAACAGTACACGCTTTTGAACCGGCAAACCAGAACCTTTAAAGCACAACCGTACAGGATCATAGTCGAGAAGAATCAATAAAGAACATCGACTCGTCTACGAAGTAATCCAGAATAAAATACTTATCTACTCTGCCAAAGGACATCAAAAGCAATTCTGCGCTTCCATGTTCGAGCCCGATAAACTATAGTACAAAATAAAAATCTCAAGTCGGTTTTAGAATAGCTAATTGGGGATTCAGCTAATATATAACCCGTGCAAAAAGTAAATTTGTCATTTTAACAAATTAAACAGCTCGGATGAATTAATTTATTATTGCTCAAAATCAGCAAAATGACTAACTTTGTAGCAGATCAAAAGTCAATGACTGATGATGAAAAAACATAGCAACTAGATAATTTGGATATGAAATTACAGATCATACAAGACAGCAAAGGAAAAGCTACCGGGGTTTACATCCCCATCAGCGAGTGGAAGGAACTCAAAAAGCAATACAAGGACTTGGAAGCACTGGAATATGAAGAGCCTACCAAAGAGCAGATTCTACAGGAACTCAAAGAAGCAATTAACGAACTTAAAATGGTGGAGCAAGGCAACTTGAAAGCACGTCCTGCAAAAGAGCTTTTGGATGAGTTATAGTATTTCTTCCATACCGCTTTTTGACAAGCAGGCTAAACGACTAGCTAAAAAATATCCTTCGCTTAAAAAAGACTTGGCCGGGCTTATCGAAAAACTTACAGATGAGCCGGAACAGGGCACAGCTCTCGGCAACAGCTTTTATAAAATCCGGCTGGCCATTGCTTCAAAAGGCAAGGGAAGATCAGGTGGCGCAAGGGTCATCACATACATAAAAGTAGCACACAATACAGTTTACCTCACTTCCATTTTCGACAAATCCGAAAAAAGTACCATCACCGATAAAGAACTCGAACAGATTTTTAAATTGATTCCATAAAAAAACGGACTTGTCGGGTTTTTTACTTTAGTTGATTTAAAACGCTTCCATCCTCTAAAACCTTAGGCTTCAAATCAATCATCCCCGTAGGATCGATTAAATTTATGGGATTGTTCTGGACGTAATTATACGGTGTTAACCTACTTCGCTCAGAGTGCATCGGATCCACACTCAACCACTTCCCCACCCGCGCCTGATAATACCCCCGACAACTATCGTTATCGGGACTAGGTCGCGCTAAAGCACCGCTGCGCCAGA
>REDE01000137.1 GCA_007693635.1 Flavobacteriales bacterium | reverse complement strand
GCTTGCGGGTCATAACGATCCTTTGGTTGTGTTTTAAATGTCTGAAAAGCCCCGTCGTTACTACGGGGCTTTTTTTGTGGATGGTGGTTTTTGCAGTCCTCAGGAATTCTCGCTCGTGGTTATAAGCTCCCCCCTAAAAAAACGCCTTCACCTGCACCTGCCCCGTATGGATAGTTGGGAGATCCTCGCTGGAACGGCCTTCATACGTCAGACTTAACTGGAGTCCGCTACCAAGGGTGTGCTGAAGGGTAAAGGCCCAAACACCGTTGACTCCCGGACGCAATCCCTCGAGCATCTCAAAGGCTAAGGGGGAATTTACATTGCCCTCAAAATCATTGATGATGTAGTTAAATCGCAGTGTAAATGAGCTCCTGCCGGCGACGTTATAATTGCCCTCAATACCGGCATTGCGCTGAAGTACGGAGGTGGCCAACTCGGCCGGAGTACTTCGATCTTGCCAAATAAACTCCCCGGTTATACGCAGTCGAGCAAAGGGCTGATAGGTGACTTCAGGGGTGAAACCATAATAGTCATAACTAAAATTGCGACTCTCAAAGTTTTCTGAACTGTTTAAGCGTACGCCACGATTTAATCGTAAACGACTCAACACCGTACTCGGAATGCGCATACGTAGATTTATTTGCTGCTCAACATTGGTGTTTTGCTCTACGCCAAAACTCAAAAGATTTCGCGCCTGACTCTGCAGAATGGTGTAATCGCCACCAAAACGCGTCTCGGAACGATTGAAAAATAAACTACCACGAAAATTGTCTATCATTGCGATGATTAAGGTGTCTTCACCGGGCTCGTAAAACGGATTAAGTCGGTTTCGATCACCATCGATCAAACTTCGTCGGTCGGATGAAAAAGTTCCTTGAAGGGAGAACTTGCCGGCCGCCTTCTTCCAACCGCTTTTGTTGCCCCACACCGTCATGGGATTGATGAGCAACATCTGACTAAACTTGTTGAGATTGGTCCGTACAAACTCGTTGGTAGGACTAAAAATTCGAATAAAATTAGCCTCTCCAGGAAATCGCGCCGGCTCAAACTCATCGAGCTCCTGAATGCCGTTGTTGTTGTAATCGTTCCAGACATGCGTGCCCGTGCCGGGAGGGACTTCAATAAAACTAAATATTCGTCTGGGCTCCGTTCCAGAGCCTACTTCGTAAAATGTAGTGGTGGTTACCACATTGCGGTAAATGCGCTGATTATAACGAGCCCTCCCGGTCACTGTTTGCATCCAAGGAGATTCTTCGGGCAGAAGGACTTTTAGACGACGATCGGTGATGTTTGCTTGCAGCGTACCGGCACGACCAATCTCTGTCTCCCCCCGAATTCCGTACCCCCAAGCCAAGGCATTGCGCTCCTGAATTCCCGAACGGGCGGTGTCGTCGGTTCGGCCAAAAGCGAAAACCTCGACAAAATACCTGCTGCTATCGCCCACTCGAAAATAGGTCGTTGCGTCGTAAAATGCGTAGGAGCCATCGAGTATCTGCTCGTCCAAGCCTCTTCGGTTATTGGACTCTACCTCACTGCGAACCCCCATTCCTACAGCTGGGGCAAAGGCCAAATACGCATCACTTTTTTGTCGGTAAAAAGAACTTCTGCCAAACGCATCATTGCTTTCTAAACCACTGGCAAACATGCGCAATGAACTATTAGAAAAACGCAAATCGGTGGTGATGTTTTGCCGAATACCGCTAAACGGTCCATTGCCAAAAAACTGCAATTCATAACCCGCCGTCCCGCGATTTTCTCTGCGAAATAAAAACTGCAAACTACCCAGAACCTGATTATTAGAATCATTGGCCAACACATTCCAGTCGCGCTCAAATTCAATATTCCGCAAACGCTCAACAGTTGAAAATCCCCCATCGATATATTCCAAAGCAGCGGTTGACTGTAAAATCCATTTGCCCAAATTCGATTCATTTTGATAACCAAACTTCAAGGCATTTCCGGTATTACCCTCAGCACCATCGGGCGCAAAGCGATTGAGGTCGTTCCGGGATGTCGACAACTCCAAAGCAATTTGATTCTTCTCGTTCCAGCGATAATTTCCACTCAGCGTTGCCACCTGCAATTGCTTGGGCGTAACCAATCGAACTACCGGTGCGAAGTCCCCTTGGGAAACACCGTTGACGGGCTGTACCCAACGAAAAACTCGGCCGTTTGCCAAATTGCGATCAACCACGTAATCGCCTCGGTTGGGACCTACTTGGGTAAAGGTAACCGCAAAAAGTTGGTCATCCGGATTGGTGGAGTAAACAAATACCGAGTCGAATCCCAGTGTATCGATCATGCGATACAGAACACGGTCTGGTGAAAAATCAACCTCTGTGACTGAAGGAAAAACTGCATTTTCAATATTCGGACCGATTTCTGAAAGTGCCCGTTTTTGGTCATCGGTTAGACTTTGGAAAAGCGACTGGTTAGGAGAATCCTGCTCACTAAACATGCGAAAAGAAACATCCCATTTTTTATCCCGTACCGCTGCTCCCCCATAAAACACCGATCGGAGGTAATTCTGCTCTACGTACTGAAATTCGATGGCAATCCTGCGGTCCTTGGTAATGGGCTGCAGGGCGGTAAATCGCAATTCGCCCGTATTGTAATCAATGATGTAATCGTTGTCTTCTCCCCGCACCATCAACACACCATCGATATACACCCTTTCACTACCAGAAATAATGATGATAAACAACTCATCGTCGTTGCCAAAAAGCTTGTAGGGCCCTTGATTACCTTCCTCTGCTTGAAACGTATTACGCGCAAATTTACCTCGCGCTAAGGCACCGTTCATTTCCATTTCTACGCTGCGGCCTTCATCATTCAGCGACTGTGATGTTTTCACTCCACCCCCCGAAATACGCTTGGAAAAAGTCAGGAAGTAATCGTCCGTATTTTCTATGGTATAATCACCTGCCGTGATTGAGCCGAATTTATCGTTAGAAATTTCAATAAAAACACGATCAAATTCACGTAATTGTCTACTAGCTCCATCTCCTTGAACGGGCAAATTATTATCGGTAATGGAGGCTTTAATGGTCGTCCCCTCCCCTATTTCCCCAGAAAGCTGCAGATCGAGTGTCGAACTGAGCACGGGGTCCTGAGCATTTCCTACGCGTACGCCACGCGAAATAGACCCCGATCGGGTAAGTCCCTCGAAAGGAATTAAATTCGACTGTCCGCCACCAACCCTATATAAATTCTGCGTTTGGGTGACCCCTTCCTGATACCACTGCAGAGGCTTTTTTCTAAATGGCTGAGAAAAATCATAAGGCAAAACCCGGTACTCCACCAAAACGGAATCTTTTACAGCAGGAGAAATCCAAAGGCGATTCCGCGATACATCAAAGTGGTATTCTGAAGAGTCTAAGACTTCTCCATTCGATAATTTAATGGATAAATAGTCTGGGTGCGCCGTTAGTGTATCCAGTACAATTGTATCTCCCGCAGGGTAAATTACCTTTGAACGGACTGCGCTAAATTGCTCCTGTTGAGCCAGACTCACCAGATGAATGCAACACAACAAAAGCAAAAGCCTGTAACGCAAAAGAATGATTTTGAAAAAAGCAAAAGTACAGGCCGAAAACAAGGATTCGCCTATGGTGTTTTGTAAAACGATTTGTCTGGCAAATTCGTATCTATCAAGTATCTTTGTCAGCCTAAAAACATTTGTATGCGTTTGATAACGTTTGTACTATTCGTACTTCCCCATCTGTGCTTTTCCCAGACCTTTGAATTCGTAAGTTGGAATGCTCTTAACTACTCTGTAAATACGGGCCCGCAGCGCACCCCGGAGTTTAAGCTCGTTTTTTCAGACATGCATCCAGACATTCTCACCTTACAGGAGGTAACCAACGAAGCGGCCGCGATATTGTTTAGAAATCAGGTACTAAACGCCGATAGCACAACATTTAGCATGGCGCCGTATATAGACGCTTCTTCATTAGACAATGTCTTGTATTTTAAAACCCAAAAATTCAGCGTTGGTCCAACTAAGATCTACCCTACCGCACTGCGACCGATTTATCGCTTTAGTTTACTTCCCAACGGGATGACCGACACACTTTATGTGTTCTCGGTGCACCTGAAGGCTGGCAGCTCGTCGTCGGATAGAGCACAGCGCGATGCCGAGCTCGACACCTTGCGAAAATACACCAATGCCCTTCCCGCTGGCAGTTATTTCCTAGCTTGTGGAGATTTCAATTTAAAATCAGAAACGGATGGATCGGGTTACCAAATGATTACAACCCCCTCGCCTAATAACGATGGGGCACTTTATGAATTCATCAGTTGGACCGGGTCGTGGTCCTTACCCTCCAACGCCATTTTGCATACGCAGTCACCTAGAACCACAGCCTCGAATAGCACTATACCCTACGGGACGATTGGAGGAGCAGGGGGCGGAATGGACGATCGTTTCGACCTAGTACTTGGCAGCAGAGCAATCTACGAACCCGGAGGTATCGACTACATACCGGGCAGCTACGAGGCCTACGGCAATGCCGGATTGCACTACAATGTTTCGCTTCTTGACCCACCAGCACATCCCTCGTTGCCGGCCAATATCATCAGCGCCATTCACAATCTTTCGGACCACTTGCCGGTTCGAGCTAAATTCAGTTATAGTACCGAGCCGATGCTCAACGCTTTTGCCTCCACAGAAATAAGCGCCCGAACCATTTCGCAAAATGAAAATATCATTTTACGCTATGCACGCGCACAGGCATTCCAAGCTCCGCTGGTAGTAAATGACGTAAAAGTCTTCCTTGAAAGCACACTAAACACCGGAGATATTGCGGAGCTCCAACTTCTAATCACCACCGATTCCGTAGCAACCGCAAGTGCAGTTCCGGTACAAAGCTTTACCAATCCCGCGGTAAATACCGAAATAACCTTCAGCGGATTGCAATATCCATTACCCCTAAATCAAGCTCGCTATTTCTATATACGAGCCGTACTTCAACCTTCTGCAGACCCCAACGGAACACTATCCGTAGGCCCTATTCAATTCAGCAGTTCACAAGCTCCTTAATTCCCATTTATGCGTCATTTTTTTTCCTTTTTCCTGCTGAATGTATGCTTGAGTCTTTTTAGTCAAACGCCTGCGCTCACTCAATTCGGACAAGCGTATCAGCAGAATTTTTCTTCGTTTCAGTCCTTAAGCACCCTTCCTCCCGGATGGACTTGCTCATTCAATCAGTACCTTGGGAATTGGGGTGATGGCAGCAGTGGCGGGATGCGAGGAAACGCCTCCGTTTTTGGTTTTCAACATACCGCTACGACGGGTTTAGTTACCCAAAAGTTGGAGCTCATTAACCAAACCGGACAACCCATATTTGCTCTGGAAATCAAATATACCGGGCGATCAGAAAGAAACACCCTAGTGCGGTACCCGGAGTACGAAGTCTTTGTGCAGGGTCAACTCGCAAGCGCCTTGGCCTATTCAACAACCAGCACCGGCCCCGATTCCATTTCAGCCATTGTGAGCGGGCTCAGCATTCCGCCTGGCGACACCATCATTATTGAGTGGAAAAGTGAGCGCGGTGGAGGCACGGGCGCTAGTAGGCAAATTGGCTTGAGTGATGTATCCGTATCTGCTGAGAGTTTTGGCGCCCTAATCGCTCAAGATTTTGGAGCAAAAGTCGGCTCTCGAAGCGTAGTCAATGGCAGTCACTTCAATCTTATCCAGATGTCGGAACTGAGTATTTCTGGAAGCGATGTGGAGTTATCGTCGATCACTTACCCACTGCAAGGAAGCTTTAGTTCGGGAAGTATTGACCAATTTAGAATTAAATTGGGAAACACGCCGAACGCCGATTCGGCTACGATATTAGCAACGAGCAATTCCAACGCAAATTTATTGGCCGTTGAATTCAGCAACCTCAATCACATCATGGCCAACGGTCAGAGAAAATTCCTCTTTCTCGAAGCCCGAATGAATAGTTCGTTTTTAAATCAAACAATACGTGCAAAAACTCCGTTGATCACCATAGACTCTGGTAATGTGTATATTCAAAATCACGATGCCGATTTCGTTTTTATGAATCAGATTTCGACTATTGAGTTTCCGAGACTAAAACCGCAAATTTATTCGCATGAAAATGTGGTTTTCATCAAAAGTCCCTATCAACAAAATGCTGCTCAATGGCAAGTCTTTGATGGATCCGGAAAAAAGCTTTTAGAAGGAGTTGTCGATCTTCAGACCGACAAAACTAATTCAGTTACACTTCCCCTTAGTCGCACGGCATCCTATATATTTGTGCTAACGGACAACCAAAACAGAATCACTCACAGATTCATTTTCACCAAATAAAAACTACGAATTAATAATCAGAACATGTACGGAAAAATTCAAGAACATCTCAAGAACGAATTAAAGTCAATTGAAGAGGCTGGCTTGTACAAGCGCGAGCGCATTATTGAAGGACCACAAGGCGCCGAGATACGTGTTAATGAGAAGGAGGTTCTCAACTTCTGCTCCAACAATTATCTTGGACTTTCATCGCATCCTAAAGTCATTCAAGCTGCCAAAGACGCGCTCGACACACACGGTTTTGGCATGAGTAGCGTTCGATTCATTTGCGGCACCCAGGACATTCACAAGACCTTGGAAAAAAAGATTGCTGACTTTCATCAAACCGAAGACACCATTCTCTATGCAGCAGCTTTCGACGCCAATGGTGGAGTCTTTGAACCCATTCTAGAGGCGGAAGACGCCATTATTTCCGATTCTCTAAATCACGCTTCCATCATCGATGGTGTGCGACTTTGTAAAGCCCAGCGTTATCGCTACGCCAATAACGATATGGTGGAATTAGAAGATAAACTAAAAGAGGCTAGTGAAAAAGCAAGACACAAGATTATTGTTACCGACGGAGTCTTCTCTATGGACGGTTACGTGGCGCCGCTCGATAAGATTGTCAATTTGGCAAAAAAATACGATGCGATGGTCATGGTCGACGAATGTCACGCTACCGGATTCATCGGAAAAACCGGGCGAGGATCGGTCGAATTACGCAATGTGATGGGTGAGGTAGACATCATTACCGGAACCTTAGGCAAGGCGCTAGGAGGTGCTATGGGTGGTTTTACTACCGGAAAGCAAGAGATCATCGACATGCTGCGTCAGCGCTCAAGACCCTATCTCTTCAGTAATTCACTAGCACCATCTATCGTTGGAGCATCCATTGCGGTATTTGACTTATTAAGTGAAACCACAGAGTTGCGCGACCAATTGGAGGCAAATACCCAGTATTTCAAGAACGGAATTAAATCTGCCGGATTCGACATCAAAGACGGAGAGTCTGCGATAGTACCCGTAATGCTTTATGATGCGGCACTTTCGCAAAAATTTGCCGATGCTTTACTTGACGAAGGCATTTACGTGATCGGGTTCTTTTACCCGGTAGTTCCAAAAGGTCAAGCGCGAATTCGCGTTCAGCTATCTGCGGCCCACACCAAAGATCATCTCGACAAAGCCATCCATGCGTTTACCAAAGTAGGTAAAAATCTTGGGGTAATTTAATCGATAATCTGCAGGATATTCGCAACAATAAAACTGCGAACAACGATAAAAAAAGCGGGGACTTCAATCTTGAAGTCCCCGCTTTTTTTATGCGAATCAACTAGTGATTAAGGCGTATTACCACCTTCAACAATTGGTTTATTCTTACGTTCGATTTCACGCTCACGTGCCTTTTCATCAAAGGTATCAACCATAATTGGCGTTGCGATGAATACCGAAGAATATGTACCTACAACCACACCAACCATAAGGGCAAACATAAATCCGCGGATAACTTCACCTCCGAAGATGAAGATGATCAGCAACACGAAGAAAGTTGTAACCGAGGTATTGATGGTACGGCTAATTGTACTATTCACAGCTTCGTTGACAATACTGTGCATGTCCTTACGCTTGCTATGCGTTGCGAAGTATTCACGAATACGGTCAAATACAACCACCGTATCGTTCAGTGAATATCCGATAACCGTAAGGATAGCCGCGATAAACGACTGACCGATTTCCATGCTAAATGGCAAAATACCATAGAACAGTGAGAAAATACCCAGAACAACGAGCACGTCGTGTGTAGCTGCTCCAACGGCACCAAGACTAAACTGCCAACGGCGGAAACGCAAGAGAATGTATAGGAAGATCACGATGATGGAGAACAAAATTGCCCAAATTGCTGATTGTTTGATATCCGCCGCGATCGAAGGACCAACTTGACGCTCAGAAACCAATCCATAATCGGCATTCTCCGTATTCATAAAGCTGGCGAAGGTAATATCATCACCAATAAAAGGCTGTAAACCAGCAAACAATTTAGCGCGGATATCATCTTCCACTTCCGGACCTGTTTCGTTGATACGATATTTAGTCGTAATCACCACTTGGTCAGCAGAACCAATAGTTTTAACGGTAGGTAGCTCAGCAATTCCGTTTTCATCGATAAAATGCGTACTGAGTGATTTACCAATTTCGACTGTACTTACGGGCTGCTCGAAACGAACTTGGAAGTTACGACCACCGACAAACTCAACACCGTAGTCTAGTCCGCGTACAAAGAGTGAAATAACACCAGCGGCGATAATAACACCACTAATAAGGTACGCACGATTACGTTGTTTAAGGAAATCAAAACTAAGATTGCTAAATGCATTCATCGTAAGTGAATTTCCAAAAGCCACCGATTTCTTCAGATTCAAGCGACCGTCGATGATAAGTCGGGTGATATAAATTGCCGAGAAAAGCGAGGTAAAGATACCAATGATCAAGGTTGTAGCGAATCCGCGAATAGGACCAGTACCGAAAACATAGAGTATGATACCGGTAAGTAGCGTTGTGATGTTCGCATCAATAATTGATGACATAGCGTTGCCATAACCATCTTCCACTGCCTTTTTAATGCCTTTACCGCCACGAATTTCTTCACGAATACGTTCGTAAATAAGCACGTTTGCGTCTACCGCGATACCGATAGTCAAGATGATACCGGCAATACCCGGCAATGTCAATACTGCCCCGAGGCTTGCAAGCACACCGAAGACGAAGAACATGTTAACCAGTAGGGCAACATTAGCTACCACACCACCAATATTGTAATAGAAAATCATGTACCCCAGAACCACAATAAGTGCTAGGATAAATGAGTATAAACCTGCGCGAATTGATTCCTTACCTAGTGATGGTCCAACAACATCCGCCTGAACGATGCGAGCAGGCGCAGGAAGTTTACCCGCTTTGAGGATGTTCGCTAAATCCTGTGCTTCTTGAATGGTGAAATTACCGCTGATTTGGGTACTTCCGCCGCTAATTTCCGTTTGAACAACTGGGAAAGAATAGACAAGATTATCGAGTACTACGGCGACACTACGTTTAGGCTCCTGACTAGCCGCTTCACGCGTGAGTTTCTGCCATTTTTGAGCACCAACCGAGTTCATGCGCATATTAACGATAGGGCGGTTACGCTCATCAAAATCTTGATTAGCATTAACGACTACGTCACCATCCAATGCAGGTGCATTATCGCGGTTTCCTTTAAGGGCCAAAAGATAAACGATCTGAGCACTTCCCTCAGGCTTAGCAGACCAAGCAAAGCGAACATAGCGCATGGCAGGAGGCAACAAAGCGCGAACCTGAGGCATGTTCAGGTAAGCGTTTACTTTAGCCGTATCACGAACAACGGTGTAACCGACGATCGGACCGCGACCCGGACGATTCGTTTCAAAATCGTAATTGGGAACAAAAATTTCAAAAAGAGGATTAAACATATCTTCCATCCCCTCTCCTGTAGCTTCCGCATCCGAAGAGTCCGCGTCTTGCAACAATGCGCTCAACTCGTCCTCTTCCTCAGTTTCTGAAGAAACAACCTCTTCTTCCGACTGCTCGGCATTTTCAGCTGCTGTTTCGATAGATTCTAACTCAGAATCCGACATTGGAGAAATGTCCAACTCGTCTGTAAGATCTAAAATAGACTCGCCGGCTTCCTTTTCTGGACGCTCAACCAAGTTACGCAAACGGTCGTTAGCCTCAGCGAGGAAATCGATGAGCTCTACGCCCTCATAGAGATTCCAGAACTCCAACTGCGCGGTGCTTTGAAGAAGTCGCTTTACACGCTCCGGATCTTTAACGCCGGGTAGTTCAACTAAAATACGACCTGTATTTTCAAGTTTTTGAATATTCGGCTGAACCACACCAAACTGGTCGATACGAGCGCGAAGAACGGTGTAGACATTAGCTACCGCCGCCTCAACTTCTCCTCGAAGCTCATCTTTAATGGCCACGTCAGAGGCGTTGAAGCCCAAACGGTCATTCATCAACTTTGTGCCGAAGAGTTTTGTGCTGCTGTAGCTCAATTTCTCGTCACTCTGAGCGATCAAACGATCAAGTTCACGGAAGAAAATGTTTACATATAAATCATTTGAACCTCCAAATCGCTTGTCGGCTTCAACCATTGCTTGGTTGAGGAGCGGATTGTTACGATCAGCGGATAAAGAGCGGATAATGTCTTTAACAGACACTTCCAAGACCACATTCATACCACCTTTTAAGTCCAAACCTAGATTAATTTCACGCTCTTTCACCTCGGCGAAAGTGTATGAACGTAAACCTAAATTGTACACCTCTTGGTTACTCATTGAGTCGAGGTAGTTGTTTTCTTTTTCTACATCGCCATCGGCGTATTCGCGAGCTGCTTTCTCCACACGCCATGAAACGTATGTGAACGAAAGTTGAAACAGACACGCCATCGCAAAGACAATAGCGAAGAGACGGATTAATCCCTTATTTTGCATCGTTTTACAGTTTATTTTGTATTTTTCAAACGGAGGGCAAATATAGCATATCATATATGATATCGTGAGCCTTCGGAAAAAAAATGCTAGTGATTTTTTTTAAGGCCTAAAATCCTGGCAAATTTCCGCATTCCTAACGCAGTCCAAAATGTGACTAACATCACAGTTTTTTGTGAAAAATAACGTATATTTGTAACCAAATTCATCATAGTCAATTATGAAAAAGACAATCTACTCCTTTACGTTTTCTATAGTCTGTCTAGTATCAGGTCTGGTTTCGTACGCACAAAGCACCCCAATTTATAGATTAGATTTTGAATTTAATGACGATATCCCCGTAATTGTGGGTAACGACACGCTTTCATTGGCATGGGCTGGCGGTATTGATCAAGGACAATTCGTAGAAATCGATTTAAATCTCGATGGCCGGCTCGACTTACTAGGTTTCGACCGCAACGGCGATCGCTATATTCCTTTGATTAAAGAGGGTGATAGCGGGTCTTTCTACTATCGCTATGACCACGATGTCATAAAACATCTTCCACCCGCTCAGTTTTATATTCAAACCGCAGACTACAATTGCGACGGGAAAATGGACATCCTTACGGTTGGTGAATTAGGCACGTCTACGACTATGATCTACACCAATACCTCGACAGGGGGGCAGCTTTCCTTTCAAAAGGCGATTCCCGGACAATATTTATTTTACACCAACGCAGCAAATCGTCAATTCAGTGTTTTTATCAACTCCACCGACATCCCCGTTTTTCAAGATGTCAACAAAGACGGAGCAATTGATATACTGTCATTTGACATATTAGGAGGTGTTGTTACGTATTATCGAAATAAACAACCCTGCGGGCTAGACTTTGAAATTGCAACATATTGTTACGGAGATTTCATGGAATCATTTATTGGTAATAGTATCACCTTAAATGCTTGCTCAGGAGGCGGGAATCTCGACGATCACCGGTCTCCATTGGAAATTGAGGGTCGGCCAGACAACATTATGCACGCCGAATCATCGCTTTTATCACTTGACCTAACCGGAAATGGACTGTACGATTTGGTTATTGGCGATAGTGATTACCCTGGTCTGATTGGGGCTTTTAACACAGGAACCTTGGATACCGCTCTCATGACCTCTCAAGACACCATGTTTCCCGTGTATAATGTTCCCGCAAACATGCCCAACTTCCCCTCAGCATTCTATGTAGACGTTGACCACGATGGTGTACGAGATCTTTTGGTAACCTCTAACAGCACCTTTGATGGGCGTTCAGACTCCAGCGTGCATTTCTATAAAAATTTAGGTCTGGACACTTTGCCGAATTTTAGCTTACAAAATCTTCGTCTCTTTCAAGAAGATATGATTGAACTTGGAACCAATGCCTTTCCCGTAATATGTGATTTTAATGGTGATGGAAAGCCAGACATCTTAGTAGGAAATATGGGCTATGCTACCGATACCATAAATACCTTCCACGGCAATTTATTTCTGTTTGAAAACGTTGGCACTTTTACCGATCCAGTCTTCGAACTAGTCGATAGCGATTTTGCTAATATGGCCCAGTATCGCAAGGCGTTTTTGTATCCTACAGTCTACGATATAGATAACGACGGCGATCTCGATATACTTTTAGGTTCGCTGGAAGGGAAACTCATATTTTTAGAAAACACCGGCAACGCAGCCAATCCGCAATGGGCTGCTCCCGTATTTAACTATCAAAACATCGACGTAGTATCAAAGGCGGCTCCTGCACTCTTTGATGTTAATGGCAACGGAAAACCCGAACTTTTTGTAGGTAGTCAAAATGGTCGAATTGCATATTATGAAAACACAGGAACCACGAGCATCCCGAGTTTCCAGCTGGTAACCTCCGAATTTAGCGGCATCAATACAATGAGAGCCAACGACCCTGAAGGAAATTCCATGCCCTCATTCTATAAATTACCTACCGGTGAAATTCAATTCATCGTGGGCACCTATAATCAAGGGGTACTGGTCTACGATAGTATTGAGACTGTATTGAATCTGCCTCCGGTTGCCTCCATTGACATTGGAAGTGGCAATGAAATACTGAGCACTCCAGAACTAAGCGCGCTCGGTTCTGCACGAAGAAACGGCCGCAATCAATTTATTATTCGGGCCGCCGAATTGCACGCCCAAGGCATTTATTCAGGAAACTTCAATTCTCTTGCTTTTGAAATAACCTCCAGCAACAACCCCAATTTAAGTCAGGGCTTCCGAATTTCTATGCGATCAATCCCTTCCGGATCAAATTTCACAAACGGATGGCTCACACCAGGACCTAACATCTTTGAAGGTACTTGGGCCCTAAGTATGGGTTGGAACACCATTCCCTTTAATCGTGGAAATTTTGAATGGGATGGAACAAGCGATATTTTAGTGCAAATTTGCTTTAGCAGAAATAGCAATAATTTCCAAAATATCAATATGCGCGGAAGCATTATGACGGAGCAACTCAACGCCTACGCGCTGAACGATAATGCAAGTGGAAATAACACGCTACTCGCTGATGGATGTAATCTGCCCTTTTTAGCCGCGAGCAATTCACGACCCAACTTCAGATTCGCCATCATCCCCGCCCTACTGAAATCCAACCAGTTCTTAAAAAGCGGACAAAGCAACGCCGTTGCACTCATTGATTTAGATGGCGACTCGCTGCCAGAGGCCATTTTAGGCAACAAGTCTGGCGGTCTTCATTTCTTCAAAGGAATATTGGTGGAAGTTGATACCACATCAGACACCCTAAGCGTTAATCAATTTGCACAAAACGCACCGGTTAAAAGCACGCGGATTTTCCCTAACCCTGCTCAACAAAGCTTCTATGTAGACTTTTCGGAAAACGAAACTATTCCCGAAGTCCAGTTGTTTAGCATTAACGGGTTGCAAATTACCCGTTGGACTAAGGTTACTTCTAACGAAAAACTTGATTTACCAGCAATAGCCAGCGGAATTTACCTCGTCCGTGTATTAACACCAAACGGAAAATGGGAGCATCACCGACTTACGATTATTCAATAGAGGAGCTAGAGAGTAAATCGATCGTGTTTTACGACGGAACCTGCGGTTTGTGTCACGGCTCTATTCAGTGGCTGTTAAGGCGTGAAAATGGTAATCGCTTTTTATTTGCTACTCAGCAAGGTCCTGTTTTCGAGAAGCTACTGAATACACCATTGAAAGAAGAGGCAATTGTATACTTTCGAAAAGGAGTCATTCACGAAGACGCTCAGGCCTTAGCCTATATCTGTAAAGATCTAGGTAAAGCTTGGCCCGTATTTTATTATCTATGGGCAATTCTCCCTAAAGCACTGAGTCGATACTTATATTTTGGGATTGCAAAAAGAAGGTATGGCATCTTCGGCAAAGCCAACTCCTGCGCCCTGCCGCCTCCCGAACAAAGAAAACAGTTTTTACCCTAAAGCAAAATCTCTTTTTGCCCTAGTAAAAATTCGAAACATTAAGCACAAAAAAACCGCCTCCAAGGAGGCGGTTTATATTTAGAAAAACCCTAAATTTTAAGCAAACAAATTCATAGCGTCGAGAGCATCTTTAACCTCACGAACTGCTTTTTCAGAATCGCGAAGCAATGCTTTCTCATCTTCGTTAAGTTGCAACTCAATAATCTCTTCTACGCCTTCACGTCCTAATTTTACCGGAACACCAATATAGAGATCCTTGATTCCATATTCTCCTTGCAACCAAACACAGCAAGGGAAAATACGCTTTTGATTGCGTACGATGGCTTCTACCATCTGAGCGGCAGCAGCACCTGGAGCGTACCAAGCAGAAGTACCGAGAAGTTTAACAATCTCACCTCCACCAACTTTGGTGCGCTCAATAATGGCGTCTAGTTTTTCAGCATCAATAAGCTCAGTTACAGGAATACCACTTACAGTAGTGTAACGAGGTAGAGGCACCATAGTATCACCATGACCACCCATTAAAACAGCTTGAATATCTTTCGGCGAACAATTGAGTTCAGTAGCTAAAAATGCCTTGTAACGGGCAGTATCTAAAATACCAGCCATACCGAATACACGACGTGAATCAATTTTTGCCGTTAAAAAAGCACAGTAAGTCATCACGTCTAAAGGATTAGAAACAATGATGAAAATCGCATTAGGACTGTAGTGTATTGCGTTTTCAGTAACACTTTTCACAATACCCGCGTTCGTAGCGATAAGGTCATCTCGCGACATTCCGGGCTTACGTGGCAAGCCACTAGTGATTACAACAACGTCTGAATCCTTCGTTGCCTCATAATCGTTGGTTGAACCAATAATGCGAGAATCGTAATTGTTGATTGGGGCAGTTTGCCACAAATCAAGCGCTTTACCTTCAGCAAAACCCTCTTTAATATCGAGGAGAACAACTTGCTCAGCCAGTTCGTGGTGTGCGCAATATTCCGCACATGTAGCTCCTACGTTACCGGCACCAATAACAGAAATTTTCATAGTAAAATTTAATTAAATATTCGCTTCAATTCAAAAATTGAAACACACAAATTGGATTACAAAATGGCGATGCAAATGTACACTCCAACGATACGGAAATCAAGTAAAGGACCTGAATTAAAGTATCCTTATAATTTAAATTCTCCCTTCAAGCAATTTCTGTAAAATCAATCGTCTGTCAACAATTTTTTGACCGCCTCGTGAAGTTCCAATTCCGCTTCCGAACTATATCCAACCCCAACAAAGGCAATATATCCACGCTGATCGATAAGATAAACCGTGGGATATCCCTGAACACGATAAGCCTCAGCAACCTTTTTAGCGTCCAAACACACTGTGTAATTAATCCCTTGACTTTCGATAAACTGACCTAAGGCTTTCTTTTTGTCAAATGGATTTAACCCTAGCAGTAAAAAATCATCCGGAGAGAAAGTATTGCGAAGCTCAACTAATCCAGGAATTGCCGAAATACACGGAAAACAAGATTTATAGAAAAAATCCAACAGAACAACACGGCCGGAATTGGCTGATAAAGAAACTGAATCTCCCGAAAAAGTTGGCAAACGAAAATCTGGCGCTTTGTCACCTACGCGTAAGAGCTCCGGCACAGAGGGCGGTTGATACTCTTTAAATGCAAAAAAGTCAGGCAAGGACTCTCCGAGAAATACATTAGCATTCAAAGCACTATCAAAGTCAAAACTCGTCAAACGATACGCAGAATACTGAAACATTTCAGCACCATTAAGACGAGCCTTTAGATTTTCGGTAAATTGAATAACCAATCCCGAAGTCTCACAAATCCAAAAAACCCAAGTAACTCCTAAAAGCTGAAAACTCTCTTTCGCCTGCTCATCCGAAATAACTTTGTCGTAAACTATCCTCACCGGACGACAATTACGCCCGTCTATGTACTGATTATTTAGTAGTTCAACATCATAGACCCCGTCTGCTAAAAAATCATCTCTAAGAATTTTTTTCAAAATATTCGATGGACGAAGAAGTGGGTATAGATCATCGTTGTGTTTTAAACCTTCTATGGTTTCCGACCATCGTATTTTACTCATTAGCGTTGCTGTACTGTCATTATAATTGACCCGAATGTACGCTTCTGAATTATTGATCGCCCCGTATTTCTTGATGCCATTGTCCAACACAACTCTGGAAAAATTCATTCCGTAAATACTATCCTCAGTATTTTTTTCAAAATATACTAAGCTGTGAGAAGTAGAAGTGTCGTTGTTGGTGAGGCTTTTAAATCGGTATTCAAACGAATATTCACCGGCAGAAACACTTTCCATCTGATGATGAGCACCTTCTAAGAGCGTCCATCCCTGAGACTGAGCAAGAGAAGGATCAAGGCTCAAGCAAAAACTCAGAACGAGAAGTAAACGAAGCAGAGCATCCATAGATATATTTTTAATTGTCAGGCTAAAAATTAGGCTGCGGTTAGATATTTACGTTTTTCAGACCGCAAAGTACACAATGAAGACTTCACTATCAAAGAAATAATATCGAAAGTCAAAACTTTAACTTTTACATTCACAGGAAAGTATTTGATATAAATTCATGCTAAATTAATCCCGTCACTTTAGAAACTTAATCAATGCGACATCTATACGAACAAAAATATCCAAGCGAATTTCCGCAATTACTTTCTGCGAGATTTAAAAAAGTCCCGTAGCAAATCTGCACTTTCATTAGCCATTAGACCTTCGCGAACCCTAGTTTTTGGGTGCAGCGATCCACCCCGCGTCCGGTAGCCATTTTTCTCATCAGCTGCTCCAAAAATCACCTCATCGGGTTGCGCCCAATAGAGGGCTCCGGCGCACATGCTGCAGGGCTCTAAAGTGATAAATACTCGGCAGCCCTTCAGGTATTTTCCGCCAATGGCATTTGCTGCCGCAGTGATGCTCATCATCTCCGCATGAGCGGTAACATCATTGAGGCGTTCCGTAAGATTGTGTCCACGCGCAATTATTCTATCACGCGCAACGATCACCACACCTACCGGAATTTCGCCATCATCATACGCCTTAAGAGCTTCCTTGTACGCTTCCCTCATGAAGTATGTATCGTCAAACATAATATTTCGCGGATTTAATAAAATGCTTTCTCGGCGCTCGAGAAAACTCAAAAAAAGAAGTCATCAAAACTAAAATATTCAAACGCGAAGATAACGATACGCCAAACATAATTACATTTTGCTAAAGTGACTTAATTACGAAAGCAGCGCCTGAAGGAGTTTACTTGCGTAAATGACTTTAGGCGCTGCTGAGCGTAACGAAGCTATCGGAATTCTGCTCTTCTCGCTTATTAATCCCAGAGTGGCTGTTCTAGAAGGTTCGAGAGCGAGGCTTGCGAAAGCAGCGCCTGCAGGAGTTTACTTGCGTAAATGACTTCAGGCGCTGCTGAGCGTAACGAAGCTATCG
>REDE01000014.1 GCA_007693635.1 Flavobacteriales bacterium | reverse complement strand
AACGCATTGAAACCATTGTTACAGAAACCGAGTTTGACGCCTTATTGTTAGAAAACAATCTCATAAAAACGCATCAGCCAAGGTACAATATCAATCTCAAAGACGATAAGACTTACCCGTGGATATGCATAAAAAACGAGCGCTTTCCCCGTATTTTTCCAACACGAAAAAAAATAAAAGACGGATCGGAATATTTTGGCCCCTACGCTTCTGTTAAGGTTATGCGAACGGTGCTCGACTTGATAAAACAACTCTATCCCATCCGCACGTGCAAACTCAATTTACAAGAAAAAAGCATTGAAGAAGGAAAATTCAAAGTTTGCTTAGAGTATCATATAGGAAATTGTTTAGGACCATGTGAGGGGCATCAAAGTGAGGAAGACTACGATCATAGCATAGAGGAGGCGCGCCAACTCATTCGTGGCCAACTCAATGCCGTAAAGCGAAAACTGCAGTCCATGATGATGGAGCAGGCCGAAAACCTTGAATTCGAGCAAGCACAAAAAACCAAGGAAAAGCTCGAAATGATTGAAAAGTATCAAGCTAAATCCTCCGTAAGCATCCCCAATCTGCGCGACGCCGAAGTCTATAGCGCTCTTACCGACGCTACACACGGCTACATAAATTATCTAAAAATCGTTGACGGCATGGTGATTCAGAGTCACAGCATGGAATTCAAGCGCAAGCTCGACGAAAGTGAGCACCAGCTTTTAGAATTGGCCATTCCCGAAATCCGCCGCCTCTACGACTCGGATATTTCGGAGGTCTATTTATCCCATGAGGTAGAAATGGAAATACCTGGGGTGCATTTTCATGTTCCACAGCGAGGTGATAAGCGCGCCTTGGTAGAGTTGAGTATAAAAAATGCCAAGTATCACCGTTTGGAACGACTCAAGAGCATGCAAACCATCGACCCGGAAAGACATACCAAGCGACTTTTACAACAGATGAAGGAAGATTTGCGATTGCCGGAGGAACCCGTACACGCAGAGTGTTTCGACAATTCCAACTTTCACGGAACCAACGCTGTTTCCGCCTGTGTAGTGTTCAAAAACGCCAAGCCGTCCAAAAAAGATTATCGTCATTTCACCATAAAAACCGTCATTGGCCCTGACGATTTTGCCAGCATGGCAGAAGTGGTTTACCGAAGATATAAGCGGCTTTTGGAAGAAAAGCAAAATTTACCCCAACTCATTGTTATCGACGGAGGAAAAGGTCAGCTCAATGCAGCATTAGGAGCTTTAGAGAAATTACATTTACGGGGGAAAATCACCATAATAGGTATTGCCAAGCGCTTAGAAGAAATTTACTACCCTGGCGATTCCATCCCGATGTATTTAGATAAAAAGTCGGAGACCTTAAAAGTGATTCAGCACATGCGAGATGAGGCGCACCGATTTAGCATCACCCATCATCGCAATAAGCGAAGCAAAAACACCTTCAAAAGCACACTTGAGGGTATTCCGGGCATTGGGCCAGAAAGCGTGAAATTGCTCCTAAGGAAGTTTGGATCGGTAAAAGCTGTACGCAGCGCCAGCTATGAAGAGATAACACAATTATTGGGGCCGGCTAAAGCTAAAAAAATTATTGACTTCCTACAAGAAAACCCCAATTGAAACGTTCTCGAACATGCGACAATTTCTACTCAGTATAAGTCTCTTTCTTTTTCTGCAAGCAGCCGCTCAGGAAAACCCCCGAGTAGGATTGGTGTTTAGTGGCGGCGGAGCAAGATGTATTGCCCAGCTAGGCGTTTACCAAGTAATGGAAGAAGAAGGGGTAAGGATCGATCATATTGGTGGCACGAGCATGGGAGCAATTATTGGAGGATTGCTTTCTATGGGATATAATTCCGGCGAAGTACTCAAACTTCTTCGTGAGGTGGACTGGGAAAGATTGCAAAACGATCAAATTCCGCGTGAGCGACTTTCGTATGCCGACAAAAAGCGTCGTGAGCGATACGTTACGAGATTGGACATTCGCAATTGGCGTGTTCAGTTGCCACAGGGCTTAAACTCTGGACACTATGTATTAAAAAACCTCAACTTCCTTTTTCAACAAGCAGGAAACATTTCCGATTTCACGGCCTTACCCATACCGTTTTATTGTGTAGCCACAAATTTAGAAAACGGCAAGCCCATAGCCTTTGAGGGTGGTGATTTGAGTTTAGCCTTACGCGCCAGTTCGGCCTTTCCTTCCATCTTTTTCCCCATTGAAATTGATGGCAACTTATATGTTGATGGAGGGGTGATGGATAATTTTCCCGTAGCTTTTATGAGAAAAAAAGATGTGGATATTCTCATAGGAGTAGATGTACAAAACCCGTCTTATACCAAAGATGAACTAACAAACGCGTTTCGAGTTTTAGAACAAATCTCTACATTAAACAATTATTTCAGCAATTTAAGCAGCGATAGCTTAGTGGATGTTCTCATTCGTTTAGAGTTAGAAAAAATAGGCTTATTTGACTTCCAAAAGTTTCAAGAATTACTTAATATTGGTTATCAATATGGAGAAATGTATCGGGAAGCTTTCCGCGAAATTGCTCAGCGTCAAAAAGGCCGAGATAACGTGGTTGCCCTTCCACTCCCCGCAAACAATTTTCAAATTTCCGATTGTCATATAGAAGGAACTCTTGCCAAAAGTCACAAATTCTATTTCCGGGAACTGGGTCTGCAAAAAAACCAAACGCTAAACACCAAAAAACTCAATCGAAAGATAGATGAATGGATGGGGTCTTTACGCTACAGTCAAATTCGCTACAATGTAATTCCGGACACGGGAGAGGCCTACAAACTTCACTTACAAATCAATTCAGACACGGTGTTAAATCGCATAGGAGCTTCCATTCGGTATGATGATGATTTTGGGGCAGGGGTTTTATTGAATTACGAGCGCAGGGATTTATTTTTTTCCAATGCGCACTTCAATATAGATTTGGTAGTAAGTGAAAACCCACGCACTTGGATAGAGTATAGCACGCACTTAGGGGCTATTCCCAGCGCAGGAATACGTTTTCGCTCCCACCGATTTAGGCCAATGATATACGAAAATGGCCGGGCCTTAGAACAGTTTCGCTTCCGTGATGAATCGTTCGACCTCTTCATCCAAAGCACCTTAAAGGAAGTTTTTGCCTTCGGAGGTGGCGTGCAACTAGAGCGTTTTTTCTTGAGCGAATCCATTAATGTTTTACCCGTAGAGGGGCAGAGAAACTCCTTTATTAACTACTACGCTTATGTTGATTTAGACACCTACGATCGCGAGTTTAAACCAAGAAAAGGAATAAGAATCAACGGAATGTACCGAGTCATTGCGGAAAGAGACAACTTTGATGAGTTCTATGTGCCCACTTCGATTCTATCCACACGATTCTCGCAAGCCTTGAGTTTAAATTCAAGATGGGGGGTTGAGTATTGGTCGCAAGGAGCTTTCACCATCGGATCGGATGCTGCTTTTCCTTACAACATATTCTTGGGCGGTGTAGGCGAAAATTACATCAACTACACATACTCGTTTATCGGGTACCGATTTATGGAGTTGGTGGGTCGAAATGCCGCAACAGTTGGAATAAACCTGTACTATGAAGTTGGCAAAAATCAGTTTATATCGGCACGAGGAAATTGGGGTCGCATGGAGGCCAGCTTTGGTAATTTGTTTGACGATGGAACATGGCTAGATGGCTATGGAATTTCATATGGCGTGTCTAGTCCATTAGGACCCATAGAGTTCACGTTAATTTCCTCAAGTAATCACAAAAGAGTTTTCACTTATCTCACTTTAGGTTTTTGGTTTTGATTTTTGGCACGAAAGTCGTCATTAAGAAAATGTGAATAAGTATTCAATTTATTCATTCATTAACCCACATTGCAGCTATCCATCGTCAATTTCCCGTAAATGCAGGGTTTCA
>REDE01000136.1 GCA_007693635.1 Flavobacteriales bacterium | reverse complement strand
GGCATGTGCATGAAGGACTCGCCGCGATGTTGGTGCATCACCTATCGCTAACTGAAGGTCAAAGTTTTTCGATTGCCATGAACGACTACGGATTTGAGCTGCTCAGCGATACGGAAATACACATTGAAGACGCCTTAGAAACTTGCGTTTGGGACCAAATGGACGTTGACGAAGATCTTGTTTTGGGTCTGAATGCCGGGGAAATGACTCGCAGAGCATTTCGAGATATTGCGGCTATATCCGGTCTGGTTTTTCAAGGGTTTCCGGGAAAACCTATAAAAGACAAACACCTTCAAGCTTCTAGTGGATTGATTTTCGACGTATTAAACGAATACGAGCCCAATCATTTTTTGGTCAAACAAGCACAGCGAGAAGTCATGGAAATTCAAATGGAAAAAGAACGAATCAAAAGGGCGTTGGAACGAATACGAAAATTAGAAATTGTCCTTACATACCCGGAAAAGCCTAGTCCACTTGCCTTTCCAATCATGGTCGACCGTCTGCGTGAGCGAATTAGCACCGAAAGTCTCGAACAAAGAATTCGTAAAATGCAGTCGTGGTAAAAAAACTTTTGCATCACAAAAAAAACTTTTTGCACTATTGAATGTCGTTGTATATTTGCAGCCGCAATCGCGAGAATAGCTCAGTTGGTAGAGCACGACCTTGCCAAGGTCGGGGTCGCGGGTTCGAGTCCCGTTTCTCGCTCATTCAATCCCGGATCTTCCGGGATTTTTTTTTGGTCGCTAAACAAGAATGTGCACTGCTTGTTAGCAAAGGACTTTTGTACCTTTGTCACTCTTTAAAAGTAGATCACCATGATTGAGACCATTTCATTTTCTGAAGCCATTCGTGCCGGTATCCCCGAAAACCTGCCTTCACCGCGACCTTACGACCCCGAAGTGAATCATGCACCCCGAAGAAAAGATATTCTCTCGGTAGAAGAAAAGAAGTTGGCCCTTCGTAACGCTCTGCGTTATTTCAATGAATCTCAGCAAGAAGAACTGATTGAAGAGTTCAAGAATGAATTAGATACGTACGGCAGAATATACATGTATCGTCTGCGTCCACACTACGAAATGTACGCTCGACCCGTTGATGCCTACCCACACAAATCCAAGCAGGCGGCCGCCATCATGCTGATGATTCAGAACAACCTTGACCCTCGTGTGGCGCAGCATCCCCATGAACTTATTACCTACGGAGGCAATGGTGGTGTATTCCAGAATTGGGCTCAATACCTCCTCACGATGAAATACTTATCGGAAATGACCGATGAGCAAACGCTACATATGTACTCTGGTCACCCAATGGGACTTTTTCCGTCATCACCCGATGCTCCCCGAGTGGTGGTAACGAACGGTATGATGATTCCCAATTACTCGAAGCCCGACGACTGGGAAAAGTTCAACGCGCTGGGAGTTACACAATACGGACAAATGACCGCCGGGTCGTACATGTATATAGGACCACAAGGTATTGTACACGGAACAACCATCACCGTGATGAATGCCGGGAGAAAAATCAGCAAACATGGTGAGGATTTAGCCGGAAAACTATTTGTAACTGCCGGCTTGGGAGGAATGAGTGGTGCACAACCCAAGGCGGCGAAAATTGCCGGCTGCGTTTCCGTAACCGCAGAAGTCAACCCCAAAGCAGCAAAAACACGCTTTGATCAAGGCTGGGTAGATCGATTGGTCAACAATCTCGAGGAACTTACCGCACAGGTTAAACTTTCTCTGGCCAATAAAGAAAATACCAGTTACGCCTATATTGGCAACGTCGTGGATGTGTGGGAAAAGTTTCTTGATGAAGGCATATTCGTCGATTTGGGTTCAGACCAAACTTCCCTGCACAATCCTTGGGCGGGGGGTTACTACCCTGTTGGCTTGAGCTTTGAAGAGGCCAACGATATGATGGCTAGCAATCCTGAAAAATTTGCCGAAATCGTAAAGGAATCGCTGCGTAAACATGCTGCTGCGGTGAACGCGCACACCAGTAAAGGCACCTATTTCTTCGACTATGGAAATGCTTTCCTCCTAGAGGCTTCACGAGCAGGAGCCGATATTATGGCCGAAAACGGTATTGATTTCCGATACCCGTCTTACGTGCAAGATATTCTTGGACCCATGTGTTTCGACTATGGATTTGGGCCCTTCCGCTGGGTATGCGCGTCTGGCAAACCGGAGGATTTAAGGGAAACCGATCGCATTGCCGCTCAAGTTTTAAAGACTTTAGCCGCCAAAGCACCGGTAGAAATTCAGCAACAAATGCATGATAACATTACCTGGATTGAAGCCGCCGAAGAAAATCAAATGGTTGTGGGTTCGCAGGCGCGTATTCTCTACGCCGACAGCGAGGGACGTATAGAAATTGCGCGTGCATTTAACCGCGCCATCGCTGAAGGACGAATCGGGGCCGTCATTCTCGGCCGCGATCACCACGATGTAAGCGGTACAGATTCTCCGTACCGAGAAACCTCAAACATTTACGACGGATCGAAATTCACCGCCGATATGGCCATCCACAACGTCATTGGCGATAGTTTCCGAGGCGCTACCTGGGTGAGCATTCACAATGGCGGCGGCGTTGGCTGGGGTGAAGTCATCAATGGAGGATTTGGCATGCTACTCGATGGCTCCCCCAAAGCGGAACAACGACTAGAACGAATGTTGTTTTTCGATGTTAACAACGGCATTGCCCGCAGAAGCTGGGCGAGAAACGAAGAAGCAATCTTCGCCATCAAAAGAGAAATGGAACGTACGCCCGGACTTAAAATCACTCTACCCAACATGGCCAGCGACGCATTGATTAACCAGGTGTTTGATTGAAATTCGCGACAAAACAAAGGAATTGATTCCGAGTCATTTTTGCTTTAGAAAAGAGCATGTCCTAGTGTTTTGCCACGCACTCGTATGCCTAAGCGTGACTAAACACTAAACACATCCCGATCGCGTAAAAAAGGAAATGCCTTGCGCACATGATCGAGCTCTTCCCGCTTCCACTCAGCATGTAACCAACCTTGTTGATGGGGTTTAAGCTCAGAAAGCGCCGCGCCTAAGGGTGATAAAATTACGGAATCACCACTGTGATCAACATCATTACCGTCGAGACCTACACGATTCACACCAACTACGTAGGCTTGATTTTCAATTGATCGTGCGCGCAGCAGCGTCTTCCAAGCTTCATTTCTTCGCTCCGGCCAATTGGCAGGATACAATACCGCATCGTAATCCTGATCATTTCTACTCCATACCGGAAAACGTAAATCGTAACATATTTGCGGAAGTATCCGCCAGCCCAAAATGTTCCAACAATCGCGCGATTTACCCGCATTGTAATACTGTTCCTCACCCGCCATAGAAAAAAGATGACGTTTGTCGTAATGCATAATTTCACCTAAGGGAGTAACACAAATCAAACGATTATAATATGAACCCTCAACCTCAATAATTAAGGAACCGGCGATATATACCCCAAATTTCAAGGCCTTCTTTCGCATCCACTGTACTGTAGCGCCATCCATAGTTTCTGCAAATTCACTGGGTCGCATACTAAATCCCGTGCTAAACATCTCGGGAAGCACAACGAGATGTCTATCCGCAGGCAACTCATTCCAAAATTTTTCGATGGCTTGAATATTTGCTACCTTATCCTCCCAAACCAAATTAAATTGCAAGGCAGAAACCCTGAGTGTTGTGGTGTTCATTCTCCAAAAATTAAATATGAATACAAAGTGGAAATGTACAGAAAAATTGGGACTTTACAGCCCTAATACTGCTTCAATTTTTGAAGCATCGCTAAGCAAGCAGGCTATTTTACAGAAAATCGCCAATAAACGTGCTGTGAATAAAACAAAAAACCCCACTTCGATTTTCAAATACCAGATATGAAGCGCTCCGGTCATCATTTAAATTTTTCAATCAAATATTCATTTTTATGGCGCCTAATCGCGCTTTCCGCTGCAAGTCCTCGGCGAAAACTGCCGTGTACGCAACAGCCGGCAAGGAGCTCCTCCGTCGCTCTTGCCCGCTGGCGTACACTGGCATTTTCGCCTCCGGGCTTTCCGCTACAATCGCGGGCGCAGGGACAATCGAGCGCGTAGAATCGTTGGCAGATCGCCGAATACTATCAATGGCGCACAATACAGCCCATCATTGTTTTATAACCAAAATAAAAATTCGACACTGCGTTATAATCTTGTAAATTTGTGCTCTATAAAAACTTTTTTGCCCTTTGCAGAATATACCACGACTTACTCCATTTTCAACCTACAGGCTCTTTGCTTTAAAGCAAACCGCAGCATTTTTTCTGTTGATTTTTTTCTTTAGTCTTCCGGTAAAATCTCAGACAATTTCCCAACTTTATTCCAATGAAAAATGGGATAAAATATCCACCTTCTTACCCAAGGTGGATAGTTTAAAATCGGAGGAACAGGCTTTGCTGGCCTTTACACTTCTGCGTTTACAACGATTAGATGCATCGGAGAAAGTTTTTATATTGGCGGAGAAAAACGGTGCCGGGGGCACTAGATTTTACCGTCAGTACGCACAACTGTACTTACTGCAAAAAGATCCCATGGCCGCACTTAAAGTCTTGAAAAAAGGACTTAATCAATCTCCCCAAAGTGTCGAATTAATGCACGATGCCGCGGCAATTTATTACGCAGAGGAAATGTGGAGTGATGCGGAACGCGTGCTGCGCAGACTACTCAAAAAGAAGCCCAACAATCCACGATATACGGCCATGCTGGGCAATGTTATGTTAGAAAAAGACGAGCCTTTAGCCGCTCTGCAAATCTATGAAGCCTATCTTCCAAATTTAGGAAACACCGAGTTTGATCGGGACATTCTTTGGGATTGCGCCCGAATTTCGCGTTACCGATTAAGCGATCTTGCAACTGCCGAAAAGTACCTCGACATGCTGGAAATTCACTTTCCCGAATTTTGGGAGGCACGACAAGAATTGGTACAGATAAATATTCTTCGAAAAAAATATCTCTCTGCTGAGCGATTGATGGAACGGGCACGACAAGAATTTTTGCGCGGAAAACTACCCGCAGCGTGGCAAAAAAGTGGCTACTGGATGATCGACATCATCGAGTTTCAAGAACACCGCATGCACGTGTACGCCCGACTATCAAGCGACGATAAATCACCTGAATTCAAAATTTTTATTCTTGATCCGGGTCAACAACACGTGCGCGGTAAAGCGGAAATCTTTCGAATGAATGATAGCAACTACTCGCTATCATTGACGACAAATCTGAAAAACGAAAAATTTCGCTGCGACGAATGCACAGATTACGCGAATTTACGCAATTGCATTCGCAAAAGTCTTTCTGTAATGGATCGATAGACCACTGGTATTTATCGTTTTCGGGAATAAACGTCGACGGCTATTCCAAAACACAGCTCTAGTCTAAAGCAAACCTTCTTCCTTCAAAATACGCTCAACTTCTTCCTCCGAAAGACTTACTATTTTTGATATCAACGACACATCTAAAGCATTTTTAAAAGCCAAAACAACTGTCTGATTTTTACTGTTCTCTATCCCCTTTTGGATTCCTTTTTGGATTCCCTTTTGGATTCCCTTTTGGATTCCTTCCTCCACACCTTCCATAAAAGCAGTATCGATCGTGGCATCCCAAATGCGTTTGCTTTTATTGAATCGATTATAATCTTGCTTTTCTTTAGTATCCATGGCATCGTACTTTAGCTGTTCGGATAACAAAGATAAGATTTTTTGGTCACATTTAATTGGTAGTTCTGAATTTTTGAAATAATATACCCAATCCTCTAATGGAGAGCGTGAAACATCATTGAAATTATTGATTTTGATTAAATAATATTCTGGAAATACTTCTTGTGGCGACGTCTTTAAATACGCCTGTTTTTGAACCAAACTCAATTCTAGCTCATCCTCGAGATTCATGCCTACGAAAATCGTTTGACCACGATAGAGATAGTCGCTGCCGTGACCAAGGTCAAAATAAACTAGACTCACTGAAATGACTTTTTTGACACTCTCATACTTCTCTCCAGATTTCAAATGTTCAGCCAAGACTTTCGATACTCCGTAAAGCATCCGATGAAAGTAATCTGCTTGATGGAAAAACTGAACTTCTACAATTACTAAATCACCATTGTCGAGTTTGCATAACACATCAACAACCACCATTTTTTCATTAGCAGATTCTCGATTAGATTCAGATTCGAGAAGGGATTTAACTTTAACTTCCTTATTAAGCAAAACCGAAAGAAAGCCTTCCAAAACTTTAAAATCAGCTTTCTTACGCAACAAGCGCTTTATCGCCCAATCAAAACTAATATAGGTTCGTTTTTCAAAATCTCTACGCTCCATAACTTGAGGTTTATAAGATCATTCTTACATTTTGCAAATGTAATAAAAATCTTATAAAAAAACAAGTATTTTTTAACGGTTAAGGTCACCGCTTTCTTTATGTGCTTTAAAAGCGCATCCATTAAAAGGACCACATTTCTGTAAAAACTATTCGTCTTTCTGAACCAGTGAAAAATCGATTTGTTTTTTCTCTAAATCAGTGTTTTTGACCATCACACATACACGATCGCCGAGTTGGTAAATTTTCCCTTTGCGTTCTCCCACAATAGCAAAATTCCCCTCGTCGTAGAGGTAGTAATCGTCGCGGAAGTCGCGAATACGAATCATTCCCTCGCACTTGTTGTCTTCCAGTTCTACAAAAACGCCCCATTCGGTAACACCGGTGATAACTCCAAAGAATTCTTGGTCCTTCTTGTCTTCCAAAAATTTCACCTGCATATACTTAATTGAATCGCGCTCGGCTCGGGTAGCCAAAAGCTCTCTATTGGAGCAATGCTTACACTTATCTTCCCATTCCGAAGACGGCTTAAGCGTTTTTCCGTTGAGAAAACTCGCAAGAATTCGGTGAACCATTAAGTCGGGATAGCGACGAATGGGTGAGGTAAAATGCGCATAGTACGGGAAAGCCAGTCCGTAATGCCCAATGTTTTTGATACTATAAATCGCTTTGGCCATCGAGCGAATAGAGAGGGTCTCAATCATATTGGCCTCGGGTTTTCCTTTAACATCTGTGAGCATAGCGTTCAGACTCGCCGATATTTTTTTAGTACCTGAAGTCGCTACCTGATAGCCAAATCTGCGGACAAAATTTGAGAGTTCTTCTAGTTTTTCCGGATCGGGATCGTCGTGGATTCGGTAGACCATTAGATTATTTGAAGCCTTCCCGTCTTTCTCCGAGCCAACTTTTGCGGCAACGCTGCGGTTAGCTAAAAGCATAAACTCTTCAATGAGGTGATTGGCTTCTTTGGATTCTTTGACATAGACACCAGTCGGGTTACCTTTTTCATCTACATGGAATTTCATTTCCAGTCGGTCAAAAGCAATCGCTCCGGTTTTCATGCGGCCATTTCTGAGCTTCAAGGCCATTTTATTCAGTAAGTTCACCTCTTCAGCTAGAGGGCCTTCACCGGTTTCAATGCATTGTTGCGCATCTTCATAAGCAAAGCGCTTATCCGAATGAATCACGGTTCTTCCAAACCATGTATTGTACACTTTGGCATCCTCGTCCATCTCAAAAACTACGCTAAATGCCAGCTTATCTTCGTTAGGACGCAAGGAGCACAGAAAATTTGATAATCGTTCGGGCAGCATTGGAACCACGCGATCGACCAAATACACGGATGTCCCGCGGGTAAACGCCTCCTGATCCAGCAGTGATCCCTCGGGGACATAATGCGCTACATCGGCAATGTGCACGCCGACTTCAAAGCGGTTATTTGGTAGTTTTTTCAAGGATAACGCATCATCGAAATCCTTCGCGTCGGCGGGGTCTATGGTAAAGGTCAGCGTGTCGCGCATATCGCGACGCTTCGCAATTTCCTCATTGGTAATGGCCTCAGGCGTCGCTTCGGATTCCGCATTTACCTCAGGCGGGAAATCATACGGCAAATCGTATTCTGCAAGAATAGCGTGAATTTCCGTTTGGTGATCTCCCGGACGACCGAGTACGCGAACTACTCGACCAAAAGGACTATTGGCGCGTTCCGGCCAGTCGGTGAGTTCAACCACCACTTTATCCCCATCTTGAGCTTCCATCAGATGTTCCTTATCGACAAAGATGTCGGTTTGCATTTTTCTCGAATCTGCTCGGAAAAACGCATAATTTTTGGATATTTCAATAGATCCAACAAAATCTGTACGTCCACGCTCCAAAACCTCCACAATTTCACCTGCAGGCTTTGCATTCTTGCGTTTTGCATAAAGCAACACCTTCACCTTATCGCCGTGCAGTGCTCGATTGACATGATTGGGAGAAATGTAAATATCACGCTCCTGCTCTTCTTCGCCACTCTCCAAACTCACGTAAGCGGCGCCGGTAGACGTCATGTCTACAGTTCCTACCACATGCTTATCGTTCATAGGAAAGCGATATCTTCCATTTGCCGGGCTCTCCACAACTTTATTCTTCAGTAATTTCTCCAAGGTTGCGGATATCTCCAGGCGCAGAACCTTATCTTTTATTCCTAATCGGGAGGCGATTTGCTTGTAATTAACCGGTCTGCCCTGCTCTTTTTCTAATATGGAAATGATTAATGATGACCAATCTTTTCCGCTGGTCTTTTTCTTCTTCATAATAATTGACTACTATCTGTTCATTTAATTGATATGTTGTCAAAGATACGGGCTTTCAGGGAATAATTAATGCCTGTCTAGAAAGTCCGATGACGGAGTTATGCTCACCTGAAATTAAAGTCATTAACGTTAGTAAACTCTTTGAATTTCAGGCGAGCGAGCCTTAGCCTCGAACTTTCTAGAGCAGCTTCTTGAACTTTATGGACAAGCTCTAATTAAAGCCCAAAGCTTAGGAAATAATTAAATCCTGCCTACTATTTCCGATTGTATTTTCGTAACGATAAAAATTAACCATCCTATGAGCAGCCCGAATTACCATAATCTTTGTGTTCAGGAAATCGAAAAGAAGCTATCCATCTCCACCAAAGAAGGGCTAAGTTCTAAAGAAGCTGCGGAGCGCATCGAAAAGCATGGGCGCAATGAACTACCACAAGCGCCGAAAACTCCGGCTTGGAAGCGACTTCTTCTACAGTTTCACAATGTTTTGATTTACATACTTTTGGCCGCAGCCGTCATCACTGCGCTCATGGATCATTGGATTGATACGTGGGTTATTCTTGGTGTTGTTTTGGTAAATGCGTGGATTGGTTTTGTTCAGGAGGGAAAGGCTGAGGAGGCTTTGGAGGGAATACGCGCCATGCTTTCACTGCAGGCCATTGTTCGTCGTGACGGACACTGGAGCGACATCCCTGCGGAAGATTTAGTCCCCGGGGACATCGTCCGACTTAAAGCTGGGGATAAAGTTCCCGCCGATCTCCGACTTTTTCAGGTAAATGACTTACGAGCTGAAGAGGCCGCCTTAACTGGGGAGTCGATTGCCGTAGAGAAAAATACCGACACGGTAGAGGAAAATGCGGTTTTAGGCGACCGTAAATCCATTTGTTATTCCGGCACCACCATCACTTTTGGTGAGGGAAAAGGCATTGTTATCGCTACCGGCTTGCAAACGGAACTAGGGAAAATTAATCAGATGATGGCTGGGGTGAAAAAAATCACCACACCTTTATTGGCCCAAATCGAAAATTTCGGAAAATGGTTGTCGGTAATTATAGTTGCGGTATCAACCCTGTTTTTCGCTCTAGGTTATTTCTTTAGAGACTACGAAATTGCGGAGTTGTTCCTGGCGGTTATTGGTCTTATTGTAGCCTCCATCCCTGAGGGCTTACCCGCCATTATGACCATTACGCTGGCCATTGGTGTACAACGCATGGCTTCTAGAAACGCCATTATACGACGCCTCCCTTCGGTGGAAACCCTGGGTGCGGTAGAGGTAATTTGTTCCGACAAAACCGGGACACTTACTCGCAATGAAATGACTGCCCAGAAAATTGTTACCGCCGAGAAAATCTTTAGAGTTGAAGGTGTTGGCTATAAGCCCGAGGGAAAAATTATGGAGGATGATCAAGAGGTTAAAGACGATCCTTGCATAAATCATCTTTTGGAAGTTCTTATGGCTACCAATAACGCCGATGTTTTTCAGGAAGAGGGCGAATGGGCCATTAGCGGATCACCGACTGAAGCAGCACTTCGAGTTCTGTGCATCAAAGGAGGTGTCACGGAAGTTGATGATTCATTTGAGCAAGGAATTCCCTTTTCTTCTGAACACAAATACGCAGCAAAAAAAATACGTACAAGCCAGTCAGAAATTGTAATTGCAGTAACCGGAGCTCCGGATAATTTACTGCAAAAAGCCAGTCGTCAGTATCTAAAAAATGGTTCGGAGGAGCTGGATATCCGCTACTGGGAAAACCAAATTGAGGAGCTGGCAACAAAAGGCTTACGCGTACTCGGCGCAGCTGTAAAGACCAACATTCAAGAAAATTCCAAAATAGGGCATTCAGACATCGAAGGACTTACATTTATTGGCTTAATTGGCATCATGGACCCTCCGCGTGAAGAAGCTATTGAGGCCGTTGAAGCGTGCCGAAAAGCGGGTGTACAAGTAAAAATGATTACCGGAGATCATGCGCAAACCGCACTGGCCATCGCAAAAACGCTCGGTATTGGTGACGGAGTAAAAGTGATAACCGGTGTTGAATTGGAAGAAAAAACCGATGAGGAACTCCGAGAAATTGTCAAATCATACGACGTATACGCACGTACTAGTCCGGAACACAAACTCCGCTTGGTAACGGCAATTCAGGCCAATGGCCTTCGTTGTGCCATGACTGGAGACGGGGTAAATGATGCTCCGGCGCTCAAAAAAGCCGATATAGGAGTCGCAATGGGAATAAAGGGAACCGAGGTTAGCAAAGAAGCCGCGGAAATGGTTCTCGCAGACGACAACTTTGCTTCCATTGTTCACGCTATCGAAGAGGGTCGTACTGTGTACGACAATATCCGGAAATCCTTGCTCTTTATGCTACCCACCAACGGCGGAGAAGCACTGGTGATCATTGCCGCTATTCTGATGGGGATAACCATGCCCATTACGCCAGCGCAAATTCTATGGGTAAATATGGTTACCGCAGTGACCTTGGCCCTGGCTTTGGCATTTGAACCAACCGAGCCGGGTATTATGGAGCGTAAGCCTATGGGAAAAAAGAGTAAATTGCTTGGTGGTATTTTTTTGTGGAGAATCACCTTTGTTTCCATCATCATTGCCGGCGGTGCGATGGGCTTGTTTCTCTATCTAAAAAATGGCGGTGCCGAGGAGGAACTCGCGCGTACCATAGCTGTAAACGCCCTAGTTGCTGGTCAGTTGTTCTATTTGTTCAATTGTCGCACGCTCGATCAATCTGCTTTGGGTAAGAATTTTTTCAAAAACCCTTACGTATTCTACGCCATTTCTGCCCTGCTATTGTTGCAGTTAATGTTTGTCTACGCTCCCTTTATGAACACCTTCTTTGGTACACAACCACTTAATTTATACCAATGGACATTGAGTACATTAGTCGGGTCGATTGTCTTCTTCGCCGTTGAAATTGAGAAATGGGTTTTGCGAACCTATTTTAAAAAAGATTAACCGAACGCGCGAAAAACGGATTGTGATAGGCTGGTATTTCCATCGAGCTAACCAAAATTTTTGAATTATCTTGGCCCAAAAATTAGCAATGCGTAAATTACTACCTCTTTTAGCCTTAGCCCTAACTGGCTGCGTAGGCTCACAGATATACAATCCTTCACTAATGATTCCCGGGGAGGATTTGGAGGCTGGATCAATTCGATTAATTGCCTCTGCTGGTCCAGCTCCGTATTCACACCGCGATTCGCTCGTGGCGTTTTCACAGGACGGGTACGAAGTATTTACCGGTCTACCCGTCAACCGTTCCTACGGGTACTTAGCAGATGTGACGGCGCAGATTGGATTGAAGAACCGTCAGATGCTTCAACTTCGTGGTTGGGCTGAGCTGGAATTTCCCTGGAACCGCTGGGGTGCATCAATGGGGTATTTGTATTGGATATCGCATTCAGCTGATAATCGTTCAGACTGGGACTTTGGCATTCAACCTTCCGTGGCGGTGGTTGGTGATCCTTATGCTGCTCAAGGCTGGGGCGTGCAGGTGGCGGGCGTTGTTCGTAGACGCATCAACGACAAGATGAGCAGTTACGGAGGTTTTGCTCCTATTTATGGTCGTGTTCCCGAGTTACCACAAAGCATGCTGCAACTGGCCGAACTGCAAAACATTGAAAATCCACGACCCGATGGGTGGGGTGCGGGACTTCACTTTGGCGTTGAATATACTTTTATACCCCGGTTGACCGGACGAGTAGACATCAACTTGATGGTTCAACAAGACCTCTTTTACAGAGAAATACGCGCCTTGCCTTGTTTTACCATTGGCGTTGGGTACGACATTTTACGTTAAAAACCCAATTTTGGACGAAGTCTTTCGAGAACAAGCTCCGCATGTGGCCGAGCTTTCTCTGCACCTAGTTTAAGAATATCCTCTAAATCATCCGTGCGCTCCATCCAGTTAGCATAATTTTCACGACCTTCCGCAAACTGGTCGACTAGAATTTCCAGTAGTGCTTTCTTCGCATGACCGTATCCATAACCACCTTTACGGTAATTTTCTTCCATTTCCAAAACCTCTTCTGCCGAGGCTACTAGGCGGTAAAGTTTCACCACGTTACAAGAATCCGGGTCTTTCGGATCTTCCAAAGCAGTGCTGTCGGTCACGATTGACATCACTTGTTTTTTCAATGACTTTACCGGGTCAAACACGCGAATAACATTCCCGTAGGACTTGCTCATTTTTCTGCCGTCGGTGCCAGGGATGGTCATTACTTCTTCGCGAATCAAAGGCTCAGGGAGCTTTAATATTTCTTCATCACAAAGATGGTTGATCGCCTTTGCCAAATCGCGGGTAATCTCCAGATGTTGCTTCTGGTCTTTACCCACCGGGACAAAATCTGCGTCATAAAGAAGAATATCGGCGGCCATCAGCACTGGATAATAGAACAGACCCGCGTTCACCTCGCTCAAACGATCGCTTTTATCCTTAAACGAATGAGCATTTGCCAGCATAGGATAAGGCGCAAAACAGCCTAAATACCAAGTCAGCTCATTCACCAATCCAGCCAAATCACTTTGTCTGTAAAAGACATTTTTCTCGGCATCAAAACCCGTTGCTAGCCAAGCCGCTGCCGCTGCACGAGTATTAAACCTGCGCTCATCAGCATTTTTCAATGAAGTTAGCGAATGTAAATCCGCAATAAAAAAGAAAGACTCATTGGCTGAGTTACGCGACAGTTCGATTGCCGGCTGCAGAGCGCCAAGTACATTTCCGAGATGTTGCTCCCCTGAGCTTTGAATTCCGGTAAGTATTCTGGCCATTTATTTTAATTTTAGTTTGAAATGTTTCACAAATTTGCCGGCGATCTTCGTGCAGAGGTGTTCTTTTGGCTTATGCAGCTTAGCGAAATCGACCAAAAAACTGCATAACAAAGAAGTCTTGAAAATGCCGGTGACAAAGGTACGTTTTTCAATGTACTTTTGTCGGCATGTTCATCAAGGTTTTTTATCCACTGCAAGTCCTGTGGCGGTTATGGTTTTTCGTAGCCGTATTTATTGCTATTGTTTTGGTATTTCCCTTTATCACGTTATTTTCAATCAGAAAATCGTGGTACAAATACTTCTTCCGTTTTGCCCGTATTTGGGCGTATTTGGTGGTTTTATTGAGCGGTTTTTACCCTTCCGTAAAAGGGAGAAAGCACATCAATCGGAAAAAAAGCTACATCATCATTGCCAATCATACTTCTATGATTGACATTATGCTGACATACATCAGTGTTCCGAGTTTGTTTTTATTTATTGGAAAAAAGGAACTCGAATCGTGGCCCATATTCGGTTATTTTTACAAGCGGACCAATATTTTAGTAGACCGGAAAAGCTTGTCGTCGAGGCGAGATGTTTATTACGAGGCTCGAAAGAGTTTACAAAATGGTGTTGGCGTTTGCATATACCCCGAAGGAGGCGTGCCCGACGATCCCACTATACTTTTATGGCCGTTTAAGATTGGTGCTTTCAAGCTTGCGGTAGAAGAAAAAATAGAACTGTTGCCCATCACCTTCCCCGACACCAAGCGCAAGCACCCGTACAGTTTTTTGGATGGTGGGAGTCCCGGCCGACTTCGCGCGCGCATTCACCCGCCCATAAGCACAGAAAACTACAGCGACAAAGAACTGCGTGATCAAGCTTTTGCGTTAATGTCATCCGCTTTAGAGCGCGATTTACGATAATTCTTTTTGTCCATCGATATACCATACCGAAATTTGCAATTGAAAAACGACCTTTAATCTTCGACTTCATCATCTAATCACCCACTAACAATGAAAGTATCTCAAGAAGAACTAGAAAAAATTGCCCACCTTGCGCGCATTGAACTCAATGAAGCCGAAAAAGAATCCATGTTGAATGACTTCAACAAGATATTGACCTTTGTGGAGAAAGTACGCGAACTCAACCTTGAAGAAGAGGAGCCTTTGGTGTACCTCAGTGATCGAAAAAATGCCTTGCGCGAGGATATCCCCGGAAAAGAAGTTAGTCAACAAGACGCCTTAAAGAACTCTGCCGATCACGATACCGATTATTTCAAAGTTCCTAGAATGCTTAATTCCGACAACTAAGCCCATGGAAGCAGCTACACCCCACCATCTCGACTGGGTATTTAGTCTGCTTATTCTGTTAGGCATCATATTGCTTTGGGCGCGTTTTGCGTTTGCGAAGAGACTAGCATTTTTAGCCGGCTTTGCATTTACATCGGAAATAAAAACACAAAAGCAAGACGCCGATCAAAGTTACCCAGGGATTTTTGTTGTGGCATTATACACTATTTATTTATCCGGACTCGTATTATTAGGAATTGGCGTATTAAGTCAGTGGGGGCTTCTTGAACTTTCACATAAATCTTGGCGGGTTTTTCTCCAATTCTTTTTTATCATAGGCTTGTTTTTAGTTCTAAGAAACCTCGTAATCAAATTAGTTTCCCTAATTTTTGATCAACCCCTTTTAGGAGATTTATGGTTAGATTACCTCACCCGCTACCGATTATCCATTGGCATTTGGTTGCTTCCTTTACTCTTTATCGCCTATTTTTCAAATGATTTATCGAGCTTTTGGTTTGTCATTTGCCTAGCGTACATAGGCTCTTTAAGTGTTTTCCACGTGTTGCGTGCTTCTTTGCGATTACATAATGAAACACGTGTATCATATTATAGAATATTTTTGTACCTTTGCACCTTGGAAATAAGCCCCTTGATTTGGGGCGGATTCCTGATTTTGAGATCATAAGAAAACACTTAAAACCCGGGTGCTTTGAAGGTAAAGACCATTTTGGTTTCTCAACCAGAACCCTCAGGCGACGTAAAATCGCCCTACGAAGAGCTTGCAAATAAGCAAAAAGTAAAAATCGATTTTCGTCCATTCATTCATGTGGAGGGGGTTGACGCCACCGAATTTCGCAAGGATAAAATTAATATCCCCGACTTCTCGGCTATCATTTTTACGAGTAAAAATTCGATTGATTACTTCTTCAATATGTGCGATGAAATTCGCTATGAAGTCCCGATCGATTTGAAATACTTCTGCGTATCCGAAGCGATTGCGTTCTATCTGCAAAAGTATGTCGTATTCCGCAAGCGTAAAATTTACTTCGGAAAACTTACTTTTCAAGACTTAATACCGACGCTCAAAAAACACAAAACCGAGAAGTTTTTACTACCCACGAGCGACATTCTCAAGCCAGATGTCCCAACGCTCTTGGATAGCATAAAAATCAACTATACTCGGGCGATTCTCTATCGTACCGTATGCAGCGACCTTTCCGATTTAGAAGATGTGAAGTACGATATGCTGGTGTTTTTCTCTCCCTTGGGGATAAAATCGCTTTTTGAAAACTTCCCCGATTTCGTGCAAGGAGAAACCCGTATTGCTGCTTTTGGCGCAACAACCCACAAGGCCATCGCTGAAGCGGGTCTGCGCTTAGACATTCCAGCTCCTACACCGGAGTTTCCTTCCATGACAATGGCGTTGGAGGATTACATTAAAAACGCAAATAAGCGAACGTCTTAGAACGATATAATTGTTCATCAACAATGAAAAAACCGATCTTAATAAGGTCGGTTTTTTTGTTTTTTACTAAACCTCAATCTTGTGGAAACCCCGAGGATGCTCGCGTAAAATAGCATGCAGTAAAGATTCTAGGCGCTCCGGATTGTTGATGAAATCAATCTCGCGTTTATCAATAAACATCACGGGAATATCCACCTGATGAATAAAACTGTGATAAGCTTCTTGGAGGTTGTATAGATACGCATCGGGAATTTCTTGCTCGTAGGAGCGACCACGCTTGCGAATGTTTTCCTGTGCCATAGAAACCGGAACATCCAGGTAGATCAGTAAATCTGGACGTGGCAAATTTCGAAACAAACTGTCGAAAAATGTGCGATACAAAGCATATTCCTTTTCTGGCAGATTTCTACCGGCAAAAAGCTTGGACTTAAACGGGTGAAAGTCAGCGACAACTGAAGTTCCAAACAGATCATTAAAGACCGTACTTTCGTTGAGTTGACGATAGCGATCGGCCATAAAAGCCATTTCCAACGGAAAAGCATAACGCTCTCGATCCTTGTAAAAATCGGGTAAAAAGGGATTATCCGCAAACTCTTCCAAAATCAGATGCGCCTCAAGTCGCTCGCTCAACAAACGCGCTAAGGTGGTTTTCCCGGCACCTATATTCCCCTCAATAGCAATGTATGAATACGTCGATGACATGCGGCTCAATGGCGTTATCCGGTGATTAATTTTGTAGCGCTTCGGGCAAAACACCGCGTTTCATCAAATAATGCAAACGAATACTCAAATCCGTCATTACAATTTTGATGTTTACAGATCGGCTAATCTCGTATACTGCCTGATCGATCTCCTGCAATATCCCGTGTGTGTTCTCCTCGTGTATGAGCTTAGAAAAATTGGCGATTTTGAAATCAGAACCACTAAATACCGGGTTATCGCCATGTATGGCAGAGGATTTATCCAAGAGCAAAGCTTCACGAATAATTTGCAGGGAAAAACGCAGGAAGTTTTCTGTATAACTGCGGCTTTTTTTCGATAAAAGATCGGAAATACTGAGGATTTCTTTCATGTTGACCGTGTAACAAACGCGCATCCAACGTGCAAAGAGCACCCCCATCTCGCGAACACCCTCATTCGATTCCAAAAACGACAGTGCTTGATGAAGGTTTCCGTCGGCTATTCGCGCAATTTCGTTTGCTTCCTTTACCCCGATTGAAGTTAAGTAATTAGCGCATTCACTCACCTGAAGTGGAGGAAAAAATACCGACTGTACCCTGCTGCGAATGGTGGGTAATAAGCGATCCGCCTGCTCGCAGACCAAAAGTATGAGTGTGCGATCTTCCGGCTCCTCAATGTTCTTGAGAATCTTATTCGCCGTAGCCACGTTCATCCATTCTGCCAGCCACACCAAAACCACCTTGTAACCACCAGCGTATGATTTATAGGAAAGGTTCTTACTTATTTGATCGGCTTCAGCGACTCTGATTTCAAAGGATTTTTCGTAATTGCCCGTTGCCCGTTTCCAATCATCAAATGAAAAGAAGGCGTTTTGTTGCAGCAGATCACGCCATTGAGGCATAAATTCTATGCTCAGAGCCTTCAATTTTTCTGCTGCTGCACTAGGAGTGGGGAAAATAAACTGTAAATCGGGGTGGGTAAATGCCTTGTTTTGCAAACACGATGAACACACACCACAAGGCCCATGATCGGTAGGCTGTTGACACAACATCAACGCAGCGTACCAAAGTGCCAATTCGAGTTTCCCGTTGCCCGCTGGGCCCATAAAAAGTTGCGCATGACTGTTTCTTCCGGCTTTAAATGCCTGAAGAATAAGATCTTGCTGTGTTTTGTGAAAATGTACCGTCATTGCTGCGAAGATACTAAGCGAAGTGCTATTGATTAGACATTTGAATTGATACCTTTGCAAAATGATTACCAACGACACCATCATCGCGATAGCAACGGCGCCC
>REDE01000098.1 GCA_007693635.1 Flavobacteriales bacterium | reverse complement strand
ATTTTACTCATCTTTTCGTAGCCATCTACAAACTCCGACATGATTTTAAAAATGGCCCAAGAGTCGTTGGTTTTAATCTCGTTCCATGTCTTAGGCGCTAATACTTTGCGAATTTTATCTTCTGGGGGCATAATCAAATAATTTTTTTCAAAGCTACATTGCAATTTTTATTGTTGCAACAAAAAACCGCTGCTTTTTGAGCAGCGGTTTTATTACATTTTCATTGAAAACGCGATACGTTTGGCGTAATGTGCGTTTTGGATTTCGTTAGAGCTAGTCTGTAAAATCCATATTGGCTGGGCAAGAAAGTTCGAGAGCGAGGCTTGCAATCCCCGATAGCTATCAGGGGAAAATCAAGGAGTTTACTCACGTAAATGACTGGATTTTTAACCGAGCATAACGAAGCTCTCGGACTTTATAGACAGCCACTAGTTATTTTAGACCGATTTTGTGCGTCAATACCCCTGCATTTGTTTGAATTTTCAACAAATACGTTCCGCGAGCAAGGTTTCCTAGAGAAACACTTGCTTGGTTGGCATTTGAACCATCAATGATTTGGATTCGTTTTCCAGTGATATCCATTACTTCGATGTTACGGATGCTGGTGTGTACTCCAGACACCTCGATATTCATTACATCGTTCGTAGGGTTAGGAAAAAGCTTTGCCGCTTTATCGCTGGAAGCAGAAGCTTCGTTAAGTTGGCTAGACAAATTAGCTACATCTACAACTCTTTTGATTCTAGGAATGATAAAGTCAAAAATGGTGTCGATATAGGCTTTGGATTGAGCTACGTTATTGGGGTTTGTTTCATTTGCTCCTGCTGGATCTGCTGGATCCCACCAGTCCCAAGGGTTAGAGTTAACCAAGAAAGGAGCAGCAGGATTTGGTGGCGGAATATCGAAAGGAAGAATATGGTGAATTCCGAAGGGGTTAAATTGAGGATCACGCGCCTGAAGGCTCAGTGGATCGTTCCAGTCAAAATCCAATACATTGAGGTTTCCGAAGTTTGAAGCATTTTTAATTGCGGTATAGCTACCGGCAACTTCTACTACGTTAAAAAATTGCTGTCCGATAGGTACACGAACCATGCCTGCAACAAAGGGTGCAAAGAAATCTTGTACCACGTGAACGGACACCATTACGGGGTCGCCTTTTTCCAACCAGCTTTCATCGCCAAGCGCACCACCAAGGTTGATGGCCATAGCAAAATCTGAACTATATCCAGGGTGATTGACAAAGTTTCTTCCATCACAAGAAGTGTCAACGCGGGGAAGACCAAGCGCCGTACTGTCGCCCGTAAAGCATACTTGTCCGCCTAAGCCCCACCAGTCGCCAGCAACTGCTGTGTCGATATATGGATCGCCCGCGCTAACGGGTTTTCCGAACAATCCTGTTGAGCTCGCTTCTTCGTACTGGAATTTGTCAAAGCCGGCAACTTCCTGATATTTGTCAAGCGTAGAAGCAGCGAAGGTTATATATCCACCCGAACCTTGACCCATTAGGATAATTCGTTCTTGATTTACTCCTAGGGGGTTGCCAAATTCAGCAACCGTTCTGCGCAAATAGCGAACGAGGGAACGAGCATCTTGTGTTGCTTTATATACGGCAAGTAGGTTGCTTCCACGACGTTGGTCAAGGTCTGTTGCATTGGCCAACCAGCCTACACGATACGAAGCAGAAATTGCCACAAAACCTCTTTTGGCGAAGCGTTTACAAATTTCTACAGCAGCACTGTCGGCTTTTTCTCCTACTGGGCCGGCAAGACCTTTAGGTAAGAATGAGCCGGTGTGGAAATAGACAACCACGGGGCGATTGGTTTCGGTGTCAACTGCCGGACTAGGCAAATACACATCCATAAAGTTGGGCAATAATTGAGGACCTCCAATGGATGCGGGGGCAAACTCTTGCCAGTTTAAACTATAAGCTTGGTCGCTCATTTTTACGATGTCGGCATCCGTAAATATTTCATCTACGTAACGCGTTTGGGCCTGTAGTACGCCGAAAGCGCATGCAAAAAGCCCAAGACTGAGTATCTTTTTCTTCATAATTAATAGTGGTATTAGATTTTGGCTCAAACATACTAATCAAAGCTGACTTGTACAACACGTAATAGTGAATTATAAAAATATCTTTCCAAAATTGTTTTGCGCCATATTTTTCCCGTAACGCTGCGAAATATTTGTGCTTATTTCTTCAAATCCCATAACCAGCTTACGTACATGAGTCTTCCAACCCTAGGTCCACCATACACTTGAAATGCCATGTTGTTAAGGATGTTATTTCCTCCCAATTTCAAAACACTATTCCATTTAGGAAGAAGAATACTGATTTGCGCATCTACCATGTCGTAGGTGTCAATTGCTCCTGTAAATTGTGGCGAGCCTTCAAAAATAAAGCCTTCAATCCAGCGATAATTGACGGCAAACCCCATTTTAGGAAGTTTGAATTCGCCAATACTAAACTCTAATTCCGAACCTGAAATACCCACATTGAATTTGTGTTCGGGAGTATTGAAGGCGGGAATAATGGGGTCGTCGCTTTGAGAATTTAATCGGTTCCAAGAATAATTTCCGTTGAAGGTGTATTTATCCCAAAAGTAATAATTGTATCCCAAGGAAAAACCTTGGGTAGTAACTCGGTCAATGGCATTCGCCGCTACACGATATACTTGAACGCCTTGTAAGGGAAGAGGTTGGGTGAGGTCGAAATCTATTTCCGCACCTATGTTAAAGCCAATGAAGTCGCGATACCAACTGAAATAGTAATTGGCATCTAAAAACAAGTTTTTGAAAAGCGTGGTGCGAAATCCACCTTCTACCGTTTGTACTCTTTCCGGACGAACAGGCGCCACGTCGTAGTATTCCCAAACGTGGTTCTGGCGATCGGCCTGACTTTTACCTAAGTATTCCGTAACGTTTTCCACCGGAACCAAGGAGTCTTTTCCGTTGAGATTGCCCAATAAGATTGCTCTACCCACATTATAGTACAAAAATTGGTCTTGCAGGGTAGGATTGCGAATGGCCGATGAGGTGCTAATGCGCAATGAAGTAACATTGTTTAGATTATATACCAGCGAAAACGCAGGGGAGAAGTAATAACCGAAGTTTTGATTCTTGTCCATCCTAACGGTGGCATTAAGGGAGAGAAGTTCGCCAAGCAACTTCTTTGTTGCTCCTGCATAAACACCGTATTCGTTATTGGTAATTCGAATACCTGCCGTATCGCTGAAAATTGAACCATTGGAGTTGGGTGCGTAAATACGACCGTTTCCTCCAACTGTAAGATTGATGCGTTGCTCGGGAAAGTCCCATTTGTACTCGCCATGAATATGGTACAATGCTGAGCGGTCGAAGAAACGCGTGCCTCCATCGGCAAAAGTGGTGGTTGTGTAGTGATTAAATAGCGAATCAAACATTGGAGTTCCGGGGATCAACTCGCCTAAACCTCCGGAATTGGCAGCGCCTCGTGCTATTTGATGTGCATCACTAAGGGCGTCCACATTTAATAACAAGAACTCCTCGTATTGCTGATTCCATAAGTCACGTTCCGTATTTCTATTCGCCGTAGGCCAGCCCGGCATATTTTGCGCATCGGTGCGACTTATAGGCCAATTGCTCTCGTAAGCAGCCTGCCATGCCCGATCGGAAAAAACGGCTTCTTGCATTTTTAAGGCCGTAAAATAAGCATCGTACGTATTACCCGCATCCTCATTGGTGGCGTAAGCACGAATGAAAAATTTGTCTTTCTTTCTCCACTCTAACCGGTTTTGGAAAAACATCAAATCTTTTAAGCTATAACGGTTATCTCCTTGATATACCGTAGTTCCATAACCAAAATTACTCGCAAAGACGAGCTCAGTCTTATTGTCTAAACGATAGTGAAATGCCGCAGCCAATTTTAGATTCCGCGTGTCATAATCCACCAAATCAACCTCGCGGATTCCGTTGCGATA
>REDE01000114.1 GCA_007693635.1 Flavobacteriales bacterium | reverse complement strand
AAGAATGTGCGTAAAGTTACAGTATGTCCGGGGAGTGGGCTTGTACTTTCGTACCCACACAAAAACTTGAACTTTCATATGATATCCAAAGAATTACAGAGCACAATGACCCCTGATGAGGCTTTAAAACGACTTAAAGAGGGTAACCAAAGGTTTGTTAATAATGTCCATGCAAACTGTGATTATCGCGAAGAGGTAAAAACCACAGCCCAGGGTCAGTATCCTTTTGCTACTATATTAAGTTGCATAGATTCACGGACGTCATCCGTACTCATTTTTGATCAGTCCATTGGAGATATATTTGTTACGCGCATTGCAGGAAACGTTGTGAATCCCGATATTTTAGGTAGTTTGGAATATGCCGTAAAGTACGCCGGAGCGAAGTTGATTTTAGTCTTGGGACATACCAAGTGCGGAGCCGTGACCAGTGCCTGTAATCATGTGCAAGATGGCAATATCACCGGACTGTTGGATAAAATTCAGCCGGCGGTTGAGCGGGCTAAGGGACTTGAAAATGAGCTCGATTATGTCGACCGCGTGGCAGCTCTAAATGTTGATGAAGCTGTGGCTCGTATTCGTAATGAAAGCGCTATTATTCGTCAATTAGAGCTAGAAGGCAAAGTCAAGCTTTTAGGCGCTATGTACGATATAGCTACAGGAAAAGTAGAGTTTGAGGAAATTGATGTAGAAGCTGCTACATAGTCATTGTCATTTTCCCTTCTTAAATTTAGGGTCAAATTTCTTAGCGTATTACAGGCCTGAATTTGATATTTATTTGCGAGTAATTATAATGTGATTTGATCATTATTTCAGTATGACCATTTTGCTGTAATTAAAGTCTTTGCAAAACACCTTGATTGAATTTTCAAAAAAATCTTATCTTTGTTATCCGAACAGTTAATGTACGATGCCATGGACACGAAGGAAAAACAAGACTACAAACGATTCAACAAAAGCAAGTTGATTTGGGACTCTACTATTGAAACGGCTTTTATGGAGGGGGTGGAGAAAGGAATCGAGAAAGGGATTGAAATAGGGATTGAAAAAGGAATCGAGAAAGGGATTGAGAAAACCAAAGTCGAATTTATTGTTTCAGCCTATAGCAAGGGAATTGATTTGCCAACTATCGCTGAATTGGTCAGTTTAACCGAATCAAATGTGACTTCTATTTTGAAGGAAAATGGTTTGATGTAGTTAATTTGAAGCAAGGGCTATGAGTAGAGGGGGTAAACTTCTAGAGCTTTATATATGGAGAGTTTACTTGATCAACGGAGCTTTAATTCCGTCTTTTAGATAGAGGTTATTATTGATGTATCGTCGAACCTCATCTATTAATCCTGCCTTATAAAATGCTTCAAGAAGTTGACTTCCGCCTTCAAGTAAAATGCTTTGGACGTTTTTCTTGTAAAGTTCCGTCATCAATTTTTCTAACCAGGACCAATCGCTCATATCAAAGCACAAATGATCGACATCATTGATTGTTTTTTCGCTAAGAATCAAAGTGGGCGCTTCATCGTTGAAAACCCTAGCATTTTTAGGTAAACTACCTTTGCGATCAACAACAATCCGTAGAGGATTATTCCCCGTCCAATCACGAACAGTAAGCTGAGGATTGTCTGTGCGAACGGTATTTGCGCCAACCATTATTGCAGCCTCTTCACTTCTCCATCGGTGAACCTTTCGTCGATGAATATTATCACTGATTTGAATTTGACTTTCACCACCACCAATATAGCCATCAGCACTTTCGGCCCATTTTGCGATGATGTATGGTCGCTGCTGTTCGTGAAAATGAAAAAACCGCCGATTTACCAGTCGGCCTTCAGTCTCTAAAATACCTGTAACGACTTCTATACCAGCTCTTCGTAGTCGTTCAATGCCCCTGCCTGCAACTAAAGGATTAGGGTCTGTGTTGCAAATTACGACTTTTGAAACACCCTCAGCAATGAGCCTGTCTGAGCATGGTGGCGTTCTACCAAAGTGCGAGCAAGGCTCAAGATTGACGTAAACTGTGGCGCCTTTCGCGACGTTTCCTGGTGTTAAATGTTCTAATGCATCGACCTCGGCATGCGCTAATCCAGCTTTTCGATGCCAACCCTCACCGATAATCTCGGCATTTTTTACCACCACACAACCCACCAATGGATTGGGGTATGTCTTCCCTAAACCATTCATAGCTAGGCTTAAGCATCTTTTCATGAATTGCTCATCAGTCGACATAAGGGGGTGTTTTTCTCATTTGGCGAAGATAATAGTTGATGGATTGCCGTGCGAGGAAAAAATTTACAATTAGGTAGTTTAAGAAGTTGAATGCTGAAGTACTTTTGCACCCTCAAAATCAAAGGCCTTTTTTCTTATTAGTATGCAGAAAATCCGAAACATCGCAATCATCGCACACGTTGACCACGGGAAAACAACTCTTGTGGATCAAATGCTCATTGCCGGTAAACTTTTTAAAGATCACGAAACTCCAGGTGAGTTAATGCTCGATAGTAACGACTTAGAACGTGAACGCGGAATTACCATTCTCGCGAAAAACGTATCGGTTATTTACAAGGACTATAAAATTAACATCATCGATACTCCGGGTCACTCGGATTTTGGTGGTGAGGTTGAACGAGTTCTCAATATGGCTGACGGAGTAATTCTCTTAGTCGATGCCTTTGAGGGTCCTATGCCGCAAACGCGTTTTGTAACTCAAAAGGCTATAGAGCTTGGACTTAAACCCATTGTTGTTGTCAACAAGGTCGATAAGCCAAATTGCACCCCCGATGAAGTTCAGGAATCGGTTTTTGAATTGATGTTCAATCTTGAAGCAAGTGACGAACAGTTGAGTTTTAAAACGCTTTACGGTTCAGGTCTCAACGGATGGATGAGCACCGATTACCGTGTACGCACGGAAGATATCACTCCATTACTCGATGCAATTATCGAGGAAATTCCCGCTCCAAATGTAGGTGAAGGAACGCCCCAAATGTTGATTACCAGTTTGGATTTTAGCAACTATACTGGGCGTATCGCTATTGGCCGTCTGCAGAGAGGAACACTTCGCAACGGAATGCAAGTTTCTCTAGTTAAACGCGACGGCACCCGAAAAACAGCACGAATTAAAGAGCTTTTCTTGTTTGCTGGTTTTGGAAAAATTAAAGTTGATGAAGTCCCTGCCGGTGAAATTTGCGCCGTAACAGGATTGGAAAACTTTGAAATTGGCGATACCATTGCCGATTTCGAAAATCCGGAAGCGCTTCCGGGCATTCGTATCGATGAGCCTACCATGAGTATGACATTTACCATCAATGACTCACCATTCTTTGGTAAGGAAGGTAAATTCGTTACCTCGCGACATATAAAAAATCGTCTGGAAGCGGAACTTGAGCGAAATTTGGCTCTCCGCGTTCACGATACAGATAGTTCAGATACCTTCTTGGTATACGGTCGTGGTGTTTTACACTTGTCGGTTTTGATCGAAACCATGCGCCGCGAAGGATACGAGTTGCAGATTGGCCAGCCTCAGGTAATTATCAAGGAAATCGACGGTGTAAAATGCGAGCCGATCGAAGAACTCACCATCGATTTACCCGAAAATCACTCGGGTAAGGCAATCGAAATGATTACCACGCGTAAGGGTGAAATGCTTTCTATGGTCCCCAAGGGTGACCGTATGATTTTGGAATTCAACATTCCATCACGCGGTATTATTGGTTTGCGAAACAATTTACTTACGGCAACCCAAGGTGAGGCGATTATGGCCCACCGCTTTAAAGAATATGCCCCTTTTAAAGGTGATATTCCGGGAAGAAGTAATGGTAGTTTGATTTCTTTGGAAACCGGAAAAGCTATTCCTTACTCCATTTCCAACTTACAAGAACGCGGAAGATTCTTCATCGCGCCGAATGACGAAATTTATGAAGGTCAGGTTATCGGTGAAAACTCTCGTCCGGGCGATATGACGGTCAACGTTACCAAAACAAAGAAATTGACCAACATGCGCTCCAGTGGTGCGGATGATAAATTGAAACTTTTCCCGCCGCTTAAATTTACCTTGGAAGAGGCTTTGGAATACATTCAGGGCGATGAGTACGTGGAGGTTACTCCCCTAAGTATTCGCTTGAGAAAAATTTACCTTAAAGAACACGAGCGTAAACGCAAAGGTTAAACTCCTTTCAACATACAGATTCTATCTGTTTGCAGCTGTTAATACATTAAAATGCGCTGGAATTCCTCGGAGTTCTCAGCGCATTTTTGTTTTAATTACTTTTTTCGCCTTCTTAGTTTTCGACGATTTCTTCGTATTTCATCCCTCGTTTTGGTGTCCAGTGTGCAAGGCACTCCACCGATTTTTTCGACTGCCTTTGGAAAATGTTTAATACGATGATAATTGGTAGATGCCAGAGGTGCAACCACTGGATTTTGGTTGGGGGTGGCACCATCAGTATTGACATGCCCGGGGTGCTGCGCCCGCGATTGGAGCGAAAAGCCCGGAGGCTAAGACGCCAGTTGGTGCCAGCGGCCAGAGCGACGGTAGGAGCTCCTTGCCGGCTGTTGCAGCAACGGCGGATTTAGCCGAGGACTTGTAGCGGAAAGCGCGAAAAGGCGCCCAAAAAATCGGGAATCTAAAACGATTGTTTTGGTAAATTTCGAGCAATCAGATATTATCCTATATGCGCAATGAGGCATATAGTTACGCGCTATCGCAAAACAGTGACGGTTCCCTTGCGGGTGTATATTGCGCCCTGCGTATCGGTGTAGGTTATTTGGTAAACGTAGACACCCAAAGGCACCAATTGGCCAAAATGTGTTCCATCCCATGACCGATTGAGGTCGTCGCTTTCAAAAATTAATTGTCCGAAACGATTAAAGATGTGAATGTGAAATGTGGCTACGTCATTACCAGAAATTTTGAATTCTTCATTTAGTCGATTTCCATCGGGGGTAAATGCACTAGGAACATACAAAACGGAGCCCTCTTGAATGGTTAAATCGAGAACAATAGTGCTGTCGCAGCCATTGCGCGTTTGCAATACGTGTTGGTAAATACCGCTTCGGTTGTAACTCCGTCCATTTACCGCCCAGAAATACTGCACATTAGCAGTGACATTTTGGACGGTGTTTTCGCTTGGGAATATGCTTAAATGAAGGTAAATAATGGAATCACAACCGCTGGACGATGTGTAGCTACGACTAAATGTTCCACTTTGTGTGTAGGTTTGACCGTTGACTGGCCAAACATATGAATCACAGACGCTGACTTCTTGATGAATCTGAACGCCTTCATTTACAATTAAATCTAAGGTTATCACGGAATCACAGCCCGCGAAATTGGTGTAGGTGACGCTGTAAGTCCCTGATTGGTTGTATGTAATGCCCGTCTCCGACCACAGATAACTTTCACAAGCAACTTGAGAACGTACTATAGAATCGGGTTGTACGATTTGTAGATTTAAGATGTGAACTGAATCACAACCGCCAGCATTGGTGAATACTTCTTGAAAAACCCCCGTTGAGGTATATGTCTGATTATTGACGGGCCAGGTGTAGGTTTCACACGCAACCACTTGATGCGAGATTGTATCGTTCGTGTTGATTTGCAGGTTTAGGGTTACCACACTATCGCAGCCGGTAGAATTGACTAATGTAGCTGTATATACGCCGGACGTGTTGTAGATTTGGTTGTTGTCTGGCCAAATATAGCTATTGCAAGCGGTGACATTCTGGCTTCCTGTAGTCGACTGATTGATGGTGAGTTCGAGATTAATCACGCTATCGCAACCGGCAGAGCTTAGAATAGTATCGATGTATGTCCCCGATGCGAAATAGGTCTGGTTGTTCACCGGCCAAGCAAAGGAGTCACAAGCGACAATATTTTGCGTGGTGACGCTGCTGGAGAAAATGCTTAGATTGAGTACCATTACCGAATCACAGCCATTGCTCTTGGTGAAGGATTCAAAGTAAACTCCTGAATTCGAATAACTTTGGTTATTGACTGGCCACACGTAGGTATCGCATGCCGATTGGGTTTGCGAAATGGTATCCGATTGAAGGATGCTTAAATTTAAGGTGATTGTGGAGTCACAACCAGCTGCATTGGTTAGAACGGCCGTATAGGTTCCCGAAGTGTTATAGCTTTGATTGTTTGCGCTCCAGACAAATACATCGCAGGCGGTAATGGTTTCGGTAGTGTTGCTCGACTGATTAATAGTGAGGTTTAAAGTCACAATACTATCGCAACCACTAAGTGTGGTAAGCGTATCGGTATAGGTTCCGGAAAGGGTGTAGACTTGATTGTTTGCCGGCCAGACAAAGGAGTCACAGGCGACTACACTTTGTGAAACACTGTAACTCGGATTGATGGTTAAAATAAGTATGTGGGTAGAGTCGCAGCCATTGCTCTTCGTGAAAACTTCGGTGTAAACACCTGAAGAGTCGAAGGTCTGATTGTTGACCGGCCAGAAATACGAATCGCAGCTAACCTCCATTTGCACAATGCTGTCGGAGTTTAGAATGTCGAGATTTAGAATTAGGACGGAGTCGCAGCCTTGTTGGTTGCTTAAAGTAGCTATATAAGTCCCGGTGATATTGTACGTTTGACCGGAAGCATTCCAAAAGTAAGTGTCGCATTCAGTCACATTTAGCGTTGTGGAATCGCTCTGGTTAATTGTGAGATCGAGAATAACTATGGAGTCACAGCCGTTTAATGTACTCAGGGTGGTGGAATACACACCGCTTGTGGTATAAATTAGGCTATCTGCTGGCCAAAGATACTCGTCACATGCTTGGATTGTTTGGAGGATTGTATCGGGTATAGTTACCTCAATACGTACACTGTCGATGCAGCTACGTCCATCTTTACTAAGGGTAATGGCATAGGTGGTGTTTTCTGTTGGACTCACCGAAATCGACGAGTTGCTACCGCCAATGTTCCACTGAACATCGGTAGTAGGGTGGGGTAGCTGCAGCAGTCCGATGTTCACCGTATCACCCAGGCAAATTTGCCGCGATGAAGCTTGAAGAGTGGCATCCAATCGGATAATGGGAATGGCGAGTGTATCGGAAAGTCCGCAGGGGTTTTCCGCATAGACATAGATGGTGTCGTGTTCGTTGATATTCCAAATAAGGATGGTATCGGTGTTACTGTTGCCCGACCAGCCCGAAGGTAAAATCCAGTTATAGTTTGTAGCGTTAGAATCGGGGGTTAGGAAAACGACAATGGAATCGGAGCTGCCACAAACCAAAACGCTGGTGTCGGCAAAATGAGGAATCTCAGGGGCGGAATCACAAATCACTATATTAAATGCTCCGGGATCGGGAAGACTAGGTCTAATGTCCAGTTCGATATCGTCGGGAACTTTATTCAATGCGTTCATTCCTGTGCCGAAAATAGTAGCCGAAGTAGGTCGATAGAAATCTGAAGCACCGGTATTTCGTTGAAACAACGGGTCAGCAACTACCGAGTTAATTCCGTTTCCGGTTGTTTGCCATTGTGCCAATGAATTAAATGCATTGTTTCCCAAAGTAGCAATGTTGCCAACATTGTTGTGAAGATAAAAGGTGTTGTAATCTAAAAAGCGGTTTACGGAAGGTGTTGTTAAATTAAAAAACAGGCCTACTTGGTTATTGCTTCCGGTTTCTAGGTATAATAAGTTGTTGGCTACGGTGTGGTTGGCGAAATTGCCGAAAATTTCTATCGCCCGGATAGCGGTATTCAAAGTGGCGGCAGTTTCTTCAAATACGATGGTGTTATGAAGCACATATACCGGTTGTGTGAAGGTATTGGCAGCAGGATTGCCAAAAATTCTAAATCCTCGTGTGATGCCGCGGTTGTTGAAATTGTACAATAGATTATTGGCGATAAGTGTAACGTGGGTAGAGTCGAGATTTTGATTCAGCGAATAGCTTATCCCAATAGCTCCAATATTGGCATTCGAGCTGGGGTGCCGAGTCCCGTGGATTCGGTTTCCGTAAATACGCGTAGTGCCTTGGGTATTTGAAATGGCAAATCCGGTAAATGCATTGGTTACATTTTTGTCAATGCGAGAAACATCGTTGTATTCTAAAGTTAAATCTTCTTGATGTGAAACCCGAATTCCGTTGATGGTAAAGTTGCGAACGGTATTGTTTCGCAGCACATTCCCACGATTGAAAATAGTAGGCGATCCAAACATAATCACACCAGAATTCCCTCCGTTCATTGTGCAATTCTCAAAGGTGTTGAAGTTGGCATTGTTGCCAAAGGCCGTGGCCAAAGTAAGATTTCCAGAGATTACGACGGGGATGAAGTTTATTGAAACCGCATTTTCATCAACGAGAAATGAGCAGCGGAAGAAAGTGTTGGAGTCGGCTTGGTTGGTGAGTTGCATAGCGTAGCCAAAATTTGCTCCTGTAGCTTCAACGATTAAGCTATCAATGGTCATATGGTCGGTACCATTGAGTAGGAGGGTTGCCCTTTGATTGGATACTGAGGCGGTATGTGAAAGCGTGTTTCCGTTTCCATTAATGGTAATGGTATTAATTGCTGACATTCCGGAAATTTGGTTGAAAACAATTCGCTCGGAAAAGGTCGGGCTTCCGGGCGCTACATTGACGATGACCGGGCCACAAATGCCGTTTGTGTTTACTTCATTTGCAAAATCAGTGAAGGAGTTGAAGTTGCCCAGACCGGTTGGTTGATTAGGGTTGATGGTTACAGTTCCAGAAAGTCTGCTGATGACGATGGCATTGTTCGTATCGTTAGAAGTAATGGTATCTACTTGGTTATTTGGTAGAGATGTCCAGGTTGTTACAGTATTTGTTGATGCGGCCGGGAAATTTGCCGGCCCCACGATAACGTCTAAAAAGGGTCCCGCAACAGAATTGGCGGTATCAATTGGTCCGCTGACCCAAGTGCTTTGGATTGTACCCCCATTTACCTGCCAGCTCACCATCACACTGTCGATGATTTCTGTTCCGTAATTGCGAATTCTTATGCCCAGCAAGGCGGAATCGCCACAAACGGTATCGGGATAGAGTAATTGAGCTACCCCAACATCAAAGGGAACTTGTTCGGTCATTATGTTAAAGGCACCAGGGTCGGGCATACTGCTACGAGCTGCGCCCTCAATATCGTCAGGCACTCTACTGAGTAAATTTGTCCCCATTCCCAAAAGAGATAGGTTTGTAGGACGGTAAAAATCGCTTTGCCCTACGATTCCGAGGAAATCAGGATTAGTAAATGCGCCATTGGGGTCATAGCCCGCTGCTTGCCAGTCGGTAAAGTTTGGGTAATTGGTGTTTTGGATAGTTCCTATAAGCGCGCTTAAATTAGAAATTCGGAAATACACATTATTGTCGATGTTAGAGACACTGGCCGATGCTGCGGTGAGCAAATACACTCGATTATTATTGCTGTTTCCACCAAGAACTACAAGGTTGTTTAAAAATTCATACGAGCTAGTAAATGAAACCGTAGAAACTCTATATGCCCTAACAACTATGTTGGGGTTGGCTTTTAAATTATTTAGGACAATGGTGTTGTGATGAATTTTCATATGATATGAGGTTCCAGCAACCACATCAATTCCGGTTGTACTTTGAAGATTGTCTAAGTCATAAATTAGGTTATTAGAAATTTCAATGGGTTCGTTTACAGTAGAGCCTAGACCTGACAAAATTATTCCTGTGGCGACAAGATTTAAACCATTGAGTCCATAAATGCGATTTTTGGAAATCTTAATGCTGCCTTCACAGTTTTGCAAATAGATGGCGCTATAGGTTCTTGTATCGGTTCTATTCTCACGGGTAATGCGATTTCCTTCAATGGTAATTTTTTCAAAACCTCGAATCCGGATTCCATTCTCAGATGAATTTCGAAATTCACTATTGGTAATGCTTAGGTTTGGGCTCATTATATTTAAAGCTATACCATTCGCTGTGAGGCCGTAGCGCCCACCACTAAATAAACAGCGGTCGAAACAAATACTTGATCCATTAATACCTAATCCAAAATCAGCGGTAGGCGATGAGCTGATTACTACCCCGCTAGTACCCATTGCGAAGTTTATATCATTGGATAAAAATGAACATCGAGTGAAACTATTTGAATCGGATACGTTGGTTAAGTGCATGGCCCAGCCAAAGTTATTTCCAGTCGCTTCAATGGTTAAACTGTCGATGCTCATGTGTTTGACCTTATCGAGCGTTAATGTGGATCGAAGCGCGCTGTTTGGAGCATCATGGGTAAGCGTGTTTCCGTTTCCATTAATGGTAATGGTATTGATGACCGATGTGCCTGGAATGTCATTAAAAATAATTCGCTCGGTATAAGGATTGCCTCCCGGAGCTACATCCACTACAAGGGGGCCGCAAACCCCAAAGGTGTTTAGATAGGTTGCCAGTTCGGTAAACGAATTGAAGTTATTGCCTGCTGTGGGTTGTAAGCTGTTAACGGTGAAATTTCCAGAAATTCCGGGAATTAAAGTAGTTAAAAGAGTGTCGTTAATTGGATTCCCGTCAATAGTGTCGTTGGGTAAAGAAGTCCAGACTAAAATATTGTTCGCGCCACTGAGTATGGTTGCTGGACCAACAGTTACATCAACAGAATGAGGAGGAGGTCCGTTTATCACCGAATTAATGCTTGCGACTACCCATTGCGATTGGATGGTTCCGCCATTTACCTGCCAATTCAGCATTACTGAATCAATGGTGTTTACGCCAAAATTCTGTATCCGAAAATTTAAATTATTATTGCCAATGCAAAGCGAATTTTCATTTAATAAAGAACTCACTCCGGCATCATTGCGCTCCACTGAAGTCATGAAAATCTCAATTTCCCGGAAATTTGGATTGGATACTTGCCCCGTTCCGGTCATTTGAAACGAGGTAATCCGCATACGATTGGTGCTAATTATCGGGAAGGAAACGGTATTGCTGCAAAGCATTGGCAAATTGGAAAAGGTATGGTGGTTTACCCATGCAGTTCCGTCCCAATACTGGATTGTTGCTCCGGTAAGAAACCGTGCCGATTGACTTCCGTGGTGAATAGTCATCTGGTTCATCGTGTAGGGAATCGACCAATTCCATTCGATGAAATTAACTCCGGGAACTAATGAAGGCGGACCGGCTGTGGATACCCAAACCTGTTGCTGCCCACAAGTGCCGAGGTTTTGATTGTTAAAAGATGCACAAGTCCCAACATTACATGAGCTGGCTGTAACGGTTGCTAATGGAGCAACATTAACTTGTGCCCAACTTGAAAAATAAGTGATAAAGCTTAGGAGTATCCCAATTTTTTTTAGCAGATTCGGCATTGCATCACACTCAGGTAAACTTATGATTTTCAGACGAGCAAATGTAATTCAGCAAAGCTTATTTCATTAAGTTTTTTTTAGGTTTTTTGTTTTTTTACTTTAAGTAATGCTCTTCAATACGATTGTTTTTTAACGGCCATTATCGCAAATTAAAGTTGATTTTTGATGAGCTAACGAAAGCCACGGAAAAATATGCTTGTTTTCAATACTCGTGTTTGGGACTGTTCATCCGTAAATCTAGATTTCAGGAGGGGAGAAATTTTTAAAAAAACAGCTCTGGTGCCTGTTTCGGTTATCCATTTTAAAAGTTACTCCGCCGATTTTTTCGACTGCCTTTGGAAAATGTTTAATACGATGATAATTGGGAGATGCCAGAGGAGCAACCACTAGATTCTGGTATTTAGCTAGTGTTGGTGGTCTTCGTGTATTATCAATTTTTTAGCAAATTGATATTCACCTATCTGGACTTTCACGAAGAATATTCCTTTGGTTCGTTGGCCTAATTCGATTTGCACGGTTTCACCACCTTGTGCCTGCACTTTTCTATCTAAAACTCTTTTGCCACCCATAGAGATTACGGATATCTGCACTTCGCCACGTACATTTTGCGGAAAGCGTAGATAAACGTCGCCATCGCTGGGGTTGGGGAACAGTTCAAAGTTGCTAAGGGGGTGATTTTCCTCGACGGAAATTTGTAAATTTTGTGCGAGGATAAAGCTTTGGGAAACGTCGTATCCTGCGTAGGTTGGCTCGGCTAGCGAGGCAACGGTGGCGACCATGGCCTTAATGTTGCGCACCAAAAACGGGAAATTTATGGTGTTTAGATTGTCGGATATTTGATGGTAATGTGGATTTCTGGTGTCTGCACCATCGGTAATCATAAGTGCAGGAATGCCGGCGTCCCAAAAAACAGCGTGGTCACTGCGGCGTAGGTCGGGCGTAAGTGCCCCGGTGCCGGGCGCGTTTAGTACAATGGATCGAACGTCGGGCACATATTGGCGGGCAACGGAGTCAAAATAGCTGCTCAGGGCCGAGCTGTTCTGGGTGTTTCCTATGACAAATAAAAATATCCCCCGATTATTTTCGCTGTTGATGGAATCGATGGCAGCCGGAAAAGCGACGTTAAAGCCAAGGGGGATTTGCTGTGAATTTTGCGTTGTATCGTAATAGCCTAGCATTTCACCGTTGATGACCGCCTCAATATTTTCGTACGAGGAAATGCTATTGGCGACGTAGTTTAGAGCACCTAATAAACCTAACTCTTCCAAGTCAAAACCTAAGAAATTGATGCTTTTGTTGAAATGATAATTTTCAAAAACACGCGCCGCTGCAAGCACAGCAGCTACCGCCGTTGCATTGTCATCAGCTCCAGGCGTATTGGGTACTGCGTCGAAATGTCCATCGATGATGATCACATTTTCTTCTTGAAACAATCCGGGTTTTCTTCCTAAGATGTTTTCTGCGGCAATGGCCCCAACATTGAAGGGAAGTCTCGTGGTTTGCAAACCAGTTCTGCTGAAAACGGAAACCAACGAATCTTTTACCAACTCGAGTCCGCTAGGTGCAGAAGCATGATGTCTAGGAATCGATAAAAATTGCATGTCCGCATAAACAGAGGCGCTATCAATCAAGGAAATCATTTGCGCTATATCGGGTCTTTTCCTGTCAGTGGCCACAATTTTCACGGTGCACCAAGGCGTACTCTGATTGGCAACGGAGGCTAAACCACTTGTTGTGTAGTTCAATACCAAAGATTTGTTTTGCCCAGGCGTAATGGGAAAACCTACGTCGCCGGAAACGCTAATTCCGCTTACTACGTGTGCCTTACCGCTATCGGCTGAAAGAAAGGCGTTGACCTCCAAAAGATCACCATCAATATCCTCCAAATCAAAGTCAAGGGTGATGCTTCGGTTTATCGTATCGACTGTGATGGCGTTAATTTGGACACTTGGTGGATTGTTTTGTGCCTGAATACAGGTATTTGAAATTGCGAGACTAAGAATGAAAAACAGGGTAGAATTTCGCATATTTTTGATTTTAGAAGCCTTGTTTTACTGAAAACTGCACAATTGCCGTGTTTATCAGGCTTGTTCAAATGCAAATATATGCCTCAACGCCAATTAATCCAGTTATTTGTCCGTACGTTGTTGATGCATACAGAATACAGGATCTTTTTAAGCATTGAAGAGACTTAGGCTGAACTTTAGCGTCCTAAAATCGACAACCATTACAACTCAAACTCCCTTACCGGGTAATTTGCGAAGTTTCCACTGCTCATCAACACCAATGCGGTGGGCTCTTGACTTTCTTCTACCGTGTGTTGTATATCTGCAAAGAGAAGCTCAGATTTGGTAAACACCCGTACGTCGCGTTTAAAGGCTTCTTGAACATCGCTTGCTGAAAGTGGGGGTAGCTTTTTGTGGGCCACCGCCTCGGGATTATAGAAGACCCATGCGCAGTCAACGGCGTCTAGGGTGCCTGCATACTGAGGTAAAAAATCAGGATTTAATGAGCTGAACGTGTGCAATTCAAGAACGGCATATACCTTTTTATGTGTGTAGCGACTTTTTAAGGCTTCGGCAGTTGCTTTGACCTTACTCGGGGCGTGAGCAAAGTCTAGAAAAACGATATTATCTTCATTTTCATAGATGACTTCCAGTCGTTTTTGGGCTCCTTCAAAACTGGTAATGGCCTCGTAAAAATCTTCGTTCTGAATTCCTAGTTGGTTACAGATTAAGCGTGCTCCTTCAATATTCGCTACATTGTGGGCACCAAATACTTTCACCGGGACTTGAAACTCGGGAAAATCAATAACCACATGATCATCAGTGAGTTGCCAATCGGGTGTTTCGTAAGGGAACTTTTTGAAAAAATGATTTTTTTCTTCCACAATGGAGCGAAGATTTTCATCGGGTGAAAAATACACCAGAGCCCCTCCGGGTTCGATGGTTTCTAAGAATAATTCGAATTGCTCAAGGTAGTTTTCAAAACTTGGAAACACGTTGATGTGATCCCACGCAATACCGCTTAATAGTGCAATATTTGGTCGGTAGAGGTGGAATTTTGGACGACGATCAATGGGGGATGACAAGTATTCATCGCCTTCTATGAGAATGAATTCGTTTTCTTTCGTGATGTGAACCATGCGCTCGAATCCTTCCAATTGAGCGCCTACCAAATAATCAATTTCTAAACCCGTGTAGTGGCAAACGTGCAATACCATGGAGGTAATACTGGTCTTTCCGTGTGATCCTCCAATGACAACTCGGGTTTTATTTTTCGAAATTTCGTAGATAAATTCCGGGTAAGAGACAATTTTTAAATTCTTTTGACGGGCAGCTATCAATTCGGGATTATCTTCTCGGGCGTGCATTCCCAGTACGACCATGTCGAGACCTTCATGAATGCGTTGGGCGTCCCACCCAATTTCAGTTGGGAGTAGTCCGGCTTTAGATAATCTTGAGCGTGAAGGTTCAAAGATTTCGTCGTCGGAGCCACTTACGGTATGTCCTTGGTGATGTAGGGCCAGTGCTAAATTATGCATGGCACTTCCGCCAATTGCTATTAGGTGGATGTTCACGGTAGTATGGTTTATTAACGCATGGCTTCCATCATGTCGAATCGAGTGATGATGTGGTATTTTCCTTCTCCAAGGTCAACCATTACAGCGTTATTTTTTTTGGTAAAATGTTTTTTTAATTCGTCGATGGGTTCCGTTGGTAAAACGATAGGGAAGGGTGGGTTCATAAATTCTTTTATGGCTTTCCCTTTGATGTCCTCGTGTTCCGTCATGTGTTGAAACAGCGATTGATCATCGATGGAGCCAACGAATCCTTGATTTTCCATGACCGGTATTTGGCTGATGTCGTATTTGCGCATGAGGTCGATGACTTCATTGATTTTCGTCTCAGCGTCAACACTGATGAGCGGCAGGGAGCTGTTTTTATCAACGAAGTCTTTGGCGACGACATTTTGCTGTTGAATAAAACCTCTTTCACGCATCCAGTCGTCATTAAAAACCTTTCCCACGTATCGACTTCCGTGATCGTGAAAGAGCACCACAACAACGTCACTGGGCTTTAATTGATCTTTAAGTTGCCGAACACCTTGGAAGGCCGATCCGGCAGAGTAGCCGAGGAACAAACCTTCTTTTCGTGCAAGTTCACGGGTAACAAGCGCACCGTCTTTATCCGTAACTTTTTCAAAATGATCGATTAAGTCGAAGTCAACATTTTTGGGTAAGATATCTTCACCAATACCCTCAGTGATGTAGCTGTAAATTTCTTTTTCATCGAAGATTCCGGTTTCGTGGTATTTTTTAAATACGGATCCGTAGGTATCGATGCCCCAAATTTTGATGTTTGGATTTCTTTCTTTCAGGTACTTTGCAACGCCACTAATGGTCCCTCCTGTACCTACGCCCACCACAAAATGTGTAATTTTACCTTCGGTTTGTTCCCAAATTTCCGGACCAGTACTTTCGTAGTGTGCCAGTCGGTTACTTAGGTTGTCGTACTGATAGGGGTAGAATGAGTTGGGTATTTCTTTGTTTAGGCGTTCGGCAACGGAGTAGTAAGATTCGGGATGTTCTGGAGGTACGTTGGTTGGGCAAACGTAGACTTCAGCGCCCATGGCTCTGAGGACATCCATTTTCTCTTTACTCTGCTTGTCTGAAAGTGTACAGATAAGTTTATAGCCTTTTACAATTGCGGCTAGGGCCAATCCCATCCCTGTATTTCCTGAGGTGCATTCAATGATGGTTCCTCCGGGCTTGATTTTTCCAGCTTTTTCGGCATCTTCAATCATTTTTAGCGCCATGCGGTCTTTCACCGAATTTCCGGGATTAAAGTATTCCACTTTGGCCCAGACTTGTGCGGGGATGTCCTCCGCAATTTTGTTGAGTTTTATCAGTGGTGTATTTCCGATGGTTTGTAATATGTTATCGAAAACGAGTTTGTCGGGATTGGCAATCACAGTATTATAAATTTATTCGGTTAGGCTTTCCATTGTATGGAAAACATTTTGCACATCATCATCTTCTTCGATGCGTTCTAATAGTTTTTCAACGTCGGCAATTTGCTCTTCAGAGAGTTTTTTAGTTGTCGTGGGTATACGTTCAAATCCTGAAGAAGCGATGCTTAGTCCAAGATTTTCCAAGGCTTTTTGCAAATTTCCAAAGTTGCTAAATTCGCCGTATATCACGATTTCATTTTCTTCGCGAAACACTTCTTCCGCGCCAGAGTCGATGAGCTCAAGTTCGAGTTCTTCCAAGTCTTGACCTTCGTCGGCAATTCTCAGGTAGCATTTATGTTCGAAGAGAAACTCTACCGAGCCTGAGGTACCTAGGCTGCCGTTGCATTTATTGAAATACGAGCGGATGTTTCCGACAGTTCTTGTAGGGTTGTCGGTTGCGGTTTCTATAATAATCGCGATTCCGTGGGGCGCATAGCCTTCGTATACGAGTTCTTTGTAGTCGCCCTGGTCTTTATCGGTAGCTTTTTTAATAGCGCGCTCGATATTGTCTTTGGGCATGTTGGCCGACTTAGCGTTTTGTATGGCGGCACGCAGTCGGGTATTGGCTTCAGGATCTGATCCGCCTTCTTTGGCTGCGATGGTAATTTCTTTTCCAATCCTTGTGAAGGTTTTGGCCATTGCTGCCCAGCGTTTAAACTTGCGGGCTTTTCGGTATTCAAATGCTCTTCCCATAAAGTTGATGCGTGTATTTGGTTTCGTTACAATCGAACGCTAAAGTAGTGTAAAAGTTTATTTGTTTTCGGACTCTTCTGTTTCTGTTGGCAGCGGTCCGTTAAATTTATTCATGGTGTTACCTGCGCCGGCCAGACAAAATGACTGTATGGCATCCGCGCAGTATTCGAGGAGTTTGGGGAGTGTTTTTCTTTCCTCTTCATTCCATTCTCCGAGTACATAATCTACCTGTCCGCCTTTGGGATAATTTCCGCCAATTCCAACGCGCAATCGGGGGTAATTTTCATTTCCAAGCACCTCACGGATATTTTTCAATCCGTTGTGTCCTCCATCGCTACCTCTTAGTTTGAGTCGCAGATTGGCGAACTCGATCGCCACATCATCTACGATTACCAAGACATTTTCGATGGGTATATTTTCCTGATCCATCCAATATTTCAGAGCTTTTCCACTGAGGTTCATGTAGGTGTTTGGTTTGATTAGCAACAAACTACGTCCTTTGATCCTCATTTCTCCACGATCGGCCAGGCGATCGGTAGAAAAAGAAATGCCGGACCGACTAGCGAGTCGATCCAGCACTTTGAAGCCGATATTGTGACGGGTTTCTTCGTATTTCGACCCGATGTTACCGAGTCCTACGATTAGAAACTTTTTCACATTATTGGAATTTAAGCCTCAGCAGGTGTTTCTCCGCTAGTCTCTTCCGCTCCTTCATCCTCATCTTCATCAGCAACAGCAGTACGAGAGGTTTTGATGCTCACGATAACCGCAGATGGACTGTTAACGATTTCGAAGTTGTTGGCGGGGATGTCGGAAACACGAACTGCTTGACCAATACGTAAATTGGTGATGTCATGAACGATTGCGTCGGGTAGGTTTTCCGGTGTTGCCTTCACTTTCAATTTGCGAAGAACACGCTTCATTTTACCACCATTACGCACACCACGTGCATTACCTTCGAGGCGCATAGGCACTTCAATGGTCACGGGTTTTCCGTCGATTAGTTGGATAAAATCGATGTGCAAAGCCTCATCAGAAACTGGGTGAAACTGGATGTCCTGAATCACACAAGGTATGGTGTTGCCTTCGAGTTCTACATCGATACGATACACGTTGGGCGTGTAGATGATGGTGCGGAAGTCGGCGGCAGAGGCATAAAAATGCACAGGCGCTTCAC
>REDE01000074.1 GCA_007693635.1 Flavobacteriales bacterium | reverse complement strand
TTAAAGAACGCGATGTAGCATTTGCATGGTGAATGACCATCTCGTCGAACGACTCCGAATTGGGCCAATTCCACTCAATCCAATTGACGCCTGGCGCTGCTGCTGGAGGGTTGCCGGTACTTACCCATACCAACTGTGTTCCACACGTCCCGTAATTTTGATCATTAAAGGCCGAGCAAGGACCTGTACTACAGTTACTTGCAGACACCACGGCATTGGGAGCGATATTTACTTGGGCAAATAGCCCCACACTTCCAAAAAAGCTCATGAGCCAAACTGCTAAGTTTTTCACAGCCTTGACTCGATTGAATAATTTTCTCTTCATTTTATAATGGTTTTATTTAGGGGTAAAGTTAACAAAATTTACTATTAAATCGATATTTGTTTATAAAATTTACTAAAAAAACCACCAATGAAGAAATATTTCTACAATAAACATTTTGTTTACAAACAAATAGAACTTTAGTCTAGGCAGAAGAAAACGCTGTAAATAACAAAAAAAGCCCCTCCAACCTGCGTTAAAGGGGCGTATAGACAAAGATTTTTGGAATTTTAGAACAACAAAACACTACAAGTGTAGCCAATCATGGTGAATTGATCTCCGAATCCGGAACGCAAAACATCGCTGCGGTCGACAAAAATTCGGTTCTGAACATTTTCATCTACGAATATGGATAAATAAACACCGTAACGATAGGTCTCCTGATTAAAGTGCCCGCGTGTGCGCTCGTTGATGCGGGTAAAACTATCACCGTAACGAATTCGGGTGCTACTAGCCAGATGATATCCACCATGCGCGCCAAACTCAATACGCTTTATCGACGCTTTTTTTCCAAAATCAAAACCCAAACCAAGCTGAAGATTCAAATAATTCATCGTCCATGAAGATCGTCGCAAATCATCCTGAAACTCCGTTTGACCAGTCCCCTCATCCGTCCAATCGATAAAGGTGTTGTTCTTTTGGCGAAATCTCATGAAGTCAAAACGCAGTTCCATAGGAATATACAACCAGCTCCTAGGCTTATACTCCAAACGCCCCCCTACCGATGTCGACCAATTGAATAAATTATTATCTTGGGAATTGTAAAAATCACTTAAATCATTGAGCGTAAGTTGCGACCAACCAATACCAACAACCGGCATTACGGCTAATTTGGAATTATTGATTTTGGGGACCTCTTCAAAGTCCAAATCCATAAAAGACAACTGCACGGAACTACGCTCATTATTTCTAAAACGTACGTCCAAAACTTTCTCTTCACCATCATCGCCTTTAAACACCAATCGCTCTCTGCTTCCATCGCTATATATAACGTCCATTTTACTCTCGATATCCAGTCCGAAACTACCCAACTCCTTGGCTATTCGCTTTTCGTAATCACGCATGATTTTGTAAGCCTCTTCAAGACTCTGATCAACCGTTATTTCAAAAACCCTGGAGCCCTTCATCCCATCACCTTTCACTCGGATATAAATACGTGCCGGCTGAGTAGCTGATGATGCCAGCACTTCTGAAGACGATGAACCATTTGGACCAAATTCTCGCGCAACAACAATAGCGCCTACAATGGGCTGATCATCAGGTAATCGTTGTCGAGCATGTCGCGATATTATTTCCGTACGAATTTCCTTTATTTTTACCTCAACTTGGTCAGCAGACAAGGTATCGCGAGTGAGTTGCAAAGGTGAAATTTTACGACCGTCGAGTTTTAGCATGCTGTAAAATACCACCACATGGCGCTTCACCTGCTGATTGTCGCCTTGCATCGCAATGAGCATTTCCGACTTAGCGGAGGATTTTATCTCACTGAGAATATCCTCGGCCTGAGACTCCGATAGTACGTCCCGATCTACCAAATCATAGGTAAGACGTATTTGATCCTTGTAAAAATCGGAGACATTTTGGGCATAGGTATTCGAAAGGAGTGCAAGCGTGAATAAAAAAGAAAAGACTATTTTCATGATTTCAGACTTTTTAAGTTGTTGTTAATTACTGATGGGATTCAAAAGGGATTTAAACCCTGATTTACGTTTGGTGAAGAAGTGGACAAAGGGCTCTACCGAAAAGTTGTACTACGAGTCGAAATACCATATTCTATAATGACATTTCAAGACATAAGTAACCGAACTGATCTTGGGTGAACAGAATTTATTTGTGGATTACATGTAAAAAATTAAGGTTACTCCTCCGGACTTGACTTATTGTTATCACGACTGAAGAATCGGTTGACGATTTGCATTTCCGAGAGCTCAATTAGACGAATTTGTTCCAAAGGAAAAATCTTCAACACATCTGGCACACGATTATCCTTGCGGTACTCTTGAACAAAAATTCCGGAGTTATCGAAAGATTGCTCTATCATAGCTTGCAGCTCGAGACGGTTTGATAAGTCCTCAGCTAGCGCCACGGAAAACTCGTCCAGCTCATTAAGCGTGTTTAATTTATGAGCTTGAAGCGCCATACTTCTCTCCATGCGCTCCAATTCATCAATATCTTCTTGCATTCGTCTACGCAAAAATTCAGAACGCTCATTGGTCGACTCCTTCGTTTCCTGGACCGCAACGACGATGTCGCTTTGAGTCAAACTAGGGCCCTCGACTTCTTCCAAAGTTTCATTCTCATGCATTTCTACTAAATTCTCTAAAGTCCGAGACTCTTCTTGGATGTTTGAAATAACTGGTTCACCAAGCTCTTCATTTGTCTGAAAAACAAAAGGCAAACTCAATAGAACTGTCAATACTGCAGCAGTGATTCCCCACCAGAAAAAAGTCGGTTTCTTTTTTTCCTCAGGCAGTTGAGCGACAATTTTATCAAATTCACCCGGCGGCGGTGCAACCTCAAAATCACTGAGTCGCTTTTGAAAATATTGATCGATGTTTGAATCTCTTTTCATGTATTGTTCCATTTAAATTTTAAACACATTTTTTTCCAATGCGTTGCGCAAAATTCCCCGCGCTCTGGCTAGCTGACTCTTGCTGGTTCCTTCGTTGATACTAAGCATTTCTGCAATTTCCTTATGGCTGTAACCTTCAATGGCGTAAAGATTGAAGACGGTACGATAACCCAAGGGAAGGTTTGCAATTAAGTGCAGTAAATGAGCGGTATCTGATTCTTCATGCTCTTCTGTTTGTAGGGTCGGAGCGTTTTCATCCAGCTCGGAAAAAAATACGTTTTTCCGACGAAGCATCATCAAACACTCGTTGACTGCGATACGGGTCATCCAGGTTGAAAATTTACTTTCACCTCGAAAACCATCAATTCCTTGAAAAACTTTCACCCAAGTATTGGAGTGCGCTTCCTCGGCATCTTCACGCTGTAAGTATCTCAGACAAACGGCGAACAACCTACCAGCGTGCATTTCGTACAGCTGACGTTGAGCCAGTCGGTTGCCCCGTGTGCAATGTTTGATGAGTACTTGTTCGTCCATTCGTCTTTGAATTGTCTTCAAAAGTATAGATGCAAAGTTGCAACTTTTGGTTGCACGGGGACGAAAAAAAATTATGATTGCGTCTAAAGATCTTTTATAAAGCCTTCTATTCCCATGCCGAAAAGGGCGAAGTCGTAGCGTGCGGGATCCGCAGGAGAAAGGATTCGAAGGTGAGTATCGAGTTCACGAACTGCCAGCCAATCGTTTTGTTTGCGGGTGATTAAGCCAAAGTGTCTGGCCAAACGTGAGGTATGAACATCTAGTGGACAAGAGAGTTTTTCCATAGGTAGCTGGGTCCACAATCCCAAATCCACTCCAGAGCTGTCCTGCCGAACAAGCCAGCGCAGCATCATAATTAATCGTTTGGCTGCGCTACCCTGTAAAGGGTCAGAAATACAACGTTGAATACGCTTAGGGTCATCCACCATACTCAATAAATCCGTCCGGAAGCGATTAATGGCATATCCATAATGCTCTTCGTGATCCTGAGGAAGGAAGCAGCTCCACAAGTTTCCCGATTTCTCGTATAAACCCCGCAGCCCTAGAACCAGATTTCGCACATCGGCGTCGTTAAACGTACGATGAACAAAACCATCAAGATTACGAAGATCGTTTTCACTGGCCTGAGAAACAAACTCGAAGGGCTGATGATCCATGCGACGCAATAGATCGTCGCACTTATTGATGATGGTCTTGCGCTGACCCCAAGCAAAGATTGCCGCAAAAAAAGCGGTTACTTCAAGGTCGGCAGGTTTTGAAAAACGGTGAGGAATTCCCAGTGGGTCGTCTACGAGAAAGTCGAGCGTATTGTATTTATCAACGTAGGACTCAAAAAGAGGTCGCAATTTAGCGTAAGGCAGTTTAGGCAATACTTCCGTCTTTAATATACACTGTACGATCTGCCATTTGCGCCAACTTTTCGTTATGGGTGATGATGAGGAAAGTTTGCCCTAACTCGTTGCGCAACTTCAGAAACAATTCGTGAATTTGTAGCGCATTTTGTGAATCCAGACTTCCTGTAGGTTCATCGGCGAGAATGATGGCCGGACTATTCACCAATGCACGCGCAACGGCAACGCGCTGACATTCACCTCCGGACAACTCGCCTGGTCGGTGGTTAGCTCGACTCGCCAAACCGATAAGCTCTAAGAGCTCCAAGGCCTTTTTGTGGGCGTCGGATTTACTCATTCCGCCAATCATGGCTGGAATAGCAATATTTTCCCAGGCGGTAAATTCGGGTAGTAAATGATGAAACTGAAAAACAAAACCTATTTGACGATTGCGAAAAGCCGCTAAATCGTCACCTTTAAGCGAAGTCACATCCTGTCCTTCCAAAAAAACTTTACCCGCGTCGGGCGCGTCTAGCGTTCCCAAAATTTGCAGCAGGGTGGTTTTTCCGGCACCACTTGCGCCCGCCAACGACACGACCTCGCCCTTTTCCACGGCGATGGATACATTTTTCAGTACGCGCAAATCACCATACGACTTTTGGATGCCGTGAGCTTCTATCATGAATCGTTTTTTGAAAGTTTAAAAAGAAAATCCTTCTCATCTTTGCTCAAGCTGTTGTAGCCCGAACGGGATATTTTATCGAGGATTTCATCCATGCGCTGTTGATCGCTCTGTTTTGAATTCGCTTGACGCATTGCTGAAGATGCCTCTGCACTACTTTTATTGCGATAAACGGTACGCATCACCGGTTGAGGTTTCCCCGAGAATTTATCTTGAATCCAATCCACAGCATTCATAATGCCTTCACTTAAATCGTTGCCTGCTCGAAGCGAGCGAATGTAGAAAAATCCGAAAAGCGCACCACCTAAGTGAGCCAAGTGTCCGCCAGGATTAGAGTCCAAACCACGTAAAGCCAATAAATCCATTAAAACTGCAAAGACGGCAATACCCCAGAGAGGTACGCGCAAAACGAAGAACAACTGCACAGGGAATTTAGGGCGGTAGGTAGCAATTGCCACCACAATAGCCATTACACTGGCCGAAGCACCTCGTGCATTGGCGATGCCTACAACGTCCTTAAAAGCCGGAGATAAGTTGTACACCAGCACGTAGAGAAATCCGCCAACCAATCCGCCCCACAAGTAAACACCTAATAGACGACGACTACCCAAGAATTCACGAAACAACATGCCGCCAAAGTACAACCAGAGCATATTGAACAAAATATGCATAAAGCCCTCGTGAAGGAACATATACGTTACGAAAGTCCAAGGCCTCGTAATCAACTTCAATCCGTCGGTGGGAAGAGCAGTAAGACTAATAAAATATTTGGAAATCGAGAAGCCACTCAAAGCCCCGATGATGTCGACAATAATGACCGCGACAAAAACCGCAATATTGATCAAGATCAGTCGTACCAGCACATCAGACTGCTGGTAAAAGGATCGAAATGAAGTAGATTGATTTCCGTACATGAAGAAGTTTTTACGATAAATTAAACATAAAAATTTCGATCATTGTTTCGCCAGTAACGAATTAAAATGAAACCGAACAACATACCGCCAAGATGCGCAAGGTGTGCGATATTACTTGCCGGGTCGTTTGCCAATCCATTAAAAATCTCAAGAGCACCGATGCCCATAACAAAATATTTTGCCTTGATGGGGAAAAGGAAATACAAATATATTGGCTGATTGGGGAAAGTCATACCAAAAGCCAACAAAATACCAAAAACTGCCCCAGAAGCCCCAACTGTTGGTACGCTATACATTGCGGATAGTTGACTCAATTTAGCAAAGCCTTCCGTGCCGCCAATGCCTTGTTGGGTATACATCCCAGTTGTAAGTGCTTGTTCGATGCTCGCCTTTGATAGTCCCATGCGCAACAAATCATTCATGATTGCTTGAGCCTCGAGGTACTGAACCCCCAAGTGGATGAAGGCCGCACCAAAACCCGTAATTAAGTAGAAAATCAAAAATCGCTTCCCTCCCCAAATATTTTCCAATGCGTTACCAAACATCCATAGGGCGAACATATTCAACAAAATATGTCCAAAATTCCCGTGCATAAACATATGCGTTACCAGTTGATACGGCTCAAAGTGGACACTACCTGGCACATAAACTCCAAGCATACGAATCAGGTTCAATCCGAACGTATTATTCAGAACAATCGTTGCCAAAAAAAATAAGCCGTTGATGATCAGAAGGTTCTTAATCACCTCTGGAAGCATCTGAAAACGGGAAGATGAAATCATGAATTGAAGAAATTATGCAGTTCTTGTAGAGTCAGCGAAAATACAATGGATTTACCCCTTGGGGAAATCATTGGTTCGTTAGATTGGAATAAATTCGTAAGTAAATTTTGAATCGCCTCATCTTGAAGATGTTCAGGACGTTTAACGGCTGCACTGCGCGAAAGGTTCAAAATCAATCGTCGATTAAACTGAGTTTCGTCCATACTGCCTATCTCTTTGATATCACTGAGGATATCCTCGACAATTCCGGGCAGCGAAGATTCGGTAATACTTGTAGGGATGCCAAAAAAAACAATATGCTGATTGTTCTGAATTTCCGCATCAAAACCCAGAGAGGTCATTGCCGGTAAAAACTCTTTTAGCGACTCTGCATCGGTGGGACTCAGTTCCAAATCGACGGGAAACAGAAGCTGTTGTGAGGCCACCGTATGCTTGTCGATGGAGCGCATCAGCTCGTCGTAAATCACCCTTTCGTGTGCGCGTTTAGGGTGAATCAAATAAATGATTTCCCCGTCTTCGTAAAGGATATAACTTCCCGCAAAAAGACGTGCTTTGTAGTTCTTTTGCTGCTGATAAAAAGGATTGTAATCGGACTCTTTCTCTGCGTTCGAAAATGCGTTGTTGGTTGGGGTCGCCTTACTAGGCTGCAGATCATCGATCATCAGTTTCTCCCAACCTTGGGTAGCTGGCCGGCGCTCAGGCGTAGTTTGAGAGAACGGATTATAGTGTGTATCTACCTGTATTTTTGGAATCTGTACCGGTCGATCCTTTGGCATGGAAGGAAAGGAAAAGGTATTTCCAATTTCAAAATCCAAGGACGGTGCGACATTGTGTTTCCCCAGACTATGTTTGATCGCCGAGCTAAGCATGGCATAAATCATTTTATCGTCGGCAAAAGAAATTTCGGTTTTGGTGGGGTGGATATTGACGTCGATACTTGCGGGATCCACCTCAATAAAGAGAAAGTACGCCGGATGATAGCCATTGGGCAATACATCTTCAAAAGCTTTTACCACAGCGTGGTGGAGCACGTGGTGTTTTATAAAACGGTTATTGACAAAGAAGAATTGTTCGCCGCGTTTTTTGCGCGCGGCTTCCGGTTTGGCAATAAAACCCCGAATGGCAACATGCTCCGTCTTTTCTTCCACCGGAACCAAGTGTTTATCCATTTTCTTCCCCATCACCCCAACAATACGCTGACGCAAATTGCCGGCTTGCAAATAAAAAAGTTCGTGTTGATTATGAAAAAAGCGAAAACCCAGTTCGGGATGTGCCAGAGCTACCCGTTCAAATTCGTCGGTAATGTGGTTGATTTCCACTTGATCACTTTTCAAAAACTGACGCCGAGCTGGTATGTTAAAAAACAAATTTTTAACTTCCATTGAAGTCCCTACAGGCTTAGCCTCCTGACCTGATTCGACCAATTTCCCTCCGTCGATTCTAAGAAAATGCGCAACATCGGAGTCGGCGGTGCGACTTGCGCAATGAACCTGAGCTACTGCAGCAATGGAAGCCAAGGCCTCTCCTCGGAATCCCATAGTCGACAAAGCGAATAAATCCTGAGCGCTGCGAATCTTGGAGGTTGCGTGTCGCTCGAAAGCCATACGCAAGTCATTCTTCGACATGCCCTTTCCGTCGTCGATGACTTGGATAAGCGTTTTACCGGCATCCTTTACGATGAGCTGGACATTTGAGGCGCCTGCATCTATAGCGTTCTCCATCAACTCTTTAACCACTGACGATGGACGTTGAACGACCTCTCCAGCAGCGATTTGGTTGGCTACATTATCCGGCAATAATTGAATGATATCCCCCATGTAAAAATCTTATCTCAAGAGTAAATAAACCAAAATTAACAGTCCTAAAAAAATCACCAACAATCTAGAAAAAGGCGCTGACTTCAAAGGAGTTCGACGTCCTTTCATCTTATCCCAACTATCGCGAAGCGCCAGTTTGCGTTGCTCCTCTGATTTATCAACCCCCTCCAGCATACGAAGTCGCTCAGCTTGCTTCTCTTTCTCTTCATCATAATACACGGGCTTGTAGTCAAAGCCCTTAGGAGGTTGTGTGCGAAAAAAGCGAATGCGCATATTTTACGAGTTTACCAAAGTTCAATTTCTGTTGCCCCTTTTCCGTATTTCTGATACGAGGCATCAAAATACTGCAATCGATCATAACCATCGAGCAGCTTCATTATTTCGGTACGCAAGATACCCTGCCCTATTCCGTGAATCAACACCAATCTTCTGATCTTACGCTTACGAGCATGATCAACGGCTCTTCGGGCGTGATAAAGTTGAATTTCCAAGATTTTATCCTTAGAAACAGTTCGCTCGTTATCGACCAAATTATGAATATGCAAATCCACTTCCATGCTATCAGAACGTGGCGTGTAGGTCTCCGACTTACTAATCCGTATAACCTCAGCATCCTTTGGCCGAATATCTGCATCGGCCAAAGCCTCTGCTAAAACATCCTCGCCGATAATAGGAATAAGTTCCGCAAGGGGAAAATGCTCTTCAAAACCGTCTGAACGCAAAATTACGGCGCTATCTGCCGAAACAGAAAGCACCCGCCCCTCCCCTACATCATTTAAAAAGCGAACTTTACAGCCCGGATAAAGATTCATGGTAAATCGCGTTTATTAACGACAAATGTACAGGCCTAAATTAGAAAAATGAAGTCAATTTTCACAAAGCAATAATAAATATTTTTCGAAAAATCAACTCCTTCTATTTGAACACCTTATTTGTTCCAACACCTGCAAAATGCTATCCAAAACATCGGTAAATTTTATTGTTGAAAAATTACATTAGCCCCCATTCGCAAATTTAAGTCAAAAGAATTTGTTATTATGTAGCTTTATTCTTACTTTAGCGGAAATTTTTACTTCGCATGGAAACAACACACCGCAGCATTCGAACATGGATGGAGGATGATAGACCGAGAGAGAAGCTCCAACTCAAAGGCAGAGGTGCACTGTCAAACGCTGAGCTTTTAGCCATACTCATAGGTAATGGTACCCGAGGGCAATCGGCCTTGGATTTGAGTCGGAATTTATTGGAAAAGGCCAACAACGATTTACACCGTTTGGGGACATTTCGCATTGAGGACATGAAGGAGATTCGCGGAATTGGTTCTGCGAAGGCCATCACCTTAATTGCCGCAATGGAACTTGGTCGCAGAAGAAAACTATCCGATGGTAATCAGAATAAAGTCATAAATTCCAGCACTGTAGCCTTTGAGCATGTGCGTTCATTTCTCATGGACCTCGACTACGAGGAGTTTTGGGTTGTATTTTTAAACCGTGCCAACCGCGTCATCGATGAGATTTGCATCAGCAAAGGCGGGATGAGCGGCACCGTTGTCGATTTAAGAATGATATTTCGTGAGGCGCTCGCGCGGCGATCATCGGGGATTTTACTAGCGCACAATCATCCGAGCGGAACAAAAAGACCCAGTGAACAGGATATCAGTCTGACCAAGAAAATTAAGAATGCCGCCGAATTATTAGACATCCACGTAGTTGATCACATCATCGTTGCGAACAACGCGTATTTCAGTTTTCGCGATGAAGGCTTAGTATAAAAAAAGGGGCGAATACTTCACCCCTTTCATACACTTTTCTATAGACCCGAACTAAACGGCACTCAATCGTTCACGGATTTGCGCCTCAATTTGGTCAGCTAAATCTGGATTGTCAGCCAGCATGTTACGGACAGCGTCCCTTCCTTGCCCCAACTTAGAGTCTTCATAACTATACCAGCTGCCGCTTTTCTTGATCACCTCATACTCTACGCCCATGTCGATGATTTCGCCCAAACGTGAAATACCTTCACCGTAGAGAATATCAAACTCGGCTGAGCGGAATGGAGGAGCGACTTTATTTTTCACAACTTTCACACGCACATGGTTACCCATGATTTGATCGCCGTCTTTAATTTGAGTAGAGCGACGAATATCGATACGAACAGATGCGTAAAATTTAAGTGCATTTCCACCCGTAGTGGTTTCCGGATTGCCAAACATCACTCCGATTTTCTCACGAAGTTGGTTGATGAAAATACAGCAACAGTTGGTCTTACTAATGCTTGAAGTCAATTTACGAAGTGCTTGAGACATCAGTCGGGCGTGAAGTCCCATTTTACTATCGCCCATTTCGCCTTCAATTTCACTCTTCGGTGTAAGTGCCGCAACGGAGTCAATCACCAACAGGTCAACAGCACCTGAGCGAATCAAGTTATCGGCAATTTCCAATGCTTGCTCGCCATTATCCGGCTGAGAAATAATCAAATCCTCGGTGACTACACCCAGGCGTTCCGCATAAAAGCGGTCAAATGCGTGTTCTGCGTCAATAAAAGCAGCGATACCGCCGGCCTTCTGAACCTCCGCAATCGCGTGCAAAGTCAGGGTCGTCTTTCCCGATGATTCCGGACCATAGATCTCCACGACCCGCCCCTTAGGATAACCTCCAATTCCCAAAGCAATATCCAAAGCAATCGAGCCGGAAGGTATCACCTCCAAATTAACCACTGGAGAATCACCCATTCGCATGACTGCTCCCTTTCCGTAGGCCTTATCCAACTTATCCATCGTAAGTTTTAAAGCCTTTAACTTAGCGTCTTTTTCTGTACTCATGTCTAATATATTTTAGTTAGCGCAAATTAATAAAAAAATTTCTTACAAAACAAATTTTTCCCGAATTTTAATAAAATCAACACAACAATATGAATTACAGGCGATACCCCAGCTTCCAAACGAACTAAACCGAGAGCAAACATCTTAATTTTCTACAGTTATTGTATCAAGTATACCAAAATTTTATTCTCAGGTGTAGTAGTAATCAAATAGCGTGAAGGTCCATTATAGAGTTTAGCCAGCTGGAAATTTTCGGTTCCGTAGACTGGAAAGCCTGCAATGAGCTGCGCTTTGTTATTATACACCATAATCTGATTATTTGTTGTAGCCAGAGCCAATAAGCGTGAATCACCATCGCCGAAGAGCTTTGGATTTCCGCTAATATCGTTATCTGTTCGTATTTCCATAGGTTGCAATGGATCTTTAACCAGGCATTTTTGCTCGGAGAAGACAATCAGCGCCTCGCCCATAATTCGTAAATCGGGCAGTTCAGGCAGAGATCCCATTTTCAATTCGTCGACTTTCCCGTTGCTCAATACGCTCAATAGTCTGCCGTCGTTGGTTAAGGCTGTAAGTTTGATGGTCTTCAACTCGGAATCGATCTGCACTTGATAGTCTGAGCTGTTATCTGATGGCAAGTCCAAAACTGCCGGAACGCGAAGCACCCCTCTGCGATCCGTGAGGTAGGCTTTGCGATTTTCGGTTATAAACACCAGATAATCTTTGTTGCCCGCTACCCAGTGCTGAGGCACGATACGCAGTGTATCACTCAGCTCTTGTAGAGCCCAACCCTGAACAGCTTGTCCGTCTTTATCCCAATTGAAAACTTTTTTTCCACTGGCAAATACCAAGCGATAATTACGGGTGCGGTCGTAATCAAATACGGCTAAGGGACTGGTTATTCCACCATTAATTTTCTTGGGAAAAGGAGCTACAGGATCGCCGTTGCGATCGAGTACTACAATTTCCTCTTTGGTTGCAAACGCAATTTGCAGTTTGGAATTCCGAAACAAGTCGATCTGTGTAGGCGTGCCGAGAATTTTAGACGAAAGCGTGCGTTTCCAGAGCAAACTCCCATTGGTAGCGTAATAGTAGAGAGTATGGCGACTGTCTTGAACGGCTATTTCCTTTTGCTGATTGTAGTGGTTGGTAAAAATAAATGGGCCGGCGACAATATCGTGTGGGATTTCAGCGCTCCATACCGGCTTCACAGTCGTTTCGACCTCCGTTTGGTACGCCGCAAAAATTCCGGTATAGGCCATTTTATCCTGAACGAGATACTGCAAGCTAATGTAGGGTGTATGCGAACGCATCTCCTTTTGACGCTTGAGAAACTGCTGCGCAGATTTTGGGAGTACGTGACTAATCATTTCTGCCTCGGGCATAAAGATGAATTGTACCGAGGCACGATCGGGAATTTGGGCTGCAAATTTTTTAAATCCGGCAGAATGACCAAGCGTACGTTCATCCAACACATCATTTATAAAATCCGTAAGAATATCGTCAGTAGCGGCGTAAAACACCCTATTGCGGTACATCCAAAAATATTTTGCCTGAAATGAGTCAAAGGTCTTTCCCATAAGCGGAGAAAGCCAACCATAGTGCTTTGTCCTGAAAATTCGTTCTCCCCGAAAAACTTGCAGCGATGAAGTGTCGAGCATGGACTTGTGAGCCTCAAAAAAATCGCGTTCGGAGCGGACTTCAAAGTAAGCAACCGAACGTTCTTTCGTAGACTTACTCGCACCGGTCCAAATCAATCCGTACTCGCGATCCAGCCATCTTAAGAAGGAGTTTTCAAAGTCTACATCGTATTGGCTCAGTAACGACTGTACATTTTTTGTCAAGCCTTTGGATTTTCTGTATTGCTCAAAATTACGGTGATAGGACATAAAATTCCCTACAGAAACGTTCATCCAAAGCGCTGCGGAAACGGGAACGAAATCAGCTGATTGAATTTTCTGGGGCTTTAAGCCACGAAAGACGTCTAGGTAAACCGGAATGGAGTCTCCCAAGTTGCTCAAACCGGTTAGCAATACCGATTTAGAAGAAATACGCAAGTCCAGCGCCCCCCAGGTAGAAACACCCGACAAAAAATCGGCGGAACCTATATTCATTAAGGAACTCAACCAACCATCCAATTCTGTATACTGCACAAAAATATTGGCGTGATCGCGATTATTGGCCGTTGCCCGTATTTTGCTAAACGCCTCGTCGAGATCGAGGGTATGTGTTGAATGCAATCTGCGTAACCCACTCTCCAGCAACACCTTGTGCGGACTCAGCAGCACAACCCCCTTGCTCCAAGACACATACAGGGTTTGGTCTGCACTTTTCGCAGAATACAAAACAAACTGATCATATCCTTCACTTTCAAGCTTCCATTTCGCAACCACTCTATTCCAATGCTCTTCCTTTAAATCGGTAGATAATAGCCAACCATAAGAGTTTTTCCCAACCAACTCAACACCGCAAAACACACGTTTAGCTTTCAAAACTTCACTTAGGGTATCGACTTTCCCAAACAAAGGCTCCCAAGTCCCCAAAAAATCCTTCCAATTGGGATCTTCATGAAAATCTTCATGCCATGCGCTTACAGAAATGGCCTCGCGCAAAGCGGAAAAGCCTTTCGATTCCAGAACGATTGCCGACTGTAAACCCAAAGCTTTCAAGGCGGAGGCATCCTCCTCTGAATTTGATTTACATGAGGAGACAAAGCTCCCTATAGCAAACATCAGTAGAGGAATTAACACATATATTTTCAAGACTTTAGATTTTGGCATTTGGCCTTAGATTTAATCGCAAATATAATGGCTAAGTCGGGGTGTTTTTACGATCACAAGCTAAGTTTGCTCACAAATTATTCACATATTTATCCGTTGATTTTTTGTAGCTTTGAAGTCTAATTTTAGAACATGAGTCACACACTGGTTTACGATATTGAGAAAGACGATTCACAAGGAGAAAGATTGCTAAAGTTAGTCGAAAAACATTCATTAAACAGTGTGACATGGCAGGATTTTAAACTAGAAAACATCCCTTCAAAGGAGCTGCTAATCTTGTATTTGTCGGATAATCAAATCAAAGAGCTACTGCCTTCGTTAGAAAGCCATCAAATCACCATCGCGGCGCTTCCCCATCCAGATGCTGAGCGTATTTGCAAAACGATGGGGGTAGACAGCAACTTACAAAAAGCCATTTAGCACGCCATCGAATCCGAAAAAACACTTGACTTTGATATTCTTTACTGCAACGGAAACCCCATTTTTAGCAATGTAGTAATTGGTAGCTCATTTCAGGTCGTAACCAGCAATTTATTCAAGAAAATAGGATTTTGGAGCAAAATAAAAAGTCTATTCATCGTCTTCTTCAAAGTCAAACCCTTCGCTGCAGAAATAACGCGCAATGGTGACAATACAATAAGGACCACCATTTCCGGAGGTGTTATCAGCACGCATAAAACCAACTCCCTAATCACGGGATTTATTCCCGAGTCCTCCGCTTACGATGACGGATTATTTCACCTTTTGTTAGTCAGTCCGAGAAGTATCTTCCAGTTGATTTCCTATGCCTTTAATTCTCTATGGGAGAGCAATAAACTTCCAAGATTTGGGGCGCATATAAAAACTGGTTCGTGCGTGCTTAAAAACCCCGAGGGGGTATTTAACTATACGGAAGACGGAGATAGAAAATCCAACCAAGAATTGAGGTTTGAGCTCAAGAAAAAAATGTTAAGCGCCATTCCTGGTGAACATTTGGATTTAAAAAACACCTCCCATAGCACGAATGAAATATTCAAAATCCAAGCACTTCCCAGAGGTGAATCGGCAAGAGAATTGTCAAAATCGCAACTACCTTTAATCAAGAGGGCTTCAACAGAAGAGTTTAAAGATTTATTTCAGGTCCTTCGCGAAAACGCAGAATTGAGAACCACCTACTTAGTTCTCATGGTATTATCAACTACATTAGCAACCTTTGGATTATTTGCCGATTCAACTCCGGTCGTTATAGGAGCAATGATTCTAGCGCCGCTGATGTCGCCTATAATATCCTTAAGCATGGGAGCACTAAGACAAGATAAAAACCTAATATTTTCCAGCACCAATACTATCCTTACAGGACTAGGCATTTGCATACTGTTTGCCATTTTCATTACCTTAATTACCCCGATCAAAAATCCCAACAGTGAAATATTATCACGCACCAATCCAAATTTACTTGACTTAGGAATAGCGGTAATTTCTGGAATTGCCGGAGCCTATGCACATGCACGTGAAGAAGTAGCAAAAACTTTGGCCGGGGTAGCGATTGCGGTTGCACTAGTACCTCCATTAGTTGTTGCCGGAATCGGATTAGGATGGATGGACTGGAGTGTGTTTTCCGGAGCACTTTTACTTCTACTAACCAACCTCGCCGGAATGGTACTCGCGGCCTCGGTAACCTTTATGCTATTGGGATTTAGTCCGTTTCGGTTAGCCACCAAAGCCGTATTCTTATCGCTTATACTCGTGGGAGCGTTCAGCGTACCACTAGGCTTGGGTTTTAACAGAATGGTTTATAAACACAAGGTAATTCAAAATCTAAACGGATTTAGCATTGGTGACATAACCATTAAAGACGTCAGCGTACAAAGCGTAAAACCCTTGACAATCTCCATTAGAATTGTCGCTAACGAAAGAGTCGACAATGATAAACTTCGCGAAATAAAGAATCAAATTGAAGAAAAACTCAACAATGAAGTCGAGTTGGAAATCACAACCTCTATGAAGTTTTAGTAGGCAAATCTAAATATCTTCTAGTCCGAGATTAATCATAATATCGGGATTCAAGAACAGATAAGAAAATATTTCCAAATCTGCAGGAGAGAATAGAGAAAGTCCCTCCACTTCGAAAGGAACAAAATTCGTTGAGCTATTTATCGGTTTGATGCCAAAACATTTCTCCTTAGAGTGCCAAAGCACGACTCCCTCTTCCGAGGATTCGTTGCTATCAAGAGAAAAACGCACGATGTCCCATTCGTATATCATCTTATGGTTTTTATCAAACAGGCCTGTACTTTCATCAATTTGCTGATGATGTATCGCTTGACCGTTCCACCAAAACTCATTTTTAGAATAAAACACCATGCGAGAGGAAATTTCTCGCTTGTACCCTACTACGCGCTTCCCAATGCGCAATCGATATCTCTTTTCCATAAACTATAAACGCAGCAACGGAAAAAAAGTGCGCTACTTTTTAGTCAATGCGTGGAAAGCGTCAACACTAGAACGCAACCACTCGTAATAGGCGGTAGCATTAGAGTTATACGCTTCCGGGGTCGTCAGCGGGGTCATTGACTCATGGTCGACAAAAACATAAAAAGGCTGCGAATTTCGATTGTAGTGCATCACCTGAAACTCCGCCCAACGATTACCGATGGTTTTCACCTTTTGACCCAAATGTTCGCTGTAGTACCACTCTTCCTTAGGTAATTTGGTCATATCATCAACATACAATGAAATCACCACAACTTCGTTGCGCAAGATTCGCTCAATACGAGGATCATTCCAAACATTTTCCTCCATTTTACGACAGTTAACACAACCATAGCCGGTAAAGTCTAGAAAAATGGGCTTATTGGTTTTCTTCGCGTAAGCCAAACCCTTTTCGTAATCGTGAAAGCAATTCAAGTTCAACGGACAATGATCCGGATCAGCACCGTCAGGAATAGCTTCCTCTTCACCATTTAAGGCATAAATTACTGGACCTGATTTCTGCAAATTTGAATACCAAATAGGTGGTGTAATTCCACTCACTGCACCTAGAGGAGCGCCGGTAATTCCCGGAACCAAGTATATGGTGAATGCGAGCGATATCATTACGAAAAACAAACGGGTTACCGTAAGTTTTTCAACCTTTGAATCGTGCGGAAGACGATACGCTCCCATCAGGTATAACGTGAGCATCACTCCGATGGTAACCCATATCAAGATAAAGGTTTCACGTTTGAGCAAACCCCACTGCCAAAACAGGTCAGACATCGATAAAAATTTCAGAGCCAGGGCCAACTCAAGAAATCCGAGAACGACCTTAACCGAATTCAACCAGCCTCCAGATTTGGGCAAACTGTTGAGCCAACCGGGAAAAGCAGCAAATAAACCAAAGGGTAAAGCCAAAGCTAGGCTAAATCCAAACATGCCAATAACCGGACCGACTACTCCCCCGCTGAAAGCCTCAAACAATAGTGTACCAATGATTGGCCCCGTGCAAGAAAAACTCACAACAGCCAGCACCAAAGCCATGAAGAAAATCCCGAGCAAGCCTCCTCGCTCAGAAGCCTGATCGGCTTTATTCGCCCACGATTGCGGAAGTGTGATTTCAAACGCACCAAAAAATGAGATGGCAAAAACCACCAATAAGACAAAAAACGCAAAATTTACATAGGGGTCTACCGCAATTCGATTGAGTGCAGCCGGACCAAAAATCGCAGTAATTCCGTATCCAACGCCTACGTAAAGCACAATAATAGATAGACTATAAGTCAGCGCGTTACGAATACCAGCAGCGCGGGTCTTACTTCGTTTAGTGAAAAAGGACACCGTGAGGGGCAGCATCGGAAAAACACAAGGCGTAAGCAAAGCAGCGAAACCACCCAAAAAAGAAAAGATAAACAAACTCAAGTAATTGGTCCCCTCTTCCTCATTTTCAGGATCTGAATTCGCGCTATCCACAACAACAGTCTCAATTTCATCATTGTCATCATCCATCCCCTCTTTTTCTTCTTCCACCAAAGATGAATCTACGTCTGTGTAATCGATTGATGGTTGCTCAGGCTCGCGAGCAACCGCTGTTGGATTTGCTTTCAAAGGAAGAGAAAAATCCACTTCCTTAGGAGGAAGACACATTTCGTCGTCACAAACCATGTAAAAGACATAACCCTCAAGATTAAAGTCCTCTGGACT
>REDE01000016.1 GCA_007693635.1 Flavobacteriales bacterium | reverse complement strand
AGTGGGATGAGTTTAAAACTTACGACTGGCAAAAAATATACGATAATATGCTTAAGCCGGCTTTCATTTTTGACGGCCGCGGGATTCTTGATCGCAATGAGCTGGAGGAGATTGGGTTTGTGGTGTATACGATTGGACGGGGTAGTTAGGGCGGAGAGCGGAGAGCGGAGGGCGGAGGGTTTGAAGACGAACTTATGGGAAGATTGAAGCTTACTTTGCTATAAGATTGGCGGAGAGCAGAGGGCGGAGAGCAGAGAGCAGAGAGTAGAGTGTAAAGGGTTTTTGAGACGAGCTTCCTGATTTTTGAAGAAAGTTTTATGAAACTTTATTATTGCATATGGATTATTTCCGTTTTGAAAAGTTAGATATTTGGAAAGAAGCCATTATTTTGGGAGATCAACTATTCAAATTAGCAGATAATGCTGAAAAGATGCGGCGATATCGTTTCGCTAATCAATTATTTGGAGCAACAATGAGTATCTCAAATAATATAGCAGAGGGTTCTGGCGCAATATCAAACAAAGAATTTGCAAGATATATTTCCATTTCGCGCAGTTCTTTATTTGAGGTTGTGAATATCCTTCATATTTTTCAAAGAGAAGGAATGATATCAGAAGAGGAACGTATTGAACTATATTCTAAGCTAATGCAATTGAGTAAAAAATTAAGTAATTTTCGAAAGGCTCTACTAAACACTGAAAAATAACCCCCCGCCCCCCGCCCTCTGCCCTTCCCCCTCCGCCTTAACCCCCCCCAAAAAAAAATGACCCCAAACATAAAACTCAAACATCTTTCTATCAAAGGGTGGCGCTCCATTGAGACTATGGATGCGTTTTATCCAACCGATATTAACATTTTGATTGGGCCAAATGGTGCGGGTAAAAGTAATTTTATTGGGTTTTTCGATTTGTTGAGTTGGATGCTTTCTGGAAAACTGCAAGAACGTATAACCCAATTAGGAGGTGCTAGTGATGTGCTTTTTGATGGGCCGGAAGTGACGCAGCAGATGAGTGGAGAACTTGCTGTAGCAACTAACACCGGAACAAACCAGTACAAATTCTCTCTACAGTTTGCTAAACCGGATAGGATTTATTATGCCGAAGAAGCTTATAGGTATCAACCAAACGAAGTGCAAAATAGCCATGATTGGAAATATTTAGGTGGAGGACATACTGAATCCAAGTTGGTTGAAGAACCTACTAAAACCGCGGCGGTCATTCGAGACCTTTTAAAAAAAATGATCGTTTATCAATTCCACAATACGTCATATACAGCAGGTATGCGATTGAGTTGGAATTTAGATGATAGTAGATGGCTGAAGGCAAATGCCCAAAATTTAGGGAGTTTTCTTTATCGAGTTCAGCAACAAGAAACAGCGTTTTACATACGGATAGTAAAGTATATTAAAGCCGTCCTCCCTTTTTTTGAAGATTTTGAATTATACCCGGAGTCAAACAAAATTTTACTCCGTTGGAAGGAAAGAGGATCAATAAAAGTATTTAATGCCGGACAAGCCTCCGATGGTATGTTGCGGATTATTGCCCTTATTGCTATGCTGGCTCAAAATCCTAACGATCTACCAGCCGTACTGTTTTTGGATGAACCGGAGTTGGGACTACACCCTGCAGCCATCGATTTAGTAGCTGGATTGATTAAGTCTGCTTCACTTCATTGTCAAGTGATCATCGCCACACAATCTGTTTCTATGGTTAATAATTTTAGCCCGGATGATTTGGTTGTCATTGAAAGAAAGGGTAGAGGCTCCACATATAAAAAGTATCAATCAAAAGATCTTATTGCTTATTTAGATGAGTTTAGCACAAGCGACCTCTGGGAACATAATATAATTGGAGGCAAACCGTGAAGTTTCTCAATATTATTGCAGAAGGAAAAACAGAAGAAGAATTTGTTAGAAAAACGCTAACACCCTATTTGGCAAATTTTGAGGTATTTGTTTCGTGTCAACGAGTACACACCGGTGGTACGAAACTACATCCGATAAAGGGAGGTTTAGGTAGAATACCAAAGTATAGACCTGTTATTAGAGCTTTAGAAAGATGGAGGGAAACCGAAAAGAACAGAAATAATGTCTTTTATTCAACCATGCTTGACCTCTATGCATTTCCCAAAGACGAAGAAAGCCCATATTCTCAACGCATACAAAATATTCCCGATAAGTATCAAAGGATAGAGGAATTAGAGAACGCAATGGCTCAACTTCATAATTGCCCAACATTCATTCCTTATGTGCAATTACACGAATTTGAAACTTTATTACTAGTAGATGTAAGTAAACTTTCAGTTGTTTTTCCAGAACATCAAAATTCAATTGAAAAGTTTAAAGTCCAGATGAATGGAAAGAATGTAGAATTGATAAACGATCGACCAGAACTTTCTCCTTCAAATCGAATTACATCATACATCCCAGAGTATCAGTCACAAAAGAGCACCATTGGCCCCATGATTGCTGAGGATATTGGAATTCAAAATTTGAAAATGAAATGCCAACATTTTAATCAATGGATTACAAAACTTGAAAATCTTTAAATTGCAAAGTTCACTGAGCCCTGCGCCCAACCTGCGCTCTGCGCTCAACCTGCGCCCTGAGCCCTGCGCCCAACCTGCGCTCTGCGCTCAACCCGCGCCCTGAGCCCTGCGCCTAATAACCATCTATGCCCCACCACATTCTCCTTTCCGGCGGCGTCGGATCCCGCCTCTGGCCGCTTTCAAAACCCGAATGCCCAAAACAGTACGTCTCCATTTTTGGGGATAAAAGCCTGTTTCAGCTAACGGCACTTAGAAATCAAAGCTTGACTGATGGAGTAGTGGTTGTTGGAAATATTAATACCACGGAACTTAGTCGTAAACATTTGCAGGAATGTGGAATAGCTGAATTTCAGTTGATTTCCGAAGCCATCCCTAAAAATACCGCCGCTGCGGTGGCCTTTGCCGCGTTGGCTATTGATGAAAACGACATCATGCTGGTGACGCCCTCGGATCACATGATTGGTGATGAGGATAAATATCAGACTGCCATTAAGCGTGCTTTTGAATTGGCAGAAGAGGGGTATCTGGTGACTTTTGGCATTACGCCTGCCAGCCCGGAGACGGGTTATGGATACATTCGCGCTAATGGCGAAAACGTACAGTCCTTCCACGAAAAGCCTGACGCCAACACTGCGGAGCAGTTTGTAGCCGACGGAAATTACTACTGGAACAGCGGCATATTTTGTTTCCGTGCCGGAGTTTTTTTGGAAGAGTTGGCCACTTTGCGCCCCGACATATTGCAAGCTGCTAAAGCTGCTATGGACAACCAACACGACGGACAACTCACCGAAGCGTATTCCGAAAAAATACCCTCCGAAAGCATTGATTACGCAGTGATGGAAAAGTCCCAAAAGATTAAAATGGTGGCCGGTAATTTTTCCTGGTCCGATTTGGGCTCCTATCAAGCGCTCTATGATTACTATTCAATGAACGATAGCTCTTCTTCATTTATACAAGGTAGTAATTTAGTTATTACAGAGCAATTGCAAGTTGAGTCTTTGGGCTTGGAAAATCACGCAGTAATACAAAGTGATAGTGATCTACTCATCATCCCGCTCAACCGCTGCCAAGAAGTAAAGCAAATCTTTGAACGACGAATTAAATAGTAAAATCTGATAATTTCTTATACCTTTTCCCATGATTGAAAACCCTAAAATTGCCATTATTGGTCTCGGATACGTTGGATTGCCGCTGGCGGTAGCTTTTGCTGAGAAGTTTCCAACAATTGGACTTGATATTAATACAGCTAGAGTGGATGAACTGCAAAAAGGCATCGACTCTACCTTGGAAGTAGAGAACGATCACCTAAAAAGTGTGCTCGTGCAAAATGGGGTTGTTCTCGATAAAGCAGGAGCAAAAGGATTGTACTGTACAACCGCCATCACGGATATTTCCGACTGCAATGTATTTATCATTACCGTACCAACTCCTACCGATAAACATAACCGTCCGGTTCTTAC
>REDE01000119.1 GCA_007693635.1 Flavobacteriales bacterium | reverse complement strand
GGGATGTGTTTGTAGCGAAACAATTTCAGTTTTAAGGTTTTGAGGATTGTGGTGACCAGTCCACCATGAACCCCATATTTCTTCGCCACAAGGCTTATTGTTGGCGTAGGGTTTCGCTCGTACCACTACTATTTTAGGAACTTCACCTAGAGGAGGTAGCCAATGATGATCAACACCCGATCGAATTTCAGAGATGGTATTGGGCTCGCCAATTCTACTGGTTACTTCGATGGGTTGGGTATATGTTGTGCCGCTGGTGTCAGGGTCACTACCGTCGAGTGTATAGCGTATTTCCGCGACATTACTGGCGTGAATTTGTAATGAAAATGGGTCGTCATAATATCCATCTTCGTGCGAAAAAATTAGATTGACAGCAATGGGAGCTAATCCATCAATAAGATTGCTAGTCCCTGGGGTTGGTGTGTGAAAACGTTCGAGTAGTCCACCTCCGTCGGGGACTCTCCCGAAACTCTGATCGGGGCTCAATTGTATAGCGTCGATTCTATCGATGAGGTTCCCGTCGGCATTGCTGAGGAGCAAGGGTTCTCCAGAGCTGCTAATTTTAAAATTTGTGTGTAAGCTTTGCTGCCGGTTTTTTCCACTGGCCCAAATGAGTAAAAATCCACCCGGAGGGATACTTACATTTGGCGGTAATTGCCATTTTCTGATGTTTCTATCATTGTCGGAAATAAACCAATTTCCCAGTGAAATTGTATTGGCACTGCTGTTATGAATTTCAATCCAATCTTCAAAATCATCATCCTCATCTTGGATTCCTGTTTGGTTAGAAGACTGAAATTCATTGATGTGAATTTGTCCCAGCATGGAGTTTGCCAGGAACAGCGGGAATATCAGCGTGAATATTGTGCGGCGCATACTAAAATTCTATTCCAAAGAAGATTCCTAGTGTGTGAAAACTTATGAATTCAGTATACTGGATTTCAGAGTTTTTAAATTGGTGTCGCGCTTGTTGCGAAACCAATTGCAAACCGAATTGTGTGCTGAAGGTATGTATGGGAATACGGTATCCGAAAGTCGGCTGAACAAATAACCCACCCCGATAGGTATTTCCCGATATTTGTTCCACGGCAGGATTCGTGCCCAACGACCAACCGGCTTTCATTTCAAAATAAAAACCCTTGGGATTGGGGTTTATCCAAAGTCTGAAATTTGTAAAGACGGGGATAAATGACTCCTTTTGAAAGGCTAAAAGTCCAAATCCACCTCCCCATTGAAGCTGTGGATATAGGGTTTTAACGAGCGAGGCGGTTATGTAGGGCCCGGTTCGGTACACTAGGGTGTTTCGCGACATGTTTCCACCGAAGGTCAAGCTGCCCTCAATTACGGCCGACCAATTTTCATTGTTGTTTTGGGCGCTTGTTGTTGCACTGTTTACCAAAAGGCCCATCAGCAAGACTCCAAAAAGAAGTGTTTTTCGAAGTGGGAGAGGATAGTAGGATTTGTAAGTAGATAGCCCCTTCATTCAAGATTGATTAGTTGAGGGCAAATTTAGCTTATATAAACAAATTGTTAGCGATGTTTATTTTGGGCGATAGATGACGCCTACATCTCAAAAAATTCCTCGCCATCACCACCTCTTCCTCCGCGTTCTTCGGAATTGCGATCTTTGTTTTCACGTCCGAACTTGTAGGTGAAACTCAAGAAGGCGATTTGTGTTTCACGGTTAAACATGAACGTGTTAACGAAGCTTGGGTCTTCAATTTCCAATCTAAATCTTCGGGTATTAAAGATGTCGCTGATGCGTAGACTGATACTGGCTTTTTTATTCGCGAAATTGTATCGCGCAGCAGCATCAGTCGCGTAAATGGCGAGTCTTCTTCCCTGCGGTGTTGGTCCAGGGCCCCAATAAAAGAAGCTTAACTGAAAATTCCATTTGTCGTTCGGACTCCAATTGGCATTTCCTCGGGCGGTATAGCTTTGGCCGGCATTGTTGAGGTCGGGTTGGATATTTTCTCCCAGCAAGGGTGCGGTAGAAATAGTTGAAACTGCCCTGAGCGTTGAGTTTTCTTCCCAGTGATAAAATGTAAATGCCCTCAACACCCACTGACCGAGCGGCTAGAAGATTTTCAAAGCTGGTGAGCGTAATTCCTTCATCCCCATTGGTTCTGGGATCAGCAGGGTCGAGTAGACGACGAAAGCGCGTAATTTGGTTGTTGGTGGCCCGGTAGTAAATGGCGCCTGTTACGGTGTGTTTTCCGGCTAGTTTCTCGTAGCCTATCTCGTATGAATCAAAGAGCTCGGGTTGCAAAAAAGGATTGCCTTGTCGGAAATTCAAAGGATCGGTGACGTCCGTGATGGGATTGAGCGTTCCCGCTGAGGGTCTATTTATTCTGCGGGTATAGCTTGCTTGTAGCTTTTGACTTTCGTCGAATTTATAAGAGAAAAATGCAGACGGAAAGAGATTGGCATAATTGAACGGGAAGGCGGAGTCTAGGGTCAGCTGTTGTGACTCTGTCAAAGCAATTTCTCCCCTGAGACCACCCTGAAAACCGAAGCGTCCCCAAGCGTTTTGATAGTTAAAATATGCTGCGTGTACCGCTTCGGTAAAACGGAACTCATTAGACACTCTCGGGTCGCGCGTAAAAACGTCGTTTTCTATTAACTGTCTTTCCAAGTCCGTTTCAATGCTACGAATTACAGTCTTTGCTCCAACTTCATATTTGCTATTCTGACTAAGTGGTTGAACGAAGTCGGTTTGAATAGTGAAAAAAGTATTTTTACCTCCTTCTAAAAAATTTTCTCGGAATAACGAGTCTCTATCGGAATTTGGACGAAATCTAGCGGATTGTAATTGTCGGGTAAACTGGTCGTCATTTTGTGCATTTGTGCTATACGAAATGCTTGAAGTCCATTCTTTCCCGTTTTCTTCAAACTCCATTTTATGGTCGAGGCCAACTTCAAATGTGTTACCAATTCTGTAACGGTCGTTGTTTCGTCGAAAGGCATTAACCAGGTCTTCATTGGCTCCCAGAAATTCATAATCGTCTCTTTCAAACCGGTGTCTATTACTTGTCCCACCGCCAATATTAAAACTCAGACTTTGATTTTGGTTGATTTCGTAATCGGCGGTGAATCTACCAACGTGGTTTCTACTAATATTATCAGCATAGAATGATTGGTTATTTGAGAAGGTGGTATCTCGAAGGAAATTAGTGCGATCGCTTTCACGCTCGCGGAAAATCTCTTGGTAGTTAAAAGAATAGCTCATGCCTAGGGTGAGTTTTCCTTGGCGGTGGTTGAGCAAGAGATTTTGATTGGTTTTGTTTCTCGTCCCAACGGCCGCAGTAAAACTGCCGTTTGTTCCGTTGCGTCTATCTTTTTTGAGGATGATGTTAATTATTCCTGCGGTACCGTCAGCATCGTATTTTGACGAAGGGTTAGTGATGACTTCAATGCGGTCAATTTCACTGGCGGGGAGTTGATCCAGAAACGCATTGCGGTCGCCTCCTATGAGTGCTGAGGGTTTTCCGTTGATCCAGATGGTTACGTTCGAAGAGCCTCTTAGCGAAATCCCTCCGTCCATATCGACCGATACGGAGGGGATGTTTTGTAACGCATCTTCTGCGGTGCCTCCTTCAGATACCAAGTTTTGACTCACATCAAATACGCGTTTATCGATGTTGGTCGTCATGAAGGCCCTTTGACCTTCTACATCTACACCTTTAAGTTGGGCGGCGTCTATCTGCAGAAAGATTCTTCCCAGATCGAGTTGATTTCCATTTTTAGGTATGTTTACCGGAACCGTTTCCGTACGGTATCCCAAGAAATAAACTTTCAATTGTGGGTTTTTTGCAGTGGCAGGAATCTGCAGTTGAAACTCTCCATTTTCATTTGTCGAGGTCCCGTCTAATGGCATTTCGGAGTCACCCGAGTACACGGCAACTTGCGCGTAGGGTAGTGGGGTATCCTCATCTACCACTTTGCCCTTAACCTGTATGGTGGTGATTTGGGCGGAGATAGGAAGTATGCCGAACAGGAAAAGAAGCGCAAAGTAAAATAAAAAAAATCTTTTGTGAGTCTGTAGAGTAGGGTGTTTCATTGATGCTGCGAAGTAACAAACTATCGAGCAAATTCATCAATAATCTATCTTAAATTTTTTATTCACCCGTTATTAGGGGCTGTCAATAAAGTTCGCTGACGGCGTTATGTTCAATTGAAAACCCAGTCGTTTACGTGAGTAAACTCCTTGATTACCTTGAAGCTGTTGCGGCGAGTTCAAGAAGTCATAGAAAATCTAATGCTAGGGCTCCAGAATCAAAATAAGTTATTATTTTCAAATAAAACTTTTTTGTATGAGTTTGGGTTGTATATTTGCCTCGCAATTCGGTAGATTATTTTAGTCGGCTTGCAGAAACCTGTTCGTTGGTTTCTCATTATGTTTTCTTTGCCGACTTTTTTCAGAGTTATTTTCTTGGTGATTTCGGCCTAATCTCATTTTGAGGGACCTTAGTTATTTTTTTCGTTTGGGTAATACCAGACACCAAAAACCGTTTTCACAATGAAAATTTATGTAGCCAGCATCCCGTTCCGTACCAGTGAAGAAGACCTTCGTACAGTATTTGAAGATTACGGTGATGTATCATCAGTGCGTATCATTAAAGATCGCGAAACACAACGTAGCCGAGGTTTCGGTTTTGTTGAAATGGAAGATGACAATCAGGGTCGCGATGCAATCAACGCACTTCACGGAAGTTCATTCCAAGGTCGTGAGTTAGTTGTTAACGAAGCCCGTCCGCGTGAAGAGCGCCCTGAAAGAAGATATTAATAATCGACTTTTTGAGTAATGAAGCCACCCTGAAGAGGGTGGCTTTTTTTGTGCAATTCAAAAGGGGTTTTCAGAAGTTGAAGTAAAGTTTTAGTAATTTTTTTGATTTGGTCTCATTTCTTTTTGTAACTTTGCGTTATTGAAATCGCTTTAGTTTTACTTTTAATTTACTCACTATGAAACATTTTAGTTTTACATTCATTTATTTTTTTATTTCCGTTTTTGTTTTCGGATCTTTTAATGGTTACGCACAAGGAAAAACATCTAGTTATTTCGACGATTATTCAAAATGGTCAGTCAGTGGAAATCTTGGGGTTTTCACATCATTTGGTGATTTGCAATCCTTTCAATCCTCAGATTTTAATTATGATGTTAACACTGGTGTTCAGTTTGGTGGTGCACTTGGCTTAACGCGTATGTTAAATAGTTGGTGGGGTGTTCGAGGGATGCTTTCTTACGGGACGCTTACAGGTTCAGGAACATTTGGTAATGAAAATTTAAGTTTTGAATCTCGAATTCTTGGCGGACAAGCAGAAGCGGTATTCAACATTATAAATGGTTTTAGAATGGAAGAGCGTGCTCGCCCCATAAGAAGTGCTCTGCTACTTACTGCGGGTGCTGGTTTAACTCAGTCTAATCCATCGGTTTTCTCTGATAACATTGATATCGGTAGAGATGGCAATGTTATTGCTCCATTTATTGCTTTTGGTTTTGAGTATAAATATCAGGTTTCTGATCCAATTACAGTTGACCTAGGTGTGCAATTTCGCTACTTCATTAATGATGAGGTAGATGGTTTTGTATCTGGAAGAAGTGATGATGCTATGTCTTATGTATATGTAGGTGGTTCTTATAATTTTGGACAAAAAGGTAAAAATCGTTCCCTAGTATTTAGCTCACCGTTCTCTGATTTATGGAGTATTGTTAGCGATGTGGAATCAAAAATGGATGGCCTAACAACGGATAGTGATGGCGACGGCGTGCCCGATATTTTTGATAAAGATCCTAATACTCCTGAAGGTGTTGCGGTCGATGGTGCCGGTCGTCCTCTAGATGTTGATATGGACGGTATTCCTGACTATCAAGATGCGGATCCATTCACCGCTCGTGGCGCTAAGGTTGATGCTGAAGGAAGGGAATTAGATTCAGATGGTGATGGCGTGCCTGATAGTCGTGATTTAGAGCCTAACACACCTAAAGGTTCATTGGTTGATGCGCGTGGTAGAAGAATACCAACAGGTGGATCTATGTCTGATGCTGTTCTTCCTCAAATTTACTTCGCCTTTAATAGCGCGACAGTTAGTGAGGATAACAGAAGAGGTCTTGCAATTATTGCTCGTGTTCTACAATCTGATCCTTCACTTTCACTTTCACTTGTTGGTCATACCGATAACGTTGGTTCGGAGGAGTACAATAAGAAATTGGGCGAGCGTCGTGCTCAAGCTGTTAAAGACTACTTGGTCAAACACTTTAACATTGATGCTTCTCGTTTACATGTTGAAACCAAGGGCAAAAACGCTCCTTTGGCAAGCTTCAACAATATCAACCGTAGAGTTGAATTCTCCGTGAAGTAGTCAATTTGTAAAATTAGTTCATAACAAAAAAGGCGTTGGAATTTCCAACGCCTTTTTTGTTATGTAACTTTCGATGTTAACGTATTTTTCTCTCTAGGAACGTCTATGCACAGAAAAGCCTGGCCTGTAACTTCTGCAATTTAACTCGAACTGAAGTGTAGATTGTACTCGCCTGATCGATTTCGATCTAATGCTAAGGTCGTACTAAGGCTTAATGAACTTTTACTTCTTGCGGAAATAAATATCGATAGGTACCCCGTGAAGGTCAAAATGCTCACGCAATTTGTTTTCGACAAACCTTTTGTAACCTTCCCGAACGTATTGTGGTAAATTAGCGTAGAACGCGAATCGGGGAGTTTCCGTTGGGAGCATTGTACAGTATTTAATCTTTACGTACTTGCCCTTAATCGCCGGTGGAGGATAAGCGCTAATAATGTCTAGCATGACATCGTTGAGTTTGCTGGTTGGGATTCTTGTCGAACGTCTCTCGTATACGCGCATGCCTTCCTCAATGGCTTGAAATATCCTTTGTTTTTCTAATACCGAAATAAAAATGATAGGAATGTCGCTGAATGGCTGAACGCGTTTCAGAATGGCTTTGCGATACTCCTCCATCGTAGAAGTGTTTTTCTCAATCGCATCCCATTTGTTGACCAAAATAACCAAGCCTTTGCGATTGCGCTCGATCAAACTGAATATGTTGATGTCTTGTGCTTCAATGCCGCGCGTAGCGTCGATCATTAAAAAACAAACATCGGCGTTTTCTATGGCTCTAACCGCCCGCATGACCGAGTAGAACTCTAAGTTTTCGTGAACTTTACCCTTCTTGCGAATACCTGCTGTATCCACTAAGTAGAAGTCCATGTTGAAGCGATTGTAGCGCGTATGAATGCTGTCGCGCGTAGTGCCCGCAACATCAGTTACAATGTTGCGCTCCTCTCCAATAAGCGTATTGATGAATGAAGATTTTCCCGCATTGGGGCGTCCTACAACCGCAAATCTCGGTAAGTCAAAGGATTCTTCCTCTTCGGCTTCCGGTAGACGATTTGTGATCTCGTCCAGTAACTCCCCCGATCCACTGCCATTAATAGCAGAAATCGTAAAGTAATCTCCTAGTCCGAGCTGATAGAATTCAGCTGCTAAACCTACATGAACGGCTGAATCTACTTTGTTGACCACTAATAATACTGGTCTGTCGTGTCTTCTGAGTACTTGAGCAACCTCCTTATCCATGTCAGTCAAGCCCTCTTGGGCATCAACTAAAAATAAAATGATGTTGGCCTCTTCTATTGCTAGTAAAACTTGCTTGCGAATATCCTCTTCAAAAACGTCATCGGAGCCGGTGATATAACCACCAGTGTCAATTACCGAAAACGATTTCCCGTTCCAGTCGCACTTGCCGTAAATTCGATCTCGGGTTACGCCAGCGGTGGCGTCTACTATAGCCTCTCTTTGTTGTATAAGTCTATTGAAAAATGTGGATTTGCCCACGTTGGGGCGGCCTACTATGGCGATGATATTGGACATGTTAATCTTCCTTATTTGGGCTGCAAAGTTACGTTTAATATTCAAGCAGATAACGGCATTTTTAATGCATCATGCATTTATGTATCCTAGCTTTAAACTCAATGTTTCTTTTAACAGCTTATTAGGTTTGTGACTTGTAATGAAAAACTACTTTTGGTATTGATACACAGACTGTGTGTTTTATAGTAAAAAAACTACAACACTATATCTTCATAATTATGGATGAGACGATAGATATTCAAAAGCTTTCGGAACGTGTGAATGAACATAGCGTTTTTGTTGACCTACTAAGAGCAGAGGTTGGTCATGTTCTCATTGGACAACAGCGTATGTTCGATCGTTTGTTGATGGCTTTGTTGACCAACGGACACATCTTATTGGAGGGTTTGCCGGGTTTGGCAAAAACGCTCGCCATCAAAACGCTTTCGGAAGCTATCTCCGCTGACTTTGCTCGAATTCAATTTACGCCCGACCTTCTGCCGTCTGATATTGTCGGTACACAAATGTTTAACCTACAACGAAATGAATTCACCACAATGAAAGGGCCAATTTTCGCCAATTTCATTTTGGCCGATGAAATTAACCGCGCACCGGCAAAGGTTCAAAGTGCACTTCTCGAAGCTATGCAAGAACGCCAGGTAACCATTGGCGATTCTACCTTCGATCTTCCCGATCCGTTTTTGGTTCTCGCAACTCAAAATCCGATTGATCAAGAAGGAACATATACTTTACCTGAAGCCCAAACGGATCGATTTATGTTGAAAGTCGTGATTACCTATCCCCACATGGAGGAAGAACGCGAAGTCCTGCGAATGCAACTAGCAGGTAAGAAGCATAAAGTCCGCCCCGTAGTATCCCTCAACCAAATTCGCGAAGCTCGCCAAGCGCTTCATGAAGTCTATGTGGACGAGAAAATTGAGAAGTATATCCTCGATATCGTAGCCGCTACTCGTAATCCGGAGAACTACAGACTGCCATCTTTTAAACCGTACATCTCTTTTGGCGCCTCTCCGCGTGGTAGCATTAGTTTGGCCCTAGCGGCGCGGGCGAATGCTTTTATACGGGGTCGTGCTTTCGTAATTCCTGAGGATGTTCGGGAAGTTGCCTTGGACGTTCTTCGTCACCGTATCGGCCTCACGTACGAAGCAGAGGCCGATGAGCTTACAACCGATAACATCATTAAAGAAATCATCAATCAGGTAGAAGTTCCATAAACATGATCGATGCACATTCCCTTATAAAGAAGGTCAAGCAGATTGAAATAAAGGCCCGTCGCAACTCCGATCAGTTGCTGTCGGGTGAATACCATTCATCTTTTAAGGGACGCGGAATGACGTTTAGCGAGGTTCGTAAATACCAGTACGGTGACGATGTTCGGGCAATCGATTGGAATGTTACGGCTCGATTAAACGAAACCTACGTCAAGGTTTTTGAAGAAGAACGTGAACTCACCTTGATGCTGATGGTCGATATTTCGGGATCCTCCCACTTCGGCACGAAAGATTACTTTAAACGTGAATTGGCCGCCGAAATATGCGCTACCCTGGCTTTTTCTGCTCTGGCAAATAACGATAAAGTCGGTCTATTGCTCTTCGCGGAAGAATTGGAACTCTATATTCCTCCGAGAAAAGGAAGAAGCCATCTTCTGAGAATTATACGTGAACTGCTCGAGTTTAAACCAAAAACTTCCAGCACAAATATCAATACCGCCTTGCAGTATTTGCTAAAGGTCCAGAAGAAAAAGGCTATCGTATTTCTTCTCTCCGACTTCTATTGCGATTCATATACCCAAACTCTTAAGTTGGTAGCCAGGAAGCACGACTTGATCGGTATGCGCTTGTTCGATCCGATGGAGGAAAAACTCCCCAATTTAGGGATGATTCAACTATACGATTCGGAGAAAAAATCCTATGAGTGGGTCAACACAGGTCGTAAATCGGTTCGAAGAGCCTTTGAAATTTACCATCAGTCGTATGCCGAGACTTTCCGCAAGCATTTGCAGAAAAATGGCGCCGGACAAATTGAAATTGATATCCAAAAACCCTACATGCGTTCATTGATCAACTTTTTTAGTCGAAGAAAATAATGCGAATAAGGATAACGATACTTCTAATTTGGTGGTCTGCAGTCCTAGCCGCCCAAACATGGTCGATCGATACGACCGTAATTCGAATAGGAGAGCCTATTGAAATTACTTTTCAAGCAGAAGCTGATACGGACTCTTTGAAGTTTCCAGATTACCAGTCGTGGTGGGATAATGGTTTTGTTCTGGTAGAAGTCGATTCACTTATCGAAAAAAAGAAGTCGAATGGCTATGCGTACCACCAACGCCTCGTAATAACATCTTTTGACACGGGATTTGCCGTGTTGGAGCCTGTAGTTTTCCAAAGTCTAGAATCGAAATTCTCTTCCGATCCAATTATGATTGAGGTGGAGTGGGTAATGATTGAAGAGGGACAATCTTTGTTTGATATTAAAGATGTCGTGGGGATTCCGCGGCCTTGGTACTTTTATGCGCTCTGGATTCTGGGCATTCTACTTCTATTAACGGCTGCGTACTATCTGTGGAATTTCCTTAAAAACAAAAAGTCTGAAGCACTTTCAGTACAAATCCCACAAAAATTACCTGCAGAAATTGCCTTGGAAAAAATTCAATATTTGCGGGCTAGTGATCTTTGGGAGAAAGAACGATACGGCTTGTTTTTTTTAGAACTTACGACTATAGTTCGGCAATACATGGAACGTGTTTACGATATTCGAGTGATGGAGGCAACCCTAAGCGAACTACATAAAGCTGTTGATGCCTTACCTCTATCCGATGCGCTGGTTCAAGAGCTACGAGCGTTCTTTGATCACGCAGAAATGGTAAAGTACGCCAAGGTTTCTCCGGCACGCTCTAATCAAGAAGCGTATCTGTTTCAGGCCGAAAAATTTGTTGATGAAATGCGTCCAATAATCCGTAAAGACCAGGAAAATGTTTGATCTGCATTTACAGTATCCGGCAATTCTCTGGGGGTGGATGATTCTGCCTCTTTATTGGCTATGGCTGTGGCTGAAACGTCGTGATTTTCGTTCGGATTTAAAGGGAAGTGGCTTTCCGAAGGAGGTGCGATCTGCTTGGCACCCGATGCTTCTCATTCACGTGCTGCGCTCGGCAGTTATCGCCTTGCTAATATTCGCACTTGCAGGCCCGCGTACCCATGATGTGAAAACACGATCGAAGGGTGGTGAGGGAATTGAAATCGTTCTAGCAATTGATATATCAACGAGTATGCTGGCTCGTGACTTCCGACCTGATCGTCTGGAAGCCACTAAACGCATGTCGGCTGAGTTTGTGCAAAACAGACCTCAGGATAAAATTGGCCTAGTTCTTTACGCGGGAGAGAGTTTTACCAAAACACCACCGACTTCAAATCACGCCCTACTCCTGCAGCATATTAGCGAAATTACCTATAACATGGTGGAAGACGGAACCGCTATTGGTATGGGGTTGGCAACGGCGGTGAATCGACTCCGTAAAAGTGAAGTGAAAAGTAAAGTCGTTATACTCTTGTCGGATGGAGAAAACAATCGGGGTACAGTTGATCCACTCACCGCAGCCGAGTTGGCAGCCCAATTTGGTATTCGGGTATACACCATTGGGGTAGGAAGTAAGGGATCTGCACCCACACCCTACGCTATTGGCCCACGTGGTGAATTTTTGTTTAGAAATATGCCGGTAAGTATCGACGAGGAGTTGCTTCAAAATATTGCAGAAATTTGCGGTGGAAAATACTTCCGTGCCACCGAGGATAAGGCTTTAAAAGAAATTTATGCGGAGATCGATGCGCTGGAACGAACAAAATTAGAGGATGTGAACTTTGTGGAATTTGACGAAAAACAGTTCATCTTTATTTTTATTGCGCTGTTGATTTTTGTTTTGGAAATGGCTTTGAGAAAGTCATGGTTGAAGAGTGCTTTGGACTATTAATTTTAGATTACTCGTTTTATGCACCGTTTTGAACACGATTGGATACTGAACTTACTTTGGCTTATCCCGGCATTTTTTGTCTGGAGGATATACCTTTCCTATTGGTCGTCAAAACAACTAAAAGTGTTTTCTTCTGCGCTTAACCGAATCGCTCCCGAACGAAGTCCAGGAAAGTCATGGTTGAAATTTGTTTTGAAAATGATGGCTCTCAGTACGTTGATTATTGCCGCAGCAAATCCTCAGCGAGGAGGAAAGGTTGAAAATCAAAATATAGAGGGCGCTCAAGTCATCTTTGCCTTGGATCTTTCGAAGTCTATGCTTGTTCAAGATGTTCAGCCGGATCGTTTACAAAGAGCCAAACAACTCATTCTCCGATCGATAAATCATTTGCAAAATGACCAGGTGGGATTGATAGGTTTTGCTGGTAAAGCGTTTCCCATGGTGCCTCTTACCCCCGATAAATCAAGTTTACTCATGCAACTGCGCTTTGCAGATCCGGAGGCTATTTCTGAACCGGGCACCAACTTTTCGGCAATGCTTCAGTTGGCCGCTACGATGTTTGACCTAGGCTTGCCATCTGATCGAATTTTGGTAGTTTTGGGGGATGGTGAAGATCATGACGGGAAATGGCGTGATGCGGTAAAAGCGTTGCAGGAACTAAATATTCGTATTTTCTGCATCGGGGTAGGAACCGAAAAGGGTGGGCTAATTCCGCTAATGCGCAGAGGTGCGCTTAAAGAATATCTAAAAGACGAAACTGGATCTCCAGTGGTAAGTCGTTTGGAAAGTTCTACTCTTCAAGAGTTAGCGGACTTTGGCGACGGATTGTATCACTATTTGGGAAGCTTACAAAAGGGAGAAGACTTTTTGAAGGACGTATTTGCGGGGGTGGGCCGATCGGAATATGACCGCAAAACCTACACCACCTACCAAAGTCAGTATCAATGGCCTTTAGCCTTTGGTATTTTTTTGTTGCTTATTGAATGGCTGATTTTTGAGAAACGTACTTCGTGGATTAATAGACTCCAAAAGTTGAGTGAAAAGAAAAAACTTGAGGGATAAGTGTATTTGACTCGCATAGTCAATTCGTATCCAACATTTTTTAAATAGTAAAAGCTGATGCAAACTCGTGGATTTTCTTTCTTGAATTTAAAGTCGAGCTTCTTATGGAGCCTGCTGATTTTGCTGACTTTACAAGCGAGCGCTCAATCGTACGAGTCGCTGGTTCGCAAGGGTGTATCCTTATTTGAAAAGGAGCAGTTTGACTTGGCGGAAAAGGCATTTCGTGAGGCAACCAGACTTAACGAGCAGGGCTTTGAAGCGCAGTACAATTTGGGTAATGCGCTGTATCGCCAAGGTCGTTTTGAGGAAGCGCGTAACGCATTTGCAGCCGCGGAGAAATTAGCAACAAGTAAAACAGAGCGTTCTCGTGCACAACATAATCTTGGAAATACCCACGCGGAAATGCAAAAGTTTAAAGAAGCGGTTGAAGCGTATAAAAAAAGCTTGATACAAAATCCTCGCGACGAAGAAACTCGATCGAATTTGGCCTATGCCATGCGCCGATTGCAGGAAGAAGAGCAAAATCAGCAGCAGCAACAGCAGGATCAGCAGCCTGGGGAGCAGCAAGATTCAGAAGATCAGCAAGACGACCAACAGCAACAAAACGAAAACGAACAAAATACGGAGCAAAATCAGGAATCACCATCCAATGAGCAGGGGACACCCCAAGAGCAAGATCCAAATGAAAAGCCTAACTTTGACCCGCAAGACGCAGAGCGTATTATGCAGATGATCGAGGATGAAGAGCAAAAAGTTCAAGAAAAACTCCAAGAACAAGAGAAGAAAAAATCAAAAGACACGAGAGGAAGAAAGATATGGTAGTCAACAAACTAAAGTATTGGTTGAGCATCTGCGGAATTCTCTACATAAGCTTGGGAATAGCCCAGAGTGAATCGGTGCGATTTGTGGCAAAGGCTTCGCCTAACAAAGTCGGAACCGAGGAGAAATTCACGTTGACCTACACCGTCAACGCTCGCGCAGGGAATTTTAAAGTTCCGGATAATCTCCAAGCAAATTTTATGGTGCTTATGGGGCCGAGCTACAGCACTCAACAATCCATTGGCTTTGGTCAGTCCGAAACAACAACCTCCATTTCATTTGTACTGCGACCTAAAGCTGAGGGCACTTTCGTAATTACCCCAGCTCGAATTGAGGCTGCGGGAAACACTATTGCTTCAAATCCCGTGGAGGTTCAAGTGGTGGAAGGAACAACCAAACAAGCCGATCCGAACGACCCTGAGCAAATAGCACGTCAGCTTTCTTGGATAAAGGCCAGCTTATCAAGAACATCAGTGTATGTCGGCGAACCCATACATGCACGCTATAAATTATACTTTAAAACAAATGTGGGTAATCCAAGCATCGTCGACGAACCGAGCTTTCGTGGATTTTTAACGGAGAACGTTGAAATAAGTCAGGAAGAACGCTCACAGCGTGAGTTTGTCGATAATGAGCAGGTCGTGTCATCTGTGGTGAAATCATTTTTGCTGTTCCCACAGCAACCAGGAAAATACGATGCTCAAAAGGTGAATGTCTCAATACCTACTAGCGTCCCTACGCAGCGTCGGGATTTTTTCTTTGGAAACTACTCGGTAACGGTAGACAATCGAACATCATTTAGCATTCCTGCAATTAATGTAAAGCCTCTTCCGGCTAGTGGTCGTCCGGAGAATTTTAGTGGGGGAGTGGGCTCATTTCAGTTTGATGTGAAAGTCAATCGCAATGCTGTGGAGGTAGACAATGCCGTCTCTTTGCAGATTAGTCTGCGTGGAAAGGGAAATATCAAGTTAGTTGATTTACCCGTTCCGGAATTACCAAATGTGTTCGAGGCTTACGAGCCAAAAACTACGCAAAACTACAAGGTTGAAAGTTCTACGGTTAGCGGGAACAAGTCGGTAGAATATATCCTAATTCCTAGGTACGCGGGGACTTTTGAGATACCAGCTATGGAGTTTTCGTATTTTGATCCGCGGTCGGGAAGCTATAAGCGCCTAACTTCAGATGCTATCCGTATCGAAGTTACCGGCGAATCCTCACGCGAAGCTGGTGGAGGCTTAGCTCAAAAAGGGAGTGGAGGTCGCCAAGAGCAAATTGATATCCTTAGCAGTGATATTATGTTTATCAAAACACGACCAATGGCGCTAAAAACGTCCAACGAGACAGTAATTTCTCAAACATATTACTGGGTTATTTTAGTCGTTTTGATCCTAATGTACCCCCTTATTTGGTTATTGCGTAATTACTTATTTGCTCGTCGTCTTGCCCGAGGGACTAAACTTCGTAAGGCCGAAAAAGAGGCGCTGCGGCTTTTAAGCGAGGCAGGCTCTAACCCGAAGGCTTCCGCGGGGTATTTGTATAAAGCCTTGGAAATATATTTCTTGGCACGTTTGGGTATGGGGCGTTCAGAATTTTCACGAGATTTGTTCGAAAAACGATCGATTGAGGTCTTTGGGGATTCGTTCACCCAGCAGTGGATTGGTGTGTTGCAAAAACTTGAAGAACGACAGTACAGCGGTGGATCTGGAGATGCTGGGATGATTCAAGAAGTTGAAAATATCATTAAAAAAGCACAGCAATGGTAAGGGAGTTTAGTCGACTATTTACGCGAATATTTGGTGTCTTTTTTTTGACACTATCATTTTCGCTGCGCGCGGAACCTCAGGTGATGATTGATTCCGCCAACGCTTTGTACGAAAAGGGTGAGTTTGCTGCTTCTGCTAAATTGTATCAACAAGTTGCAGACGAGGGCTATCAGTCTTTGCAGCTGTTTTTTAATTTGGGAAATGCCTATTTTAAACAGGAAAAAATAGGTCTAAGCATTCTGAATTATCACCGAGCCTTGCGCATGGATCGTCGCGATGCAGATACTCGATTTAATATGGAAATGGCAAAAGCCAAAATTCGCGATAAGGTCATCGCCGATCCCGATCCTTGGTTTAAAAGGGTTACCGAGCAATTTTTAAGCTTGACATCTTCTTCTTCTTGGGCTTGGTTTGGTCTTTTTTCTCTTGCTTTGGGCTTGGTTTTTTGGATTCTATTGATGAGCAATCGAATTTCTTTTTTTGTAGGACTCTGGGGCTTAATTTTCTCACTTCTCCTATTAGCTGTCGGCTTGCTGAGTTCGTTTGGTAAAAATCAACTGGATCAACGAGTCCAAGGCGTATTGTTGGTTTCGCAAGTTGCAGTTAAATCAGCACCTAGCGAGCGTGGCGAAGATATGTTTGTCATTCACGAGGGGATTTTTATGGAAGTCATCGAATACTACCAAGGATGGGTGAAGATCCGTTTGCAGAACAATAACGTAGGTTGGATCCCAGAATCAACTTTTGAAGCCATATAATATGGAGAAACATGGCGTGGTAGTTAAGTCTACGGGGAGTTCCAGCGAAGTCCGACTTACAGAGGACGGAACTATTGTGAATGCTCGGGTTCCCGGAAAATTCCGCATGCAAGGTCTACGCTCAACCAACCCAGTGGCTGTAGGCGATGAAGTAATGCTTACCCAAAATGATCGGGGGGAATGGCGGGTGGAAACCATCGCTGAGCGACGTAATTATCTGGTTAGAAAGTCGGTGAATCTCTCCCATCATAAACACGTAATCGCGGCAAATATCGACCAAGCTATGCTGGTGGTTACCCTCGAGCAGCCCCCGACTAGCACTGGGTTCATGGATCGATTTTTAGTTACCTGTGAGGCATACAGAATTCCGGCAATCATCGTGTTTAATAAGGTGGATGTTTACTCCGAAGAGTCCTTGGATGAATTGGAGTTTCGCGCTACGGTTTATAAAAACGCCGGCTACGAAGTCTTGATTACTTCCGTTGAAGATCGGTTTGGACTTGAGGAGGTGGCGGAAAGACTCCGGGGGAATGTCACCCTTTTGGGAGGGCATTCTGGTGTTGGGAAATCAAGTCTCATTAACGCCATAGATCCGGCGGCGAACTTACGCACCGGCGATATTTCGGCCGTTCACCGTAAAGGCCAACACACGACCACGTTTGCGCAAATGTTCTTTCTGCCGGAAAATGGCGGTGCGGTAATTGATAGTCCCGGCATCAAAGGTTTTGGATTAATTGATATGGATGAACGGGAAATTGGCGACTACTTTCCGGAGTTCTTTGCGCTGAAAGCTGAATGTCAATTTCACAATTGTACCCACAGAAATGAACCTAAATGCGCTGTTTTGGCTGCCCTGGAAAATCACGAGCTTGCCTTTACACGCTACGAAAGCTATTTGAGCATGTTGGAAAATGATGAGAATTATCGATGATGTCAAAACCTACCAACATTAATTGAAAACGACTTTATTTTATCAATGAATAAGCAGCTCGATCCGGAAGACTATTATTTGAATGAGGATGGATTTATTGTTTTCACGGAAAAATATCACCTCAAACGCGGCTATTGTTGCAAGAGTGGATGTAAACATTGTCCGTACGGATACAATAAAAAAACCGATCGATTCGAGAAGTAAGCGTAATTTTTGGAGTTGACTCTAATTACTGTGGGTAAATTTCCTTACGACATGCTGCTTTCTCCGTGTAGCGAGTAACTTTGACCTCTCAAATTGCGTTGAGCGAATACTTTTTACTACAAAGCTGAATTTTTCCAATACATCAAACCAATCGTATGAATATTATTGAATTAGGACCTGATATTTACCTCAAGCCAGAAGATTTAGTACCAGTGTTGAAGGGGAATGTCAAAGTGAAACTTACAGACGAGGCGCAAATCGCCATTTCGGCGGGTAGAGATTTTATGGAGCGGTTTATGAATCAATCTTCATCGCCGGTATACGGAATTAATACGGGTTTTGGTGCATTGTGCAACGTTGAAGTTTCTGATGATCAATTAGCCGAATTGCAAACGAATCTTGTTCGCTCGCACGCCTGTGGAATGGGTGATGAAGTTGAGCCCTCATTGGTCCGCATGATGATGGTTTTGAAGATTCAGGGCCTTTCTTACGGGAACTCGGGTGTTCGACTTTCTACGGTTAATCAATTGGTGGACATGGTTAATGCCGATATTTTACCATTGGTGTATGAATCTGGTAGTTTGGGCGCCTCGGGTGATTTGGCACCCCTTGCTCATATTGCTTTGGCTATGATGGGGGAAGGAAGGATTCGCAAGGGTTCCAAGCTTATGGATGCTGCGGAAGCATTGTCCTTAAATGGTTTAAAACCATTGATATTGAGTGCGAAAGAAGGTTTGGCTTTGCTTAATGGCACGCAGTTTATGTCGGCATTCTTAACCGCAGGTGTGATTCATGCTGCGCGTTTGAGTTATCAGGCAGACCTTCTGGCGGCTTATTCCTTGGAGGCTTTTGATGGGCGCGTAGAGGCTTTTGATGAGGCAGTTCATAAAGTTAGACCTCATCAAGGCCAATTGCTGACGGCCAAACGAATTCGCGAATTCGTTGCCGATAGCCCTAGAATGCACAGAGCAAAAAAACACGTACAGGATCC
>REDE01000064.1 GCA_007693635.1 Flavobacteriales bacterium | reverse complement strand
GTCCGATAGCTTCGTTATACTCAGTTGAATATCCAGTCATTTACTTGAGTAAACTCATTGATGTTCTCCCGATAGCTATCGGGATCATAAGCCTCGCTCTCGAACTTTCTAGCCTAGCCAACACGGCTTTAAGGGCAAATTCTAATTACGCAGCTAAAATACCGTAAAATTCAGATTTGTATGATGAAAAAATGATGAATATTTGATGCAGTCAGTTGCAATTGGATATTAGGGATTTAGGTGTTGATATATAGTGATATACATGTTATTATGCATTGTTCAGTTGGGTTTTTGCATTTGTGTTTTTGGGCGCCTAATCGCGCTTTCCGCTGCAAGTCCTCGGCTAAAACCGCCGTTGGTGCAACAGCGGGCAAGGAGCTCCTTCGTCGCTCTTGCTCGCTGGCACCAACTGGCGTTTTAGCCTCCGGGCTTTTCGCTGCAATCGCGGGCGCGGGCTAATAGGGCTGGTATGCGCCTTATGGTACCCGAAACAAAAAGTGATTTGAAATAGAACTTTATCCCGAACAAAGCTCAAAGGAAGTCTCAAGAGTTACAAAAAAAGCCAGTCAACACCGCAGTGCTGACTGGCTTTATCTTTCGTCGGGATGACAGGACTTGAACCTGCGACCACACGCCCCCCAGACGTGTACTCTACCAACTGAGCTACATCCCGTTTTGAGGGCTGCAAAAATAACATGAAGTGCGAATAAAACAATGCGTAAACTCGCTTTTTTGCGGAAAATATTTTGTCATTTTCGGTGACTTGTGTTCCAAAATGACGATAGGGGTTTTTACTCACTACGCTCTGATGTACATTTGTGCTCTTAAATTAATATGCATAATTATGAGTACTACTCCCGAACGCATTTCATGTTTGATTATTGGCAGTGGACCTGCTGGATATACGGCCGCTATCTACGCGGCGCGCGCGGATATGAAGCCGGTAATGATTACCGGTATGGAAATGGGCGGTCAGCTGACCACCACTACTGAAGTGGAAAATTTTCCCGGCTACCCAGATGGAATTCAAGGTCCGGAAATGATGGAAGAATTTAAAAAACAAGCGGAGCGATTCGGAACGGATATCCGCATTGGATATGTATCTGCAGCCGAGCTCTCTACGGAAGTTGGCGGTTGGCACAAAATTACCGTCGACGATTCTAAAATTATCGAAGCGCGTACCGTGATTATCGCTACGGGCGCCTCGGCAAAATACCTGGGCTTGGAATCAGAAAAACGCCTAATGGGGCACGGCGTAAGTGCCTGTGCAGTTTGTGACGGGTTTTTCTTTAAAGGACAAGAAACCATCATCGTGGGTGGTGGCGATAGCGCCTGCGAAGAGGCTTCGTACCTATCTAAACTTTGTCCAAAGGTGACCATGCTGGTTCGTGGTGACCAAATGCGCGCCTCGAAAATTATGCAGGATCGCGTTATTAATACACCGAATATAGAAATTCTCTATAACACCGAAACATTAGAAGTTCTGGGTGATGATACCGTTACCGGTGCGCGTATCCGCAACCGAGTAAACGGCGAAGAATCGGTCGTTCCGGCGCAAGGATTTTTTGTGGCAATCGGCCATAAACCGAATACGGACCTCTTTAAAGGTCAATTGGAAATGGATGAGGTTGGCTATTTAAAAGCTGTTCCCGGAACTTCAAAAACGAATCTTCCCGGAGTATTCGCTACGGGTGACGCGCAGGACAAACACTATCGCCAAGCGGTAACCGCAGCGGGTTCGGGTTGTATGGGTGCTTTGGATGCAGAGCGCTACCTAGCGGCTTTGCCTCACTAAATTTTTCATCCTGAATTTGTATGATAAAAAAACCGGTGCTAAACACCGGTTTTTTTGTTTTGATTTTTTTAGAACTACGCATTAAACCCGCAGAAGGTGGAATACCTCTAATGTTAAAACAAACCGGATATAACACCTTCTTTATCAATGTCTATGTGATTGGATGCGGGAACGGCAGGTAATCCCGGCATGCGCATCATTTCTCCGGTAATGGCCACAACGAATCCGGCGCCTGCAGCAATTTCAATATCGCGTACGTGAATACTAAATCCTGTGGGGCGTCCGACTTTTTTGGGATCGTCGGAGAAACTGTACTGGGTTTTGGCCATACACACGGGAAGATGCTCGAGATTTAACTGAGCAATTTTCCGTAGAGCAAGCTCGGCATCTTTACCAAATTGTACCGAATCCGCTCCGTATATGCGCTTGGCAATTGTCTCAATCTTTTGGGTAATGGGTAAGTCGTGGTCGTAGAGTTTTTGAAATCGGCTCGACTGACTTTCGATGAGCTCGATTACTCCCTGCGCAAGGGCTTTTCCACCTTCACCGCCTTGCGCCCAAATGTCGGCCCGAATGGCCCGGACCTTGACCGTAGCGCACGCATCGATGATGGCTTGAATTTCCTCTTCGGTGTCTTTCACAAAGGCGTTGATGGCTACGATAGGTTGAAGGCCAAACTGCTGGATATTTTCAATGTGTTTGTAGAGGTTGTTCATGCCGTCTTTAACCGCCTGTACATCGGGGTTATTCAGTTGGTCTTTGGCAACTCCTCCGTGAAATTTCAGCGCGCGAACAGTCGCGACGATAACAACGGCATCGGGGGCAATATTGGCCTGTGGGCACTTGATGTTGAGAAATTTTTCCGCACCTAAATCGGCGCCAAAACCGGCCTCAGTAACACTGTAATCGGCAAGTGATAGCCCCATTTTGGTGGCGATGATGGAGTTGGTTCCCTGGGCGATATTCGCAAAGGGTCCGCCGTGCAAAATGGCCGGAACGCCCTCGAGGGTTTGGACTAAATTTGGTAAAATAGCGTCTTTTAATAGGGTAGCCATTGCGCCTTCAGCCTGCAAGTCCTTAGCGAAAACGGGGCGCTTGTCGTACGTGTACCCTATGAAAATATTGCCCAAGCGGCGTTTTAAATCTTCGCGGTCGCTGGCCAAGCAAAGTATCGCCATTACTTCCGAGGCGGCGGTAATGTCAAAGCCCGTTTGCCGCATCATTCCGTTTGCCGAACCTCCAATACCCACGATGATGTTACGCAGGGCACGGTCGTTCATATCCATCACTCGCTTCCAAGTCACACTGCGTGGATCGATGCCTAAATTTCCGGAGCGTGCCTGAATATTGTTGTCGATGAGTGCCGAAAGTAAATTGTTGGCTTTTTCAATTGCAGCAAAGTCGCCCGTAAAGTGAAGATTGATATCCTCCATGGGAATTACTTGGGAATATCCTCCACCGGCAGCTCCTCCTTTCATACCAAATACAGGTCCTAATGAGGGTTCACGTAATACCGCCACTGCCTTTTTTCCAATCTTCGCCAATCCTTGGGTGAGTCCGATGGAAACAGTGGTTTTGCCTTCACCTGCAGGTGTGGGGGAAATGGCCGTGACCAAGATAAGTTTGCCTTGTGGTGCCTCTTGAATATGGTGTAGCGGCAATTTGGCTTTATCGTGTCCGTAAGGAATGTAATCGGTTTCGGATAATTGAAGTTTGGCGGCTACATCACGAATATGCAAGGGTTTGGCGGCGCGGGCAATTTCAATATCGGTCATGGTACAATCTGGCGTTAAAAGGTATAGGCTATTCCCACGGTGGGCAGTATGGGTAATTGATCTACACGGGTGAAACTGTTGCGATCGAAGTAAAAAATGTTTTCGCGATTGAGCATGTTGGTGATGCCGCCGTTGATCTCCAGTCTGCGACGATTGGATATCTTCCAAATGTAATCAATGCTGATGTCTACGCGGTGATAGTAGGGCAGACGAGCGGAGTTGACATCACCAAAAACGGTTCCCAGTTGCCCATTTTCCACTGTGGGGTCGAAGGTGGGACGTGGATTGCCAAATTGATCGGTGAATGGCAAGGAGGGATAGTTTGCTTGGGTAGGAGTGAAGGGGAATCCTGTTCCAAAGTTGTAACGGATGGATGCAACCCAGCTGTCGTTTTTCCCGAAGGTGTAGTTCCCCAAAAGATTGAGGTTATGTCGACGGTCAAAAATGGGAAAGTACTCGATGTTTCCGTCATCGCGGTTTACAACGGCGTAGGAATACCCCATCCAGATACCGTATTTCTCCCAAGTACCCTGAAGTAAGAAGTCTACCCCGTAGGCCGTTCCGCGCTCCACATTGAAGTCGCGACGTAGAATTTCGGGTTCATCAAAATTTTGGAGAATGTCTTCGAAAATCTTGTTTCGATTGATGTTGGTGATGTGACCAAAATATTTGTAATACCCCTCAATGGTAAGGGTGAGTTGACGATTTAAATCGATTTCGGTACCGAATACGGCGTGTTGCGCGGTCTGCAAGCGACCGGTAATCTCCTCGTCGCGAAAATTTCTAGGCACGGTAACATTACCGTCTAGAAAACCATAAAATAGGTTGACAACCTCACGGTCGGAAAGGGCGGCAACGAGATTTTGACTAAATCTACCTACGGAGGCTTTCAGACGAATCGACTCGTTGACTAAGAATTTAGCGCCAATTCGTGGTTCAAAGGAAGTTTCGCCCAAAGAGCCGTAATACTGTACGCGCAGACCCGGATCGATGATCCAACGATTGCGATTGATGCGGTATTTCATGTAAACTCCTAACTCAGTGGAGTTTGCCTGACGCTGATAGCGAAGTCCTACCGGATTGACAAAGTTGTAATCGGTGCCATATCCAATGGCCTGAATACCGTATTTCACCTCATCGTTATCGCCTACAAATGAAGTAAAATCAAATCCGCCATTAAAACCTGTAATGGAACTTTTGCGATTTTGTCCATCGTTAAAACTCGCGTCGATGCTGTACTCGGAATACCCGAAGGAAACGTCGATTAAGGTGGTCGAACCCGGTGGAATTAAACGCATATCCAATCCACCACCAGTCTGTACCCAGCCAACGGTGCTATTGGGTTGAAAGGAAACCCGGTCGTCGAAACGAAAGCCAAATACACTGGCCTTGGAACCTCCGTCAATGGTGTTGGTTAATTTTCCGTAGAAGTCATTGAAGACAAAGGGAAGGCCGTCGAATTGACTTTCGATGTAGGGATAGAGTACGGGTGCTACACGGTCGAGGTAGGAGGACTTTGCCGATAATAAGAACGAGGTGTTGGCGAATCCTTCTTCATCTTTTTTTCCGAGTGGACCTTCCAAAATCAACTTCCCGGCAAATGTAGAAGCTTGGGCTTTACCCGTGATATGCTGACGATTTCCATCGCGCATACGCACATCCATTACGGCCGAGTTTCTACTGCCGTATTCTGCTCCAAATCCGGCGGAATAGACGTCTACCGTCTGCACCAAATCCGCGTCAAAAACGGAATAAAAACCGATGGAGTGGAAGGGGTTGAAAATTTGCATGTTGTCTAACAAGACCAAATTCTGAATGGGTAAACCCCCACGAATATAGAGCTGTGTTCCTTGGTCTCCGGTTGTAAGTACGCCCGGGATAACCTGAATAGCTCGCACCACATCGGCGTCGCCACCTACCGAAAACTGCTTGATTTCCTTGGTGTTTAGTTGCACGCGTGCGGTTTGCACTTTGGTACGCGCTTCCTGTCTGCTGGTGAGTACATCCACCGCCTTTAGTGATTCCGTTGATTTTTCTAAGAAAAAGTTCGCTTGCTCGGTTCTGCCCTGACGAATTGTGACACTCTGTTCGAAAATTTTGTAGCCAAAACTTTCTACAACTACGGTGAATTTTCCCGGCTGAAGCTGATTAAAGACAAACATTCCCCGGTCGTTGGTGAGCACGGAGGCGCCAGTTTCTTTGATGATTACGGTGACGAATGACAAAGGACTTCGATCTTCAGCGTCGAGTACAGTCCCCCGCAGTCTTGTGGGTTCATCCGATTGTCCAAAGGCTGATTGAAGGCCGGCGATGAAAAAAATAAATACAAGAACGAGTGGGGAGTAGTAGCGTTCTATCATATTAAAATGAGCTGTGAATGATTTAAAATAAACGCCAAAAATACGTTGAGGTTCGTATACATGCCTTGTTTTATAACGCAATTTCACAAATAAGTTGCGATAATAAAGGTGGATGAACATTTCCTCCTACACCTTTGGAGTATCCATCAAATTTTCTTAGTATACTAATGATTCGAAGTGTCTCGGCGTAAGTGTAACGTTTTTTGGCTGTTATATATTCGTGGACAAAATACGGAGACATGCCCAATGCTCGGGCAGCCTCGTTTTGATCATTGATCTTGGTGGCATGAAGTAGTAAAAGTTTGCTAAAACTGCTATACAATAACGAGGTAATCACGAGGAGCGGTGCGAGTTTGGGATTGGCTTCAAAAACTTTTGCAATGTTCATCGCCTTGGGTACATCGCGCATCAATACCGCCCTGCTGAATTCGAAGTTGTTATAGATTTTGCTGATCCCCACGAACTCTTCGATGATATCGGGAGTGATTTCTTCGTCCGGACCGATATTGCTTTCGAGTTTTTTTAGTTCATTGTCAATTCGGTGTAAATCGCTCCCAATAAATTCACAAAGGATTCGAATGCTCTCCGGAGTCGCTCGACGATTCATTTCTTTCAAACGAAATTCCACAAATTCCGGAAGTTTATTGTCGTAGGTTTCCATGGTTTCGAAAAACACGTCGGAGTGCTTTTTCAAAATTTTAGTCACCTCCTTACGTCCATCGAGTTTTCCTGGATGCACAATGGCCAATACGGTACTGGGCTGTGGCTTTTTTACGTAGGTCATTAGGGCATCCCAATTTCTCATCCGATTGGCCTCCCGCAGTACGATGAGGATTTTGTCGGACATCATTGGGAATTGTTTACAGGCTTCTACGACTTGCGATCCGTCTACATCCGGACCGTAGAGTACGATTTCGTTGAAGTCTTTCATACTCGGATCCACGACAGTACTCAGAAGTAATTCCGCCAGTTTGTCGCCGTAGTAACTTTCTTCACCGCTTAGACAGTAGATATTGTGAAGTTTTCCCGATCGTATTTCTTCACGTAATTTTCGGTATGCAGAAAGTGCGTTTTTATCCATTGCGAATTAGAAACGTAGGTGTTTTACGGTATTTCCGTTATTGATGATTTGTTGTAGCGATTCCACGCCAATTTTAACGTGCGAATGTACAAAAGACGAGCTAACTTTTTTGTCGCTGGCGTCGGTTTTTACACCTTGAGGTATCATTGGTTGATCAGAGACTAGCAGCAGCGCACCGCAAGGCGTTGAATTGGCAAATCCTACGGTAAATATGGTAGCGGTTTCCATGTCGATGGCCATCGCGCGAAGTTTTTTGAGGTATTTTTTGAACTTGAGATCGTACTCCCAAACTCTGCGGTTGGTGGTGTAAACTGTCCCGGTCCAATAATCTCTGTCGTTTTCTCTGATGGTAGTGGAAACGGCTTTCTGCAAAGCGAAGGCGGGAAGCGATGGGACTTCATCGGGTAGATAGTTGCCGCTAGTACCTTCACCACGAATGGCGCCTATGGGCAAGATGAGGTCACCGAGTTCATTTTTGGCTTTTAATCCCCCACATTTTCCCAAAAATAAAACGGCTTTAGGCGAAATGGCGGTCAACAGATCCATAATGGTAGCCGCGTTGGGGCTCCCCATACCGAAGTTGATCAGGGTAATGCCCTCCGCAGTGATGCTTGGCATTGGACGGTTGGTGCCTTTTATCTCACCACCGTACATTTGCTGAAAAATGTGGAGGTATTCGTCGAAATTAGTCAGTAGTATATATGGTGAAAAATCTTCTAACTCTAACCCGGTGTACCGGGGTAACCAATTGTCAACAATCTCTTCTTTGGTCTTCATAAATTGTTTTTTTTAATTATGGAATCTACATTTTGCAAAGTTTTCACTCGTCCACATCGATTTTTAAACTATAAATGAATAATACTCGGATGTTTCCTGAACTTAACTTTCCTCCTCCAACACCAAAACTTAAGATTGAAAGCAATCAGATTTGGAATGTATTGGAAAAGCTCTGGCTAAAATACACTCCCGAGGAGTATGTGCGCCAACATTTGATATTATTTCTGCATCATCACCGTAATTTTCCGCTCGAAGCTATGGTAATGGAACGTAAGATTTCGGTTGGATTAACAACTAAACGCTTTGATTTGTTGGTGTACCAAAAAGCAAAACCATTGATTTTGGTAGAATGTAAGGCTCCCGGGGTTGCTTTGTCGCAGAAGACTTTGGATCAAATCGGACGTTATAATTTAAGTCTGGATGTTCCTTACCTAATTCTAACAAACGGTCTCCAGCACGTGGTTCTTAAAAAGGAAGACGTAGGGTGGAAGTCTTGTGATGATTTTCCTTGCTATCTTTAATGACCGGGTTTTACCGGCACAAAATCTAGAGGGTCAATATTGAGCATTAGTGAGAATTTTTTGTAGAGTAGAGGAAGTTCTTGTTTGAACTGGTACGGGGTTTCAAAGAAATGCTCAACCGCTACGGCGAAGAATTCCATTTTATTGGTATGGGCGTAGGCACGTAAATACGGGTGTTCTCGCAGATATCGCGCATTTTTTGGATGTTTGATGATGGCTTCAACATCGGCATATCGATATTTGAAATAGGTGTCAGCCCAATTGCCTTTCATCATTTCCAACATCAGGGCGTGGGTAAATTCGTGTAGACCAAGATGTAGATTGTCGTTTGGATCCGCAATGCCTTCCATCAAATCTCTCCACGAAAAAGCCACGTGCCCCGCATTGAGATTAAACTCTCCTTTGTGAACGTTGCCCGTCCCTAAATTCTTAAATGCCTGCGGAAAAATCAATATTTTCTTGATGATGGGCATGCTGTAGCGACGCAGCCCAAAGGTGAGTTTGACGGCAATTCCAGAAATTATGATCATATGATGCCGGGTTACATTGAAGCCCGACATGCCAATAAACTGTTTTTTTTCCATAAAACGCACAACCCGATGCTCAAAGACCGCTTTTTCACTTTCGGGTAAATGGCGGTACATGCGAAAGTTATTGAAAAGGATACTTTCTTCTCCGGGCTCTAAGGTTTTTTTGAAAAGCACAAAATGCTTTGCTAGAGGTCTTCCGGTAATGAAAATGTACACGATTTCGATGAATCCAAACGCGCTGTTGAGCAGACTCGTCAAAATGGCAGCGATGATTACCAATACAAGTAATGCGATGATGACAAAACTGATCCAGACTTCAACGGATTGCGGCATTGTTAGTACTGCATTATTTTATGTGAATGATCGATCGGGTGCCGGAAACTACTGTTCCCAAGCCGTTTTCAACGTTGAAAAAGAAAGGTGACGGCTCGGAGAACGGTCCAAAATCATTGTACCAATTTTCGTAGAACGACAACATAAATTGGTGCATGTCTTTACCCATGGAAACCAACACCACGTAGTAGTCACCACGATTTCTCTCGCCTCCCCACCACGAATCGTCGATGCGTATTTCAAGACTCAGGCTTTGACCATTAAAGCTGCGGTCGCTCAGTACCCCTTTATTGGTTGATTCATTCGGGAAAAAAGGATCCGACTCGTAATAGGATGAAAAATCGGGGTGAAGAATGTTGAAGTATACGCTGCCAAAATCACGAAAAACATCCCCGTTCCAAAGCGTGTCTATATACTCTTGAATGAGGCCAATGAAATAGAAGTTTTCCTCATCTGCCGGGTCGTTGAAGGACAGACTTATGATGCTTTGACGCGAACCTTCACGAATGGATGAGGATGTCACATCAATTTTTTTCGGGGTTTTGAGTTGAATGCTTGGACCCTCATCTCCGTTGGGCATTTCGGAACGCACGCGGTAGGTTTGATTGGCTTGGTAGTTTGCCAATGGCCTGTAAGGACCCTGCGATCCAGCCTGACTGGTGGCAATGGAGTTTCCGTTGCCGTCGGTGATGAAAATTCGCGCGTTGTCTACCGGTTCAATGTTGTTCCGCTCGAAAATACTCTGACTCCGTGAAACCAGAAACTCGTTGGGGAAATTTATGATTTTTTCCTCGTCCACATCGTTTTCATCGGCAATGATAAAGCCGTTAAGTACCCACTGGGGCTCGTGTGCGGGAATATCAATTTCGATGATTTGGGTACACGAAGCGATTATGCCGATAAGCCCCAGACCAATAACCTTCAAGCTCAGATTTGCAAATGAGTTGTTGGATGTGTTACTTAGAGGTAAAGCCTGCGAAGATTGGGATAGATTTTTCATGATAAATGAATTAAAAAGCAACTCGGTAACTTACAGACGGCAGGACTGGAAACAATGCTACTTGTTTGAAAACAACATCGCCATTGAAGAGTCGATCTTCGAATATAAAGAATGTATTGAGTCGATTGTAAACGTTGTAAATACTCACGTTCCAAGTTTGCTTGAATTTTTTCTTGTTGATATGCCAGTTTAAGGAGACATCACCTCGATGGTAGGCAGGGAAACGAAAGCTGTTCAGGTCTCCGGTATGCGTCATTTCGGAAGATTGGCCCCAAGGGGTGAGAATTAAACTCCGGAATTGCGGAAGATTGGTGGCGATGCCCGTACCGTATACCCAAGTGCATCCAATATCGAAATCTTTGGCAAATTCGTAGGTATACACAAAGGAAAAGTCGTGTCGTCGATCAAAGCGGTAAGGATATACTCGACCATTGTTGAGGTTATCAAATCGGCGGTTGTTATAGCTTAGGGTATAGCCAATCCATCCGGTGCTTCTACCTGATTTTTTTTGTGCCAATATTTCCCAACCATAAGCCCAGCCTTCGCCGCCAGTCTCCACACGGGTTTGCCAGTCATTGGGATTGATAAAGGCACTTCCGGAGCGGTATTCGATGAGGTCGTTCATTTTTTTGTAATAGACCTCCGTACTGAATTCATAAACGGCGTTAAGGGTACTGTAGGCATAGCCCGCGGCAATCTGGTCGGCCATCATAGGGGGGATTACATTGGTTGCAGGAACCCACAAGTCGGATGGGAGACCAATACCATTATTGCTGGAAAGTAAATGTAAAAATTGCTGCATGCGCGCGTAACTGAGCTTGATGGAGCTTTGGTCGTTGAGAAGATATCGTCCGGAAACCCTTGGCTGCAAACTCGAGTAATACGTGTCTTCAAAGCGATAAATGTTGTAATGAAGACCGTAATTGACTTTCAACAACGACGATACGACCCAATCATTTTCAGCATATACGTAAAATTCATCGGAGATGAGTAGGGTAGTGGCGTTGAACAGACTATCGAAATCAAATTCGTTATCACTTTCGCGGATTTGGATGCTACTCGGACGGAAGTTATGTCGAATGTAATTGGCTCCGTAGCGAACATGGTTCCGCGAATCGTGGATGTATTCAAAATCCGCCTTTAAGCCATAGTCTTCAATGTTGGAACGCAGACGAAGCGTAAAATCAAAGTCTTGTGACCTTTCAGAAACTCGGCTTCCCCACTCGTATCGGGTGTAAGTTGCCGCCACATTTACAAAGTGTTTGTTGGAAATGAGGTGGTTCCAGCGTACCGAGCCGGTTCGATTTCCCCAGGCAAGATTAGCTCTGGTTTGAAAATCAGAATTAGGGGTTTGCTCACGGAAGCGGAAATAGAAGACGTCCACGTTATTGAAAAAACTCAGGTACAGTCGATCGCGCTCACCAAATTTGTGGTTGACTTTTAGATTTAAATCGCCAAAATAATAGCCAGCACGTGCCCCCGGCTCAGAAAGGGCAATAAATGGCTGAAGTAATATATCGATGTAGGTACGGCGTGCAGAAATCATAAAGGAAGTCTGATCTTTTACAATCGGTCCTTCCAGTGTGAATTTGGAAGAAATCAAACCGATGGAACCCTCGCCGTGAAATTCGCGCATATCGCCTTCTTTCATGGTGATGTCGATAACCGAGCTGAGTCGACCACCGTATCTTGCCGGAAAACCTCCTTTGATAAGCGTCGCGCTCTTGATCGCGTCGGCATTGAAAACCGAGTAGAAGCCGAAGAGGTGACTAACGTTGTACACCGGGACACCGTCGAGCAAGATTAAGTTCTGGTCTGGTCCACCACCACGAACGTATAAACCCACACTGGCCTCCGACCCGGATTGCACCCCCGGAAGGTATTGCATGGCTCGTAAAACGTCGACCTCACCGAAGATTGCGGGGATTTTCTTGACTTGTTTCATGTTGATATCGATGGTGCTCATCTGCGAGCTTTCCGCGATACGAACGTTTGAAGTTACGGTTACAGCTTCCAAGTCGGTGTCAATCTCTTTAAGACGGATGGTCACAAACGCACTTTCGGTGAAGCTTCGTTGTTCCATTACGTACCCCATGTAGGTGAAGTTGATTTCGTGCGTACCCGCTGGAATACTCAGACTAAAAAAGCCGAACGAATTGGTAACAGTTCCATACGTTCGGCTTTCATCAAAGACATTTACACCAACTAGGCGTTCTCGTGAGCTTTCGTGTTCTACATATCCGCTAATGGTAATTCGCTGAGCTTGTACCAAAAAAGGAAGGATAGTAAGGAGGAGGTGAAGGGTTTGGCGCATTTAAGATTTAGAGGGTTTGTTGTATTCGAATGCAATCGGCCATCATATTGGTGATTTTCATGTCGAGCTTGTTGCCGCGAATTTTCACGTTGAAAAGTTCATCGGGGACAATGACTTGATCAACCAATTTTTTTAAGTCAAAATCAATACGAATATTTTCGTAACCATTGATGGGGAAAACAATGGGCCAGCGGTGACTTTCGCTGAAGCCAACGTGCCAAGAAAAGGTCATATCCATATCACTTCCCGCGGGATGATTATGATTGGTAGGGCCCTCAATGCGGGCGAAAATATAGCCGTCGGCCCAGCTCCACCACATCGATGGTGCCTTGGGACCTAGAGGGTGTTCTAGGGTAAATTCAATGGGGCGAACACCTTTGTTGGTGGAGTAGGGCAGACCAAAGCCAACCACCAGTTCGGTGTAATTTCGCGTGGTGTCAATCAATCCTAAAGTGTACGACGAGTTGGAATTGTCGCCTAATACCACTTCGTTAAAGTGAACCGTGTCACCCTGGTCATCCACCAACGCAATACGCGAATAGTATATCATGGGATCGACAAAACGGAATGGACGATTTTCAAAATTGAAAAAAGTCATCAAACTCGACTCATCGGTAAGTTGTTCACTACCAAAACTAAATCCGGCTTCAACTTGAAAGCCTACAGAGTTTAAATCTGGAAATACGCAAGTAACTCCTCCATCATCATCATCGCCGCAGCTGCTAAGTCCAAGAATGCCAATGCTCAGGAGTGGTATTGTGAATTTGCGTGTGCCTTCCAACATATTTGCTAACTTCATAATTCTTTCGGGTTTATGTTGTGATTTTCAATGCAAAGCACGTAGTTTTCAATAACGTTTAATTCTTCGGCAAGATAGCTGCCTACAAAACCAGTGATGTCTTCGTGCTTGACTCGTAATTTGTATTCCTTCAGCATTTTATCCGCCAAAGGAGCGTAAGACCAGTGCCATTTCTCCTCCCGGTAACCCGTTGGACGGTGTTTGTGAAATTCTTTATACGGTTGAAAAAATCCGTATTTGTGCGCATTGTTCTCCAACCAAATATAAATCTGTATGCCCTGTGGGGTATCAAAAAATGCCGGATTCACCGAGTTGAGGTCAAAATCCGTTCCCCAATGGTGTCGGCTCGTTCCGGGCATCGATGAATATTCAAGTATTTTCTGTGCGCGCTGAAGGTCTGAACCTTTGAAACGGGCAAATTTGGTATTCCAAATGGTTTTCTGACGATGGAAAGAGCGGAATGCACTAACCACTTCAAGATGAATTCCTTCTTTTTTTGCATCCTGCGCCATTTTAACAAAGGCTTCAACGACTTCCGTGCGTAAATAATGTGTGGAGTGTGAGGCCAAGGACTCGGGGACTAAAGTGAAATCTTGATGTTCTGTAGGCTCAACCACCCCCAAAAGTTCATCTTGTGTAAATGTTCTTTTGGTTGTGAGTGTTAGCGCGGTTATTCCCAGCAATGTAATTAGATTAACAATCATTTGCATACAGCAAAATTAATGATTAGTTCAATGCCTGCAGCAGTTTTGCCAATTTCTTTTTTAGATTTTTTTAGGTGCTTATGGGTAATCTCATTTACCTTTGTCATTATGCGAAAATATCTTCTCTTGATCTTGGTGATAAGTGCTCAATTTCTCGGTGCACAAAATTTGCGGATCGCTGTGCTCAAATACAGTGGTGGTGGCGATTGGTATGCCAATCCAACTTCGCTTCCCAACCTCATAGCGTTTAGTAATGAGGTTTTGAAAACCAATATTTTTCATGAAAATGACGTCGTCGAGCCGGGTTCTCCAAATATTTTTCTGTATCCATTTATCCATATGACGGGTCACGGAAATGTGGTTTTTTCAGAAAAGGAAGCAGCCAACTTGCGGAATTACATGCTATCCGGCGGCTTTTTACATATCGACGATAATTACGGAATGGATAAATTTGTCCGCCCGGAAATCAAGCGAATTTTTCCGGATCGGAATTTGGTCGCACTCGATGCTTCTCACCCCATCTTTCATGCTCGCTTCTCCTTTCCCGACGGATTGCCGAAGATCCACGAGCACGACGGACATCCTCCACAGGCCTTCGGTATTTTTGATGAGGATCGTCTAGTGCTTCTCTATACTTATGAGTCTGATCTGGGTAATGGTTGGGAAGATCCGGAGGTGCATAACGATCCGGAGGAAATCCGTCAGAAGGCCCTGCGCATGGGAGCAAATATTCTATCCTTTGTGTTTAATGGCGCCCGCTGAACTGTACCAATTTCTCTGTTCTGACAAGGGGGAAATGATTAAAGCCTTGGTGGCTGAGAACGGACTCTCAAGTACTGTCCTGCGCTTCGCCAACGACGCCGAAGCTCGAGCAATAGCTATTCAGTGGGATTTGCAATTTCGCGCAGCATCTAAAATCCCCGAGCTGTTAAATCGTGCGCCGCATTGGTTAATTCCCACCAAGCAAAGCCTAGAACAATCAAGTTCGGATACCTTAGCCTTGTATAAGGCCAGGGAAACTTCGGGAAGTATTTTGGCAGATTTAACCGGTGGAATGGGGGTGGATGTCTGGGCTCACGCCTCGCTGGGTAAAAAGGTCTACTACATTGAGCGCGATGCTTTCCTGGCGGAATTTGCGAGGTGGAATTTTCAAAACCATCCCAATGTTGAGGTGCTGCATACCGATGCCCAAACGTGGTTGGAAACTGGTACATCCTGCGATGTCATTTACATCGATCCGGACCGACGAGTGCAGTCTAAACGCAGTTTTTTACTGGAAGATGCGAGTCCAAATGTCCTTGAGCTATGGCCTAAACTGTCCGTAGCATCGGAGAAAATATGTCTCAAACTGAGTCCAATGGTGGATTTGCAGTACCTCATACGTGCGTTTTCTGAAGCTTCCAATATTGAAATCTTGAGTTTGGATAACGACGTGAAAGAAGTACTACTTCAATTTCCGGGTTTAGGCCGTATTCGTGCCGTTCATTTTGATGATAAAAGAAAAATCTGTGAACTAGAGACCAACCAGAAAGACGTCAATGAGGTGCCGCCCGTTGGGAAAATTGGCGATTATATTTATGAACCTTATCCGGCCATGATGAAGTCGGGGTGTTGGCAAACGATGGCCGTAAAGTACGGGGTGGTTCAACTCGACACACAGAGTCATATTTTCACTTCCTCGGAATTGGTTGCGGATTTTCCGGGAAAAATTTGGAAGGTTGAAAATACGGCAAAGCCCGGCACGAAAAACTTAATAGATCCCGAAGGCATGCATATTATTTGTCGAAATTTCCCCTTGCGAGCTCCTGATTTGAGAAAAAAGTACCGAATTAAAGAGGGAACTACATTGCTTTTAGCTACTAACATTCTAGGAGCGAAAACGTGGGTGCGTGCCAAACGAGTTTGCTCTGAGGACTTGTAATTCCAATAGATTTTTTGTAAATTTGACCAACTTCAAAACCAAACGTATGCGCATTTTATTAACGGCATTTTTTCTATTAAACATTGCATTGCTCCAAGCTCAGAGTCAGGACCTTGTCAAGATCAACAACGATCCGGTTGATTTTTCTAATCCGCTGAATATACTTTTGTACATCATCTTTCCGATTCTTTTGGCAGTTTTTTATATTTGGTGGATGCGTAAACAACGCGAAGAGCGCGAGCAGAATAAATAGATTTACGACCAATACCATAACCTAATTAACAAAATATGGACATCAAGCGATTTTGGTGGCTACTGAGTCTGCGAGGCGGAATCTTAGCTTTGTTGGCATTGTTTATTTTTGCCTATGAACCTATCATACTGATATTTAATTATTGGGGTATATCGATGCTGCTGGTCGGTGGGGCTACGTTGTTTTATGCTAATCGACTCCGAGTGACGAATGAATCTTGGTTTTTCCCTTTGATTCTCGGGATTTTCGATCTTTTGCTGGCACTTGTCGTGCTGATTTATACGGATGCATTTATGCAAATCTTCCGGATGATTGTCGGTGCGTGGGCGGTAGGAATTGGTTTCTTGCTGATTTTTATGGCCATGAAAAATGACAGCCAGAAATGGATTTTACTTATCAACGGTATGCTATCGGTCGCCCTGGGAGTCATTATTATAATAAATCCTTTTGGCGAAGATGGCCGAATTGATAACATTCTACTAGGTATCTACAGTCTGGCACTCGGCGCTTATTTGATTTTATTGTCTTTCCGCCTACGCCCAACCGCTGAGGATGTCCCTATGGAGATTGAAGCGCCCGAAGAGGAGGATTAAGCACTTTAATCCGACTATAAAATCATAATTGCTCGACTATTTTGCAGCAAATTGCATGACGTTTGGTGTTCTTTGCTCCATGCGTACTTCACCGATACTCCCTAAGGTTTCTCGAGAATTTCCCTTGTCGTGACGTATGGTAAACAGCGTAATATCCGTTTCAAATTCTACATCGAAGTCTTTTTGTAATTCAGCAACCACTTTAGGAGTTGAAATGGGGTCGTTATTGATGCAGAATCGCGAACTTACTGCCGAATTTTGCATAAGATTTACACGGGTTCCGTAGCGGTGAAAGATGTTGTAAATGGCACTGAGATTTTCCTCTACGATAAACGCGAGGTCTCGGGTACTAATCTTGAGAATGGCTTGGTCGGTTTTGCGGATAAAAATGGGAAGTTCGGGCGATAAGTCCGGCCCATTACTGATTCGTGTTCCCGGATTACCAGGCTCCAAAAACGATTTGACGTAGAGGGGGATATCCTTGCGTTGCAGCGGCTGAATGGTTTTGGGATGGATAACCGAGGCTCCAAAATACGCTAATTCAATTGCTTCTCGGTAGGAGATGTGATTGATTAGCTTGACATCCGAAAAAACCTTAGGGTCGCCATTTAAAACTCCGGGCACATCCTTCCAGATGCACACCTCTCCGGCGTTGAGTACGTAGGCCAAAACCGATGCCGTGTAGTCGGAACCCTCTCTGCCTAAAGTCGTGGCGTGGAGGTTATCATCAGAGCCGATAAAGCCCTGGATTACGTAGTTGTTATTGGGGCGGATTGCCTGTTGGACTAGGACTTCAGTAAACGACCAATTGATTCGTGCAAAGCGATGGTTGGCATCGGTTTTAATCAATTTTCGTGCGTCTAACCACTGATTATTCCATCCGCTGTCGTTCAGAAACGCGGAGACAATGCGTGTGGATATGATTTCACCGTAACTAACAATACGGTCGTAATGCATATTGTAATCGTGCTCAGGGGGAGCTTGACAAATCAGACGAATCTGCGTGAGTACGTGTTCAACTTCCTGGTAAACAGTGTGTTCTTTTCTAGGGAATAATTCTTCCATGACTGCATAGTGGATGCGTCGAACATCTTCCAAGACTTCCTTCCAGAGGGGGTTACCTTCCAAGTGGTACTGGACAATTTTTTCCAGATTATTGGTGGTTTTACCCATGGCAGAAACTACGACAATGGTATTTTCTGCACCACATTGAAGCAGAACACGTTCTACATTTCGAACACCTTGAGCGTCTTTCACCGAAGCGCCTCCAAATTTGAATACTTGCATGAATAGGGTTTTCAGGAGGCAAAAGTAATGTATATCAAGCATTCTTTGAAGGAGGGCAGTTGCGACTTTGGGAAAAAGCGGAACAAACTTGTGTTTTGTCGTCCGCTTTTAAATGTGCGACGCGAAGACACCACCCTCCACGGAAATGTGCTATCAAAAGGGGAAGACGGGGACTCGTACTACGCGCTCGAAAGTCGGAAGGCCTCAAACGTCTAAACGAATAAACAACTAAACGCCTAAACGTCTCAACCCTTTGTCAAACTTTGCGCCTCCTTTGAGATCTTTGTGGTATAACTATTCCACAAAGGTGCACGAAGAATGCACGAAGGTGCACAAAGAAAACCCTCTGTGAAACTCTGTGCCTTCTCTGTGAAACTCTGTGTAATAATTGAGT
>REDE01000017.1 GCA_007693635.1 Flavobacteriales bacterium | reverse complement strand
ATGACCTCGTGGTGGGCATTACACGCCTTACTCCCTAATCGCCCATTATCGTTCCCACCAGCCCGACCGGCCCCCAACGACTAAACGACTAAACGCCTAAACGAATAAACGCCTAAACACCTAAACCTTCCTCGCAATCATCAACCCATCGCGAATTGGAAAAAGGACGTTTTCAACGCGTTGGTCATTGGTCACGTGTGCGTTAAATTCGTGTAGGGCCTTGGTATCGGTATCTTTGTTGCGCTCCTTTTCGTCCGTCACCTTTCCCGACCACAACACATTATCGGCAATAATCAAACCGCCTGAAGGCATCAAGGGAATCACCAGCTCGTAGTAATTGAGATAATTTTCTTTATCCGCGTCGATAAACACCAAATCCCAAGGTTTATCTATCTGCCCAATGATCTCGCGGGCATCACCCAAGTGAAAATGAAGTTGGTGCGCCCGGGGTGACTGCGCAAAATAGCCCCGAATGCGGTCTTCGAGTTCCTCATTGATATCAATGGTATGCAGTTCGCCGTCATCAGACAATCCGTCGGCCAAACACAAGGCGGCATAGCCCGTATAAGTCCCCACCTCCAAAATATACCGGGGTCGTTGCATTTTACTGAGCATACGTAAAACCTGTCCTTGTAAATGTCCGCTAAGCATACGAGGTATCAAAACTTCAGCGTGGGTTTCGCGATTGATATGTTGGAGTAACTCGTCTTCTTTTCGAGTATATTTTTCTGCATATTCCGAAATGTGATTGGGTAAAAAATCCATGATATATGTGAGTTAAATTAATAATTTCCGCGAAAATACATCCGTTTAACCAAAACTTTGCGGAGTAGTTTAGCCTTTGCGGAAAGAATCCAATCATACATTGTAATTTTACCCCCTCGAAACACAATTCATGAGCAAAAAACAAGAAAGATACGATAAAGCCTATCTGCGTATGGCTTTGGAATGGGCCAAACTCTCACACTGCAACAGAAAGAAGGTTGGAGCCTTGATTGTGAAAGATCGAATGATTATCAGCGACGGTTACAACGGCACGCCCACGGGTTTTGAAAATGCTTGTGAAGATGAGGAAGGTAACACCAAATGGTATGTCTTACACGCCGAGGCCAACGCGATTTTGAAAGTCGCGGGTTCCACCCACTCCTGCACCGGTGCCACCCTCTACCTCACGCTTTCGCCCTGCAGAGATTGTGCGAAGTTGATTCATCAGGCGGGAATAAAAAGATTGGTCTATATGAAACAATACAAGGACAATTCTGGTTTAGATTTCTTAAAGAAAGCCGGTGTTGAACTGGTTTGTATACCCACTACTGAGGAACAATAATTCATGCGAAAAATCCCTCCTGCTCTACTCCCTCTTCTTTTTTCTCTGCTCATACTTCTGGGCTTTTACATCGGGACGTACAGCTCTCGCGGGACTTCGTATAGCTCAAATCGGATTCAGAAACTCGATTATCTTCTACAGCGGGTAGATGAATTACATTTGAATCCTACGGGTGTGGACAGTCTATTGGAGCAAGCGATTTCGGAGTTGCTTCACCAACTCGATCCGCACAGTGCCTACCTTAATGCTGAGGAAGTGCAACGCTCCAGAGAAAGTGTGAGTGGCTCGTTTGTGGGTATAGGAGTCGAATTTAACGTCCTCGACGACACGGTCTGGGTGCGTTCAATTATCGAGGGCGGACCAGCATCCAAAGCCGGTCTTCGGGGAGGTGATGCACTCATTGCCGCCAATGGGGAGACTTTAGGGACTCTGGAGAATAACGAAATCATAAAACGCCTAAAAGGGCAAATTGGCACGGAGGTTCCGGTGGACGTATACCGTCCTGCATCCAGCACAATTATGCCCTTCACGATCATTCGTGGGGAAGTCCCGATTCCCAGCGTTGATGTCTCTTTCCATCCCAACGAAAACACGCTATTTCTTCGCATCAGTCGATTTTCCGAACCTACATTTAAAGAAGTTCAAAACGCCCTTAAAAAGCATAAGGCAGAAAATTTATCGGGCATCATTCTGGACTTGCGTGATAATCCCGGTGGACTCTTACATCAGGCCGTAGATGTTGCTTCGCTGTTTTTAGCCAAAGACGACAGCATTGTTTACGTTGAAGACAACCGCGGAAAAGCCACTTGGTACATCAACAAAAAACAGGGGGCTTATCAGCGTCAATCCTTGGTGGTTCTAATCAACGAAGGTTCGGCCTCCGCCTCGGAAATCTTAGCTGGTGCCATTCAAGATAACGACCGCGGGGTGATAATCGGACGCAGGAGTTTTGGTAAAGGACTCGTTCAGGAAGAAATTTCCCTACCCGATGGAAGTAAAGTACGACTAACCACTTCGCGGTATTTCACCCCTTCCGGGCGAGTTATCCAGAAGCCTTACGACAAAGGTTTTGAAGCCTACAAGAACGAAATTTTCGATCGAATTCACGGAGACGATCAGCAGACCATAGAAACGCCTGTTTACCGAACCCGTAACGGTAGAATCGTCTATGGCGGTGGTGGCGTTCGTCCGGATATTCAGCAAGATCGCGACAGTCTATCCTTTGCCGCACACGCTTTTCATCTCTTAGGCACCATTGAAGCCTTGAAGAGCATTCAGCACTTCGCGGCCATTCACTTCGACAGTATTGCCAATTATTCACCGGAAATGGTTTGGAGGTCGAATGACAAAGAATTGGTATTGCGTTTATTTCCTCAGGCCGAATATATTCCCGAAGAAGATGTGGCTCAAATGGGTAAATACATCAAACAACAAATACTCTCAACCGTTTTCGGCCGTAGAATGATGCTGCCTTTTGTGTTACGCGACGATCCTTTCTTGCAAAAGTCTTTGCGAATCATGGAGCATCAGGAAAGCTTCGATAAATTGCTGAGCGGAAACGCCATCATTAATCAATAAAAACTAAACAAATGAGCGAAAATAGCATTCTGACGAAAAAGTCCCTGGATTTTTTAGAAACCTATATCAACAACCCCTCACCTACTGGTTTTGAAGTTGCCGGACAAAAACTTTGGCTTTCCTATCTACAACCCTACATCGATACCCATTATACCGACGTTTACGGAACAGCTGTGGGCGTTATTAATCCCGACGCCAAGTACAAAGTAGTATTAGAAGCCCATGCCGACGAAATTTCTTGGTTTGTACACTACATCACCAAAGAGGGCTTTATTTATCTTCGTAGAAATGGAGGTTCAGACCACCAGATTGCCCCATCCAAAAGGGTAAACATCCACACCAAAAAAGGGATTGTCAAAGCCGTCTTTGGTTGGCCGGCGATTCATACTCGTCAGGAAAAAGAAGAGGCGCCCAGTTTAAAAAACATATTCCTCGACTGCGGAGCCTCCTCTAAAGAAGAAGTCGAATCCCTTGGCATTCACGTCGGCTGCGTGGTCACCTACGAGGACACATTCAGCATTCTCAACAACAACAAGTTCATTGGACGGGCGTTAGACAATCGCATTGGCGGATTTATGATTGCGGAAGTAGCCAGACTCATTCATGAAAATGCTGATAAGTTGCCCTTTTCGTTGCATTTAGTTAACGCCGTTCAGGAAGAAATTGGACTGCGAGGCGCCGAAATGATTTCACGTAGAATCAAGCCCAACGTGGCGATTATCACCGATGTGTGTCACGACACCAGCACCCCGATGATGGATAAAATTCAGCAAGGAGATTTCAAAAGTGGAGATGGTCCCGTACTTACGTATGGACCCGCTGTGCAAAACAATCTGCTCGACTACCTCATCGAACGAGCGCAGAAATCCGAGATTCCCTTCCAGCGTATGGCAGTTTCCAGAGCCACAGGAACCGACACGGACGCCTTTGCTTTTTCAGCCGAGGGTGTCCCTTCAGCCTTAATTTCCCTTCCCCTTCGCTACATGCACACCACCGTAGAAATGTGTCACCAAAACGACGTGGAAAACACCATCAAGTTGATGTACGAGGCCGTTAAAGGACTCGAGGCCAATCGGGACTTTTCGTACTTTTAGGAGGGGGGTTGAGGCGTTTAGGCGTTTAGGCGTTTAGGCGTTTGGGGCTGGTCGAGC
>REDE01000180.1 GCA_007693635.1 Flavobacteriales bacterium | reverse complement strand
TAGAGCATCTGACTCATAATCAGACGGTCCCTGGTTCGAGCCCAGGTGGGCCCACCTAAAGCGAGTATGAAATTTTCATGCTCGCTTTTTTATTTTGACTGTAATTTATTGACTCAAAAATAAACATATATCCTAAAAATTCTTTGTGACGGAAAAACTATTTGTTGAATCCATTGAGGAACACTCGGGAATAATCCACAAAATTGTTGGGATGTATATCGATGATTATACCGATAGAGAAGATGCGTACCAAGAAGTGGTTTTGCAAGCATGGAAATCAAAGGATAGTTTTCGCGGAGAATCTAAGTTTAGTACGTGGCTATATAAAGTTGCCCTCAATACTGTACTTACAGCATTGCGAAAGAACAAAAAGAACTTTAGTACTAACGATTATGAATTGAACATAGCGGCAGAAGATACCAGTCTAGTAAAGGATAAATACGAAGTTTTACAAATGGCTCTGAAATCTTTAAACGAAGCGGATCGTTCTATCATAATAATGCATTTAGACGGATTTACAAATCCCGAAATAGCAGATTTTATGGGAATAACGATAAACCACACCAATGTGAAAATTCACAGAATAAAAAATAAAATCACGGAAACGATTAATAAATTTGAAAATTATGGAATGGATTAATGAGTGGGAAAAAATAAATCAATCTTCAACGGCAAAGACAAAGATTGATCTTGCGAAAATCTTTAGTAGAAATTCAATTTCACCGATTGAAACGCTACAAAGGCATCTACGCATAAATTTCTACTACGGCATTGCCTTCTTTATTTGCTATATATCAATCGGTATATTCTTCCCGCATTGGAGCATTATAACATTTGTTGCCGTAGCAGCTTCTTTTACCATGTATACTGTCGTAACAGGCTATTCACTTTATAAGAAATTAACCAATTGGCAGAAAGAATTTGGATTAATTCAAGAGTTGAAAAAGATCAATGAAGCACTGGAAAAATGGCTAAAATTGACTGAAAAAATAGCTCTTTTTGTTTACCCGTTTGCTATAAGTGGTGGTTTCATACTCGGCGGAACACTATCTGCGAATATGAGCTTCATGGAATTATTTGATTCCAATTTGAAGATATATGCCTTAATACTTTGTATAGTAATCCTAACCCCGGTAAGTTACTTTCTCACAAAATATCTAAATCAAAAAGCTTTTGGAGCTTACATAAACCGCATAAAGCAACTTATCAACGACGTAGAAGCAGAATAAGCTTATAGATTTAAAAGACGATATTTAAGAGCTGCTAGGACAGATAGACTATCTCTAATGATTCCACTATCAACCATGCTAAAAAACTCGCTTAGATGAACTCGCTTAACCGCAATTCGCTCAGTATCGTCTGTACTCAAACCCACATACGGCGACAATTTTCTGGCAACAAAAATAATGGCCCGTTCGTCCGTTGCACTATTACTTAAATCTACTTCCTGGATAATCTCCCATTCTTCTGCTTGCATTTGAATTTCCTCTGCTAATTCTCGCTTAGCAGCTTCCAAAGGATTTTCGTCAAGGGGCGCACCACCCTCCGGAATTTCCCAGGTGTAGGTGTCAATAGGATAACGCTTCTGCCCTACCAACCAGGTAAAACCATCATCATCGATTGGTAAAATACCTATGGCAACATTTTTAAAATGAATCCTGCCATACAAACCCAAACCACCATTAGGCGTTAGTACTTGTTCTTTGAAAACTTGTATCCAGGGCGTATCAAAGACTTCTCTACTGTGTAAACAAGTCCAATTATCTGTTTGATCACATTCGTAATCGTGCGTCGAATTTTTTTCCAAAACTAACTTTTGATCCGTTATACTCGATTTCCTCATCGTCTTTGTAGGTAATGGTCAAATATCGAATTCCATTACGCGAATAAAATTCCCAAATACCTTGTTTAAGTCCGCCTCGATAACGACCGCGCGCTTCTACTTTACCGTTGTCGTAGTACCACGTATGTTTACCTTCTGGGAGGCCAGCCACAAATGACCCAGTATAGTGTACGACATCTATATCGGTATAAATAGTTCGCCAATCGCCATTGCGTTCACCGTCAAAGTAAGAACCTTCGATTCTAGAATTACCTATTTGATATTCCCAATTTCCGTCTTTATACCCTTCAACATATGAACCTTTAGCAATTACTCTTCCGGTAGAGTCTTTTTCCACGAAAGGACCATCGCGCAATCCATCCACAAATTCTTCTTCGCGCCAGACAGATCCATCATCGTGATACCAAACCCAAGTACCAACAGGTTTATCTCTATTAAAACGACCTTCCTGTTCAAGTCTGCCATCGATAAAATAATACTTCCAATTTCCGTGTCTTTTACCATCAATATATCCGCCTTCTTCTTTCAGTTCGCCAGTTTGATAATAGAATTTCCAATGTTTTTGACGCCGACCCATATCGTCTGTAATACCTTCCGCAAGAAGTCTATCTAAATTATAAATACCCCCACCTATCACGTTTCCTTGGGCATCATATTCCCGATGAACCCCTTCCTTTTTTCCTTTTACATATCCACCTACGTTGGCAATGTGTCCGGTTAAAGGGTCCAATTGTCTACGAATTTCAATTTTTGCGGTTTCCTCATCCTCCGCTTGCAAAACGCCCATTACCCAGCGTTCGGTTCGAATAAGATTTCCGCTGTTTGTATAGAACTTAAAATATCCATGCTTAAGATCATCCATATAGCTTCCCTCCCATTTGATTCGCATATTAGAGTGAAATTCCAACCAAGCTCCCTGCTTATTACCCGCATCATCACGTCTATTGATTTGTCGTTTCTTGGTGAGTACACCACTTTTATATGTGAGGAGAGTAATTATAGTGCCTATAGTATCATACTCGAATCCCAAACCATTCTCCCTATTATTTTCAAAAGGAATACGCAAACGTGTTTTTCCATTTGGAAAATAATGTTCAGTAATACCTTCGAGCTGGTTGTCTATGAAAACTTCTTTTTTTACTAAAATGCCTTCTTCATAGGTTTTACGAGGACCTTCTTTATTCCCATTTTTGTAAGTAATACTAACAAACAATACTCCTTCCTGGGTGTAAAATTTCCATTCTCCCTCCAAAACTTCGTCGCGTCGATTGCCTTCTGATTTCAAGTTACCGTTGATGTGATAATTTTTCCAGTATCCATCTGGAGTTCCATTTATCAATGTACCTTCGCTTCGTACTTTACCATTTTCATGGAAAAATTGCTTGAAAACCGAATCATTGCGCTGGGCAAAAATTGGGTTCAAAAAAAGAAATGAACATACTATTATAAAACCATGCATTTTATTTTTAAAAATCAATTTCAACATGGTGGTATATATAGCGTGTTGATAGTGTGTACAAAAAGTAAGTTGAAAAATTGATTTTGTCATTTATCACGATTTTTTCACAACTTATTAACCAATGCATCAAAGATAAGGCAATATGTATCAAATGACTTGACTTTTGAGTTAACAATTCTAAAATTTATCAATGAACAGAATTTGCTCAATAACTTTTGAGCTGAATTGGGGATGCAAATTGTGTATAGCAACACAAGAAAATGTCAATAACTAAAATAACTTTTGCTTGCAGGGATATTTTATGTGTGCATTACTCGTTCGGGATGGAAAAAACAAGGTATTTTTGCCAATAGTTTTCAACCGTTAGTAACAAGTTACTCAGCGAATTTTTTAATTAGTGTTAATAACCCCTATTTTTATGCTTAAAATTGGAATTTCTTCAGATCATGCTGGCTTTGAATTAAAAGAGTTAATTAAAAAGCATTTCTCAGATAGTATTGATTTTCATGATTTTGGAACCCATAGTTTGGATAGTATGGATTATCCTGACGTTGCTCATCCTCTAGCAGAAGCGGTGAGTAACGGAGATTTTGATTGGGGTATAGCAATTTGTGGAAGTGGTAATGGAATAAATATGACGGTAAACAAATATGCTAAAGTAAGGTCGGCATTGTGTTGGAATTCTGAATTAGCTACCCTCGCACGTCAACACAATAATGCGAATATCTTAGCCTTGCCCGCCCGTTTTATTTCTCAAGAGCTAGCCATTGAAATAGTAAAACATTTTAAAGAAGCAACTTTTGAAGGTGGCAGACACGAAAATAGAGTCAACAAGATAGCTTGTAAGTAAATTGGAATTTTTTCAGCGACTTGTTTTATCGATAAAATAAGTCACTAAAAAGTTTTATTGATTAACTTGCTAGTTGGGTTCATCGTATTTTCGCAGCCTTATTAATTAACATCATTTATATAGATACTATGTCGCTTTATCCCGAATACAAAAAGGGTTTAGATTTACCATCTATTCAAGAGGAAGTTCGCACCAAATGGAAGTTGAATAACGTATTCAAGCAGTCGATTATTCAGCGTGAAAATAAACCTACTTTTACCTTTTATGAGGGGCCACCAAGTGCTAATGGTATGCCGGGAATCCATCACGTAATGGCGCGAACGGTAAAGGATGTCTTTTGCCGATTTAAAACACAACAAGGTTTTCAAGTCAATCGAAAAGCGGGTTGGGATACGCATGGCTTACCCGTAGAACTGAGTGTGGAAAAAACATTAGGAATAACCAAAGAGGATATTGGCACCAAAATCACCGTAGAAGAATATAACGCAGCCTGCAGAAAGGAAGTAATGAAATACACCGATGTGTGGAATCAACTTACCGATAAGATGGGCTACTGGGTGGATATGGATGATCCGTATATTACCTACGAAAATAAATACATTGAGTCTGTATGGCACCTTTTGAAAGAGCTGTACGATAAAAAGTTGATTTATAAAGGATACACCATTCAACCCTACTCCCCCGCTGCCGGCACGGGTTTGAGTTCACATGAACTCAATCAGCCGGGCTGTTATAAAGACGTAAAGGATAGTAGTATGGTGGCAATGTTTGAAGCGGAAAATCCTCGGGATATTTATTCAATTTTTTCCATCGATTATCAAGAAAATATACCTGTATTCTTTTTAGCTTGGACCACCACACCTTGGACGCTTCCTTCGAATACTGCACTCACGGTTGGTGAAGGTATTGAATATGTGTTGGTGGACACCTATAATCAGTACACGTATAAAAGAATTCGGGTGATTATGGCGAAAGCCTTGCTCGCAAAAAATTTGGATAAAAAATATCGTGAAGAATCAAGTTTTGAAGCCTTAGAATCTTTTGAGGAAAAACAAAAGACCATTCCTTATTTAGTGGCAGGAAGTTGCATGGGTGCTGATTTGTTGGAACTAAAATACCAGCAACTCTTGGCTTATACCCAGCCGATGGAGAATCCTGAACTGGGTTTTCGAATTATTAAGGGAGATTTTGTTACTACGGAAGACGGTACAGGTATTGTCCATACCGCGCCTACTTTTGGAGCAGATGACGCTAAGGTGGCCAAAGAAGCAGGGGTTCCACCAATGTTGATTGAAGATGCTCATGGAAATCCGGTGCCTTTGGTGAATCTTCAAGGTCGATTTGTCAATGAAATGCGTGATGAAGTGTTCGGTTTTGCCGGTGAGCCCGTAAAGGCCGAATATCTTTCGGATGAGGAAAAACAAATAGAGTTGGATAAACAGAGAACCCGACTTGCGCATATTATACCCAAACTCGATCAATATTTATCTGTAGACGAAAGAATTGGTCTTAAATTAAAGCTCGAAAATAGGGCATTTAAAATTGAAAAGTACGAGCATAATTATCCGCACTGCTGGCGTACGGATAAACCGGTTCTCTATTATCCTTTAGACTCATGGTTTATTGCCGTGACGAAGATGAAGAATGAGTTGGTAGCAAAAAACAACGAAATCAATTGGAAGCCGGCCTCTACGGGTACGGGCAGATTTGGGAATTGGTTGGAGAACGCCAACGATTGGAATCTATCGCGCTCCCGATTTTGGGGTATTCCCCTGCCGATCTGGCGCACGGATGACGGATTGGAAGCTAAGTGTATTGGCTCGGTGGAAGAACTTAAAAATGAGGTAGATAAATCCGTTAAACTCGGATTTATGGAAGAAAATCCCCTGTTGAATTTTGTTCCTGGTAATTTTTCTAAGGAAAATTATGAGCAGTTCGACTTACACAAACCCTATGTAGATAAATTAATATTGGTAAGTGAATCTGGTGCGCCAATGAAGCGCGAGGCAGATTTGATCGACGTGTGGTTCGATTCTGGTTCCATGCCATTTGCCCAATGGCACTATCCATTTGAAAACCAAGATATTTTCGATAAAAATTTTCCTGCTGATTTTATTGCTGAGGGGGTAGATCAAACGCGAGGGTGGTTTTATACACTGCACGCAATTAGCGTAATGACGAAATCCTCAGTGGCGTATAAAAATGTAGTTTCCAACGGATTGGTTTTGGATAAAAATGGCCAAAAGATGTCAAAACGTCTCGGCAACGCCATTGATCCGTTTACAACCTTGGATACATACGGATCTGATGCTGTTCGCTGGTATATGATGTCGAACGCTCAACCTTGGGATAATCTCCGATTCGATCTAGAAGGTATTACGGAAGTTCAGCGTAAGTTTTTCGGAACGCTATTTAATACTTACAGTTTCTTCACCCTTTACGCCAATGTTGACGGTTTTTGTTTTCAAGAAAAACACATCCCTGTAAATCAACGTCCGGAGATGGATCGTTGGATTCTTTCGGAATTACATTCGTTGATTCGTGAAGTGGGAACACAGTTTTCAGATTACGAACCGACTAGAGCTACTAGAGCTATTATGTATTTTGTTAGTGAGAATTTATCAAATTGGTACGTTCGTTTGTGTCGCAGAAGATTTTGGAAAGGTGAGTATGCAGAAGATAAAATATCGGCTTATCAAACCTTGTATGAGTGCCTTTTAACGCTTAGTAAGCTAATGGCTCCTGTAGCGCCATTTTATGCGGATCGACTGTACAGTGATTTGAATTCTTTATCGAATTTAGAACCTCATGATTCTGTGCATTTGGCCGATTGGCCCGAATATGACGAATCGCTTATTAATGCTGAACTTGAAGAGCAAACACACGTTGCTCAACAACTTTCCTCCATGATTCTCTCCCTGCGTAAGAAGGAGAAAATCAAAGTTCGACAACCTTTACAAAAGGTGCTCGTGCCAGCTTTGAGTGATGAATTGGCTAACAGAATTGATAAAGTCCGCGATATTATTTTGGCTGAAACCAACGTAAAAGAACTGGAAATCCTTCGCGATGTTACCGGGACCATCACCAAAAAAATCAAACCTAATTTTAAGGTTTTGGGTGGAATTTTAGGTTCAAAAATGAAGGTCTTTATGAAGGCGGTTCAAGAACTTACGCAGGAAAACATCCAAGAATTTGAAAAGCAAGGTTTCTACGATTTTAATTTGGAAGGGGATTCCGTTCGTATAGATTTAGAACATGTAGAAGTACAAACAGACGATATTCCTGGTTGGTTAGTGGTCGTTGAAAACGGTTATACGGTCGCCCTCGATGCCACCATTTCCCCTGATTTGCGTCGTGAGGGTATTGCTCGTGAATTGATAAATCGCGTACAGAACATGCGTAAGGAAAGCGACTTTGAACTTACGGATCGCATTGTGCTCAGTCTGCAATCCGACCCCCAACTGCAAGAAGCTGTAGAGACTTTCTACGACTACATTTGCTTGGAAGTTTTAGCCACCGGCATTCAATGGGTGGATCAAATGGATTCTGAAGTTGTGGAGTTTGACGGAGTACAAACGCGAATTCAAATCGAACGAAATGCGTAAGATTAAGAAAAGCCTCCAGTAGGGGGCTTTTTTTATAAACTCCAATACGCTCCGAATTGTAAGCCTAAGGCATAAGGTTTTTGCGCCACACTAGAGCTGCTTTTGTATGTGCTATTGATAAACTGCTCATAAAAAGGAGCTACTCGCATCCGAAAATTTCGGCTACGATTATAGTCTAAGCCAAAACCGACTTGACCGGAAACAGTAAACAAGCGGGTTTGTTGCTCGTTGCTGCCAATACGTCGCCGGTCGTTATTAATGCTTTCAAGGTTACTTATAACAGTGAAATATCGGGCAGTGAAGAAGTTCCCGCGTACGCCGGCAGCGAGAAACCACGACCATCGATTTGTTTGATTATTCAAGTACATATTTAGCAGTAAGGGTAAGCTAAAGCATTGGTATTCATCAATGAACACAATATAACCATCACTTTCGGGATTGAGTACGAAGCCTAAATCAGGATCTATAAAAGTCACTTCTCTTTTATTGCGCTCCGAATAAATGGAGTACAAGAATTCCGATTGTAATACGAAACGATTATTGATTTTTAGTAAGCCGCTGAATCCAACACTGCCCCCAATAAAGGGATTGTATTCAGAATATAATTCTGACAGTCCAGGTTGGTCTGTTTGGTGTACAAACTTTGTAACTGCGGGTGAAACGGTTACGCCTACATAGTTGCCTGATCTTTGTGCAAATAAGCTTAGACTTAGAATGAAAAAAGCAATACCGTAGGTGTTTCGCATCTTTGTATTTTTAGTATGCAACAAATGTAGTGCATAGGTAGCACAAATTTTAAAATCACCAATTATAGCGTAAACTCAGCATTATATTTCTGCCAGGTGAAGGAATTTCAAAGGCACGCAAAATTGACATGTGGTCGACAAATCGGGTGTTAAGTGCGTTGTAAACCGTAATTCCTGCTTGGAAAGAAGAGCCTTCAGACATTTCCCATAAGCGAGATACTCCAAAGTGTAAGAGGGTAAATCCGGAAGTTTCTTGTTCCAGCAATCCTGGACGAAGTTGATTGTCTACATGGCGCAGCGTTGTAAATAAACGGTAGGAGGATGGCGTCCATTCTACTTGCCATTCAGCGTTATCAGCGGGAATAAAGGGCAAGTTCCCTTCATCTCGAAAGACGCCTCGCACCATACTTCCCCTTACAGTAGTACGCAGTTGATCACTAAGCTGAAAGGACGTATTAAATTCTCCCCCAAAAAGAAAAGCATCGCGTTGGGCAAATTCCCATTCTTGCAATCCATCAAGACGTTCTTGGCCGTTCCAAGCAAAGAAAATGTAGTTGTCTACCAAATTGATAAAGGGCGAAAATTCTAGGTTAAGTCTTTTTGAGCTAAATGAATAACTTGCTTCGAACTGCAAACTTTGTTCGGGATTGAAGTTTACATTACCAATTTCAAATCGATTCGTTCCGGGGTGCGGACCATTAGAGAATAGTTCTGCCAAATCGGGCGCTCGAAAGCCTGTGGATGCGTTAAATCGTACAGATTGGTGGTTAAATGAACTTGAGCGCAAGGAGCGTCGCGCGCCTACGGATCCGGAAAAACCCTGAAAGTTGAGGTTTAATTTTCCGTCTTCGGGTTCGCCGGGTAAGACGTAGCCATACTCCACAATATGGGGTGCAGTGGCGTCGGCAACCAATTGTCGGAAATCGAACCTACCGCCAGCTTCAACATGCCATTTTCCTATCGATTGGGAGGCAAGGTAATACAAACCATTTTCAAAATACGAAGCGTCTGGTATGAGTATTTCCTCAGCTTCCAGCATGTTACGGTTGTTTAATAAACTACCCATCACTCCAAATGTGTGATTTAATTTTCCTTTATAGCGCAAACGAGCGTTGTAAAAAGTGTGGTTTTGAGTGAGCCCTAAATCGATATCGTCAAAATCGTCTTCAATTTCTCTGCGGTCGTTGAAGTGGTGACTAAGATGTAAATAGCTCTCCCATTTTCCGTGTTGACCGTACTGATTGTACGAAACAACGTGGTCGGCCACGCGTTGAAACGGCAATTGCATACGACGGTCGTTACGGGTGGTGGCCAGACTTTCTTCCATTTCGTCGTCTTCGATAATTCCAAGATTTTGTCTTAGGTAGGTGTAAGACAATTTTGCTTGAAGATTTGATCGTTGAATGCCAGTATGTAATCGTAAGGTTTCGGATCCGTAGCGACTATTACCAATTATACGTCCGTTTGCAAAGGCTTTATCGTTCCCTGCGCGATAATCAGCGTGTGATTCTGCTGCTGCCTCAATTCCAAAAAACAGTCCATTGTTCCACGAATTTCCGGTTCGGAAGTATGGTCTAAAGCCGTTTGATACGGAGTTATAAACCATTCCGGCTGTTCCGTGCCATCCTTTGGAAAATGGCGCTTCATCCTCGAGGACAATCACACCGCCTAGCGCACCAGATCCGTATAGGAGGGAGGCGGGCCCTTTTATTACTCGCGCTCGCGCTATTCCTAAATCGTTGGCGCCCAATCCATGATCAGCACCCCACTGTTGGTTTTCGAGTTTATTGCCCTGGTATATGGTAACCACACGAGAAAAACCAAGACCCCGAATAAAGGGTTTGACAATACCCTGTCCCATTTCCGCTCCGTATATACCTGGTTCATCTCGTAGATGACCCATTACGCCTGAAGGATGACCTACTCTCTCTATACTTTTCATGGGGATTTCATGAACTGTGTAAGGAGTTTCACTGGATAAACCAATTCCTATGCTAACTTCTACTTCTGGCAACGAACGTGTTTTCACAGAATCCGTTGCTTGGGATAAAACCACTGTTGGAAATAGTAAAATGCTGGATAGTATAAGATAGTCACGAATCATAGCAAAGTTCTTCTAATTAGCTAAAAATATGTCGCGGCAAAAGTAAAACGTTTTTTTAGATTAACCTAAAAAAACTTTTACCGAGGCCTTAATGCTAATTGGCTGCTCACTTTTTGCTTCAGGGAGCTAGGTACTGCACGTCATGAAGCTTCAATTCGCTATAGTGATAAAAAACGTTGGTAAATATTTTCGCGTGGAATCTCGCCTCGATTTTTAATTAATTCTTTTCCCAATCGGTATCTTCAAGACTAAATAGATTTTCTACGCGAGTCTTTAGAACCTGAGCAATTTTTAATGACAGAGCTGTGGATGGCTCATAGCGTCCGGTTTCTATGGCATTGATGGATTGTCGCGAAACACCAACGGCGTCAGCCAGACCTTGTTGGGTAATATTATTCTGTGCCCGCCAAACCTTCAAATTATTCTTCATAATCAGCTAGATTTTTTCGAGCCCTTATCATTACCCAATGAAAGCGAATGATAAAAAAGAAAAGCAAGGTAAACATATTGGCAGCCATTACCCAAAAAAAGGCTATACCGAAGACAAAAATCAAGGCGAGTAATAAAATGCTATAATTGACATACGTGGCCCAAACCAAAGATTCCAATCGCATTTTTGCTATAAATTCATCCTCGTCTTTCTCTTTGCTAAAAGCAACCATTATCCCACCAATTATTAGAAAAAGGAGTATAAACTCGTCGTAAGGATTGGTATTTGAAACGCCAAACCAACGGGTATCGTTGAATAATTGATCGTCAACCAAGGCCAAAACACGAATGTTTGTGCCCTCAGGATCTTCACCGAGAATGACAAATACAATTGCGGCAATGAAGCCTAAGCCAAACAACAACCAGCCCGGCCTCTTAAAAGAATGGGGTAATAAATAACGTGCTTGCATCATTTTAGATTTTATAACGAGACAAATGTAAAGCAAACTTTTCTAAAAGACAAGCTTATTTTACATTTTATGCTTCGAACATCAAAAAACATAATCTAAACATAACAGACAGACTCATTGAAATATGGCGAATCCTGAATTTATTTTATGCGCTTTTATTAATCAAACTAGAATGAGCACGCACATGCGAACCACAATATGCCTTATTGCAATTTTCACTCAATCCTTAATTGTATCTTCGTGTTCGCAAAAAAATAATGAGTCAACACAAACGTCTATTACAACACCCAAAATAGAAATGCATAAATCAGTGAGCGACTTTCTTGCGGATATTGAGCGTCACTTCGACGAAATTGACCCGACACGCAAATCTGAATTAGAAAAAATTTCAAGCTTTATTCGCGAACAGGAACAGAAAGGTGAGAAAGCTCAACTGACCTTTATTTGCACGCACAATAGTCGCAGAAGTCACTTATCACAAATATGGGCCAGCGTGGGTGCCGCGTATTACAATTTAGAATCTCTGGTAGAAAATTATTCTGGAGGCACGGAGATTACCGCATTCAATCCAAGAGCAGTGGCGGCCATCGAACGCGCCGGATTAAAGGTGGAGAATCCTGGAGGTGAAAATCCACACTACCTTATTCGCTTTTCTGACGAAGCATCGCCCATTCTTTGCTTTTCAAAAAAGTACGATCATCAGGGGAACCCTTCGAGCAACTTTGTAGCCGTTATGACCTGTTCTCACGCCGATGAAAATTGTCCGTTTATACCAGGGGCCAATTTCCGTGTAGCCATTCCTTATGTCGACCCTAAAGAATCGGATGGTTCGGATCAAGAAACTCAAACTTACGACGAGCGTAACCGTCAAATTGCGACGGAAATGCTCTATATGATGTCTAAAGTGAGGGGATAAACAAAATTACAAAGCACCCAACACCAAGACAATTTCCCCTTTTGGCGGATTTTTTTCACAGCTATCAATGAGCTCTGCCAGCGAACCACGACGTGTTTCGTGAAATTTTTTGGAGAGCTCCCGACTCATACTCGCTTGTCTACTTTCACCGAAATATTCAGACAAATCTTTTAGCGTACGCAGTATCCGATGCGGTGATTCGTAAAACACGACACTTCGCTGTTCGTTTTGAAGAAATTCTAAACGTGTTTTCCGACCTTTTTTCACGGGTAAGAAGCCTTCAAAAACAAAGCGATCACAAGGCAAGCCACTTTCCACTAAAGCAACTAGAGCAGCATTGGCCCCAGGTAGCACTTCAACTTCAATACCCGCTTTTATACTCTCCCGAATCAGCAAAAAGCCCGGATCAGAAATCCCGGGCATGCCCGCATCACTTACCAAACCCATCACTATACCCCCCTGCATTTCTTCAACCAATTTACTCACGGAATGATGCTCGTTGTGCATATGGTAACTTCGCAGCGGTGTGTTGATTTCGTAATGCTTAAGTAAAACACCGGAAGTTCGGGTGTCTTCGGCCAACACTACATGTACCTCTTTAAGAATGCGTAAAGCTCGAAGAGAAATATCTTCAAGGTTGCCAATAGGCGTGGGAACGACAAAGAGCTTTCCCATGGTTATTCTTCGGGCATTTCGTCCAAACCAAATCGCATACGAATCATGTTCATAAACCGCACACTAAACTCTTCTTCCATATCCCAGCCGTACTCGGGAGCCACCAAATTTTGAATAAATGAATCGGCCTCTTCAAAATTTGAAAAACTATTAATTTGTGAAACTACCCGATTAAAATCGTCACTTTCCCCGTGAAACAGTTTTTTTACAAAGGCAATACGATCGTTGAGGCCTACTCGAAGCTCTTTCCCTTGAAGCGCATTATGAAGTTGACGACCGGAGGATTCAACTTTTGAGCTCTTCTTGGCAACAACAACTTTCTCTGCCGGAGGTGCTTTCTCCGCCACAGGTGCTTTTTCTACTTTTTTCTCGGGTATTGGAGCACTGACTTTAGTGGGCTCGGGCTGAGAAATAGGCATCGGTTCGGGTGCAGAAACAGGTTTTTGAACTTTTTCCTCGACTTTCGGCGCTTCTTTTCTTTCGATGGGTGGAGGTGTTTTTACAGGTTCCTCTTGTGTCGAAACGCTTTTGACAGTTGTCGCATTGTCCGCAACGGAACGCGTACTTTCGTGATGCAGAATTACAGCGCGCTCGTAAAGACTTCTAGATGCATCTAGTAATTCTTCCGAAGTGCTGTATTGACGACGTAAAATTTCCAAACAAAGATTTTCTAATTCGCGTTGGAGAGACTCCTTCATTATATTCGATTTTTTGATTTTCGGTAGTGACTTAGGATAGCAAAAAGGTTGTACTTTTATGCTTCCAAAATTCGGTTTGAAATTACAAAATGTTTTTAGAACACAAAGCTAATCATAAAAAACGCACCGGCTGGATCGAAGTCGTTTGTGGATCAATGTTTTCCGGGAAAACAGAGGAACTAATTCGTCGACTTCGCAGGGCGCAAATAGCCCGTTTGAAGGTCGAGATATTCAAACCGATGTCGGATGTGCGGTACGATGAGCAACATATAGTGAGTCATAATCGCAACAGCATTTCCTCAACACCGGTAGAAAATAGCGCTTCGATTTTACTTTTAGCGGAGGGTGTAGACGTCGTAGGAATTGACGAGGCGCAGTTTTTTGATGAAACGATTGTAGATGTAGTCAACGAACTCGCTAATCGAGGGACTCGGGTTATTGTCGCGGGTTTAGACATGGATTTTCAGGGTCGGCCTTTTGGTCCTATGCCTTATTTGATGGCTATTGCAGAGTATGTTACAAAGGTTCATGCCATCTGCACGCATACTGGTGATTTAGCTCATTATTCCTATCGAAAAGAAGAGGGTACCGAGCAATTTATGTTGGGGGAAAAGGATAAGTACGAGCCGGTAAGTAGAGAGGTGTTTGTTTCATTAAAATCCGGAAAGAAAGTATGATATCTGCTGGGGAGTTGGCAAAAATTACCAACGCGGAGGTTGTTGGCAAACAAACCCCGTCAACCCTTATTACCAATATCCTCACAGACAGCAGAAAACACTGGTATCGGGCCAATACCATTTTTGTAGCACTTCAGGGCGCTTCGCACAACGGAGAAGATTTTGTAATGGACCTTTACCAGCGCGGAATGCGGTTTTTTATGGTGCAGAAAGTACCAGCAAATTCACTTCCCGACGCGAGCTTTTTGGTTGTTAAAAACACGTTTGAAGCCTTACAAAAATGGGCTAAATACCACCGCAACTCATTTACAAATCCGCTTATAGCCATTACCGGTTCTAACGGCAAAACTATTGTTAAAGAATGGCTTAGCATTCTTTTAGAATCGCGTTTTAATGTTGTAAAATCTCCACGCTCATTCAATAGTCAGGTTGGTGTTCCGCTTTCCGTTTTGCAAATCGAAAAACAACATACATGCGGAGTTTTTGAAGCGGGTATTTCGCTTCCAAACGAAATGAAAAATCTTGCGGATATTCTTAGACCTAATGCAGGTGTCTTTACGAATATAGGCTTAGCACACCAAGCTAATTTTGTCAATATTGAACAAAAAATCAATGAAAAGGCCCAGCTCTTTAACGGCTGCAAATGGGTGCTTACAAAAAACGATTCACGCATTATACACGCCTTAAAAAACCTCCCTCAACCACCTGAGATATTGGTTGTGGGCGTTGATTATCCAGTGACTATACAAGGATCGCTTTTGTGCATAACCTACGAAGGAGCTCAAGAGGAATATCAGCTAAATTTCACCGATACAGCTTCACTTGAAAATGCGATTTACGCCATTATAGTTGCCCGCAAACTGGGATGTACGGTCGCTAAGATTCAAGAAAAAATGAACCTCTGGCAAACGGTTGAAATGCGCATGGAGTATATCCAGGGTCCGGGTAGTAGAGTCGTGGTGAACGACGCGTATAATTCCGACCCGGAAGCGCTACAATTGGCACTTGAACAACTTCATACGTATCGACCAGAAACACCAAAAAGTCTGGTTATTACCGATTTTATTCAGTCGGATGTGGACGAACAACGCTTGTATAAAGCTACGGGAGATCAGTTGAAGAAATACCCTTTTCGGGAAATTATAGCCATTGGATCGGCTTGTCAAAGAAATGCCTCTTTCTTTCCTGAAAACACCACATTTTATCCAAACACCGACGAGGCATTAAGTAAAATTGATCTGCATCATTGGGGCAATGATACGGTTTTGGTGAAAGGCGCACGGAAGTTTAGTCTGGAAAGATTGGTATATCGACTGGCCCGGCAGACACACCGAACGATTTTAGATATCAACTTTAGCGCAATGGAGCGCAATCTCCGAGAAATACGGAGTCCGCTTCCCCAAGGTGTCAAGCTAATGGCAATGGTAAAAGCATTTTCTTACGGGGTAGGGGCGGTGGAAATGGCTCGATTTCTTGCCTATCAAAAAGTGGATTACCTGGCTGTAGCAATAATTGATGAAGGAATAGAGTTGCGCAAGGCCGGCATTAGCTTACCTATTTTGGTTTTAAATCCAGATCCGAACGGATTTTTCCTCATGTCGGAATACCGCTTAGAGCCCGAGATCTATTCCCTTTCCGCTTTGCACACTTGGAAAAAAGTAGTCGAACAACGAGGCGAAAACGTCTCACCCATTCATCTGAAGTTCGATACCGGCATGCACCGCCTCGGGTTTGATATTCAAGACTTAGAGGAGGTGGTCTCGCTCGTTAAGGACGTCCCTGTAGCCTCCGTTATGAGTCATTTAGGCGCATCAGAAGACGCTCAGCACGATTCGCACACCGCTTCGCAAATCACTGCATTTACACAAATAAGTAATCGATTGTCTCAAGCTTTGGGTTATCCCATTCTTCGGCATATTCTCAATACAAACGGCATTATTCGTCATACACACGCAGCCTTCGATATGGTTCGTTTGGGAATTGGAATTTACGGTATAGGCCATCACCATCTAACGCCAGCCTTGGAATGGAAGGCTCATGTGATGCAGGTGCGCCAACTTTCTAAGGGCGAAAAAGTTGGTTACGGATTTTCGTATTCAATGCCAAAAGACGGCGAAATTGCGGTGATAAGTGTGGGCTATGCCGATGGACTACGAAGGAGTTTGAGTAACGGCAAGGGTAGTGTGTATATTCGCGGAAATGCCTGTCCTTTTGTCGGAAAAATAAGCATGGATATGGCCATGATTGACGTCACAGGAATCGGCTGCAAAGAAGGTGAAAGCGTGGAAATCATCGGGCCTAATCAAAGCATTGAAAGATTGGCCGCGGACATGGACACCATTCCTTATGAGTTGCTTACAGGTATTTCGCCTCGAGTGCAGCGAATCTATTTTCGTGAATGACAAAACGATGACCAACCCTCAGCTGGGGGATAAATCTCTTCTTGAGCTTTAGCTGCTGTATAGTCTGGATAATACAGCATTTCCCACCAATCTTGGGGCTCGGGGTTAACCCGTAAGAAATTATGCTTTAAGCTGCAGGGTGTGTTAGCATCATCGTGAATCAACTTCACACGATACTGATACGTGGTGAATAGATTGTAAGCCACTAGTACCACCAATGTTGCGGATATTGGCCAACGCCACCGACTTTTCATCCACAACGTCATTCCCCCTACCAGGCCTAAAGTCAGCCAAGGGTAAACGTCGATGATAACACGCTGACTGTAAGCTCCTCCGTACCACCAGCACCACCAAGAAAAGGCTACGTAAAAAAAGACACTTACGAATAGCGCGCTCCAAAGAACAATTCTTCGTGACTGATTAAAAAACCCAATGAACATAAAAACGGCTAAGGGCGTATACAAAAACCAACCCTTGCGGAAAGAAAACAGTCCTTCCATTACTTTTGGGTTTGACCAAAAAAATCTTTCCTCCCCATAACTATAGACAAACCACGACCCAAAGCCCAATTTCCAGTATAAAAATTGAGGAAAAACACTTAAAAGCCCTATGATAGTTGCAATTAAAATAGCTTTATGTTGTTTTCGAAAAAATCCGAAAAGTTGTTTTCCATCGAAAAAGAGTAGGCCATTTAGCGGAATTAGCGCGATCAAAAGAGCATTTACGGGTCGAACCAAAACAATGATTCCCAAAACAAAAGCCGACCCAAACACCCATTTCCGGTGATTTTCCTTAAACCACCGACCGCTCAAATACAGCATCAGCGACACCAACGAAAAGCTAAACGCATGCGTCATTGCGGGTTCATCAACAGTATAATAGTAGAGATTGGTGCCCAAAAGAACCATGCCCGCAGCCACAATGCTGAGATAATGTTTATACCCCAGCATATTCAACCACCCAAAAAGCGCCCACCAACCCAGCAGCAAATAGGGGTATAAACTCAGATGAACAGCCCACTGGTAAGGCCGTGAAAGTCCGTCGGCCGGATACCCAAATACAGGGGCCATTGCGTGAGCGATCAAGAATGCCGGACTATAAAGAAGCCCCATTCCCATAGTCATTTTATGCGGCTTTTCATTTTCGTAATAATAGATGATGTGCGGCAGGCGCGGGGAGTTCCAAACCTTCTTCTTTGCGTTTTGATGCAGGAAAAACATGGGTGTATAGCCGTAATAGTCGAGCACATCCCATTCCATTAACGGCTTTTCCGGTTCAGAAAAAACACCTCTTTCAATGGTTGATAGCAACGATATTAAGGTGAGGATGATGGCGCAAATCCAACGCATGTTAATACCAGACTTTTAATTTTTCGAGTTTTGACCGCTTTTGCAGCTGCTGCAAATATTAATTTGGTAAAAGTCCAACATACTCCACTATTAGACAACCCCTTCACCAATTATTTTAGTTCATTTCAAAATTCCCGCGCTTCATTTTTACAGATTTCGAATCCAGCCCCCGCGCTTTAATCCACATATTCTGGCGCGCAGATGTTTTTTTTTCGGGCGCCTAATCGCGCTTTCCGCTCCAAGTCCTCGTCCAAAATCGCCGTGGCCGCGTCTGCGGGCAAGGAGCTCCTCCGTCGCTCTTGCCCACAGGCGGCCACAGGCGTTTTGTCCTGCGGGCTTT
>REDE01000068.1 GCA_007693635.1 Flavobacteriales bacterium | reverse complement strand
AAATTATATTACAATTAAATTTTTAAAAATAAATGAAGGAATTAAGTGATTTTTACTTAGGAAAAATCAGTATACGCACTTAGTTTTTTAAAGGGAAAAAAAAGTAAAATTGTATGTCGAAAGTGATCCTAATTTAAAATATAAAATTGCAATCACTTAAGATCCATCAACTATTAACCGCCATTTTGAAAAAAATCGGCACAATTCTCTTTACAATGAATAAAAAACTACTTTTGACTATTGGATTGTTTTCCCTTAGTTTAGGTCTATGGTGCCAGACCATCAACATCAATGGCCCCGACTCAATTTGCAGGGGTGATGACGCCTCCTATTCCATTGCTCCAAGTCAGGGAGTAATCTACACTTGGAATATTGTTTCTGCTATCAAACTCAGCTCTACAAATACGGCTGCAATTGTGTTTTTTCCAAATTCAGGATCTACCCAGATATCTGTTTCAGGCAAAGACAGTACAGGTGCAATAATAGAAAGTGGAATAAAAACCGTTTTCGTAAAAAATGAACCGAAACCTGTAATTTCCGCTGATGCAACGTTTGGATGTGCTAGCCAAATAGACCCCAATGTCAATGAACCACTCAACGACACCAACGATTGTTTTACTATGTGCAAGGATGCAATAGTCACTTTTACAGCAAACGGAAATCCATCAAGCACATACACCTGGAGCGTTGTAGGGGGGAGTATTACAGGAAACTCCGGGAACTCAGTTACTGTTGAATGGACAAACCTTGGATTTGGAGAAATCTCCGTATTCGAAACAACACCCCTAGGATGTACCGGCACAGAATCTTGGTGCATTGAGGTAATTCAAAACCCCGAAGCACGATTCGTAGCGCTTCCGGACACATCCCAAATTAATCTGCAAAACTGTGTGTTTAATGAAGTATTTTTCTTTGACCGATCAGAGCCCATAGGCAATTCACCTATTGTATCTTGGCAGTGGAGTTTTTGAGATGGTCAAACTTCTAATCTGCAGAACCCTTCACATGTATACCAAAGCCCAGGAACATATAATATTTCTTTGATCATTGAAAATGCCTGTCACTGCAAAGATCAATTTCAAATGACAATTAATATAATGGATTCTGATCCTATTTCAATTTCTTGTCCCTCCATAGTTTGTGAAAATCAAGATGCTCAATACAGCGTTGCTGATGATCTATGTTGGGGCTATGATTGGGACGTTATAGGAGGTTCGTTTGTAGGAAATAATTCAGCTACCAATTCAGTCATTATTAGATGGGACAACATCGACCCCTCTGGTTTTGGCTATATTTTGGTTTATGATAATCATTGTGAGTCAACCTGCCCAGGAATTCCTACTATCATTAAAGTCCCTGTGATTCCTGAAAATGGAACAATCACCGGCGATCAAATTATTTGTCCGTTCTCTGAGGAGCTTTACAGACTACCTCAATGGCCCGCAACGGAATTTAATTGGAGTCTTTCCTCGGGCAATGCTCAACTATTTACCACGGATCAACCTAACGAAAATGTTGTTTACCCGTTTGGACCAGGTAATATAACCCTCGTTTGTAACTATAAAAATGTTTTGACGGGCTGTGCAGGCATTGCAACCAAAAACATTGAAGTATTTCCTCAAGAAGAAATACTTGGACCAACAGAAATTTGCGTTGATGATAACCCCGATTTTTATCTTACAAATGGAGGAATTGGCGACTAGACCCTTCAGGTTCCTCCGGGTAATCCTAACCAAACAACCTCTACCGATACCGCAACTTTTAATTTCTTTGCACCGGGAAACTACGTATTGTCGGTAACCGGAACAGATTTTTGCCCACCAAAACCTCATAGATTAACCGTATTGCCTAAACCTAATGATCCTGACAGCATTTCTGGTCCAGATACCATTTGTCTCGATTTACCGATAGAATACTCCGTTCATAACGCACAACAAGGCTCTATTTTCTCTTGGGAAATTACTGGTGGTTCATTTTCCGGAGGAAGCTCTATAGCTACAGGCAATAAAATTACCGCTGTTTTTACCGGCGCACCACCACACGAACTCAAAGCAAGACGAATTAGCACATCTCCTGCTGGGTGCGAGTCCGACGAAATCACTAAATCTTTGAATATCCGACAGATTGATGTGAATATTACCGGACCTAATGCCGTATGTGATAATTCATACCAAACTTACACCTCCTCATTCAAAGCTGGTGAATCATACGAATGGTTTATCATCCCCGAAACTAGGGGAAGTGTAGTAGCCGGTGACGGTACAGACGAAGTTATGATTCTTTGGAACACCACAAACCCCGGTCAACTCGTAGATGTGGTGGTTGCCGTTCGTGCTTGCGGAGGGATTCATTATGACACCATGGCTGTGTTTGTCACTCCAGGCCCCACTGTTAGCCTTAATGCTGATAACTCAACAATATGTGCCGGCGCTCAAGTTGTTTTTACTGCGCAAGGCACTCCTGCCTTGACTTCTGGTAATATAACTTGGATTTTTGGCAATGGAGACACAGTCTTTAATGGTTCATTTACCCAAACATATACATATCCCGCCGGACTCCTTAATGCAACTAGCTATACCGTTACCGCAATCATCGAAAATGCTAATGGCTGCGGAAATACTGTTGCCGCTAACTATCAAATTAATGTTGAGCCCGCCCCTATTGCTTTTATTTCGCCGGCAATGAACTATGAATTCTGTGATGACTCACTCTCTATTTCTGTACCCCTTACGGCTACTGTTCAAAGCGGAGTAGGCAGCACAATTAGTTTCTCCTGGTTTAGAAACGGAACACCAGTAGCAACAGGACCAAATTACACTGCCACAACTTTTGGAACATACTACTGCGAAGTGGTTGGCAACAATGGCTGCTCAGGAATCACTAACTTAATTTCAATAACTAAGGCTTGTGATACCACCAATAATGGCTCAGGCACCACATGCACAAAGTTGTATAATGACTCATCATCTATCGCTTACACACTCACAAATTGCAACACTGTAGAACTCACCGGAAGTGTAAATAGTGGCTCGATTATCTCAAGTTCCCTCAACGCAGTTTCGTTCTCTCCAAGTCAAACCGCTTCCGGAACCAATGCCACCTTTGAGATTGAGCAAGCAGGAATATTCATCTTTGAATTTTACTCAATCGTTGACTTGGGAGGAGCAAACTGCACATACAAAGACTCCATTCATATTCAGATCCCCTTGGTTGCCGATCTTATGCACTCTATTAGCTGCGGTGCAAATGGACAATACAACGTCTCTTTGCTCGACCATTCTACTTACCTAACGGGCAATGCAATTACAAATTATCAATTTGTTGTAAACGGCACCAATGTACAGAATGGCCCTTCTGATTCCTATAGTGGAACATTTCCCGCTGGAACTACACTTGATGTTATCCTTAACGTGACTGCACCTTCTGGAACTTGCTCCACCAACCTACAAATAGAACTCCCGCCTTTCCCTTTTGTTGACTTTGAAATGGAAGATACCATTTGCGAAGGAGCGCCACTTGCATTTACAAATCTTAGCAGCTCGGGTACTGGAGTGACGTATAACTGGGAGTTTACTGGAGGTGCTGAAACCACGGTTGAAAACCCTTCAAGAGTGTTTGGCTCTGCTGGATCTAAAGACATCTCCCTAACCGTACGCAACGCTTTGGGTTGCGAAAGCCAATTGACGAAATCGGTTATGGTACTAGGGAATAATTTTTCATTTGCGCTTTTTTCAGACCCAACTATTACTTGTGAAGGAAACAGCTCAGTTTTAGAGCACACCCCTTCAATATTTGATATCCCTGAAATAATTTACTGACAACCTGACTCTTTCTCGATTACCACGGGAACAACTCAGGGTGTTATCAATTCTGGTGCATACTTCGCCACACTTACAAATCGTTACGGCTGTGTGCGACATACAGAATACGCTACTGTGGAATTTATTCCCGGGCCAGAAGCTGTAATCACCGGACCATCGGTTGCCTGTGTGGAAGACGAAATTGTACTCCGCGCCTATGAAGGCAATGGTTATTCCTACAGCTGGACTGTAAATGGCGCACCTGCTGGCGCGGGAGTTGAACTAAATCTGAGCTCACCTACACCAACGATTTTTGAGGTTGAACTAGAAGTCACCGATGGCCCTCCACATAATTGTGTTGCCAGTACAACGCTGGAAGTTACAGTACATCCCCTACCAGATGCGCCAAGCATTTCGCTTTCCATAATTCGCTGCAAGCCCTATATTGTAGAACTTTCCGCAGCCTCCAACACCACCGGAACCTTCAACTGGAGTAACGGTGGTAGCGGCGCTAACGTAATTGTAAACAAAGGAGGACTATACACGCTAACATTTACAAATGACGCCGGGTGCACAAGCGAACAATCCATATACGTACCCAAATCTCTGGAAGAGTATGTTTGGATATATCCAATTGGTTGTTATACAATTTGCGCTGAAAAATTTGACATTGATCAAGGTCTAGATTTACCGAATGCATTAGTGAGTTTTGACTATTGGCATGTAGCCAATGAAGGCGGAGATGTTTTTGACGGATCCGGCTTTGCGCAAATTAAAGTTGGACAATGGGGCTCCGGAATTTATGAATATGAATTTGAGCTTAATGGCTGCTCCAAAACTCGGCAATCGCTAGATTTGAATGTAATAGACTGTTCCTGTGAGTTTGAAGTAACCCAAAGAGAAATGATGCAAATGATAGTTACAGACACATCTTGTTTCTATCAAGTGATAATAAGCATCAACAACCCCTCCGGAGCGCCTCAACAAGTAACTCTAAGCAGTGATATTGGAAGCTTTATTCCTTCTACATTTACCGCTGCTATGGGCACAAATACGTACTCCTTAATGTTTGTTCCAAACCCCGGATTGCCATTGAATGCACAAGGTTCGGTATTTATTGAAGCCTTTTTATTTGACGATGAAGGGAATCCCATCCCTTGCCTGAGTCAGAACGACTTAGAATTTAATCCAACGCAACTTTGTGGCAGTAATCCAAGAGTTGCGCAGAATTCATCTGAGATACAAGACGAGCTAATGGAAGATGTGTCAAGTGCGGTCTTCGATTTTAGCATTTTCCCAAATCCTGCAAAACGTCAAATTCATTTAAATGTCGACTTGAGTCATTTTTCAAAAAACTCTACCAATGAATTTATGATTTATGATTTTACAGGAAAACAAGTGTTTTCTGAAATACTTGAAAATGCTATTATTTCCCAAGAAATAAGCATCAGCACACTGCCAGCAGGCGTGTACATGGTAGTTATTCGCAACAACGGATTAGTGAAGAAAGTAAAAAAACTTATCGTTAATCCATAACTCTCTTTTTCCAGCCGCCTCAATAAAATGAGGCGGCTTTTTTCGTTCCCTTACAAAACTCTGCTTTTACTCAAAAGTACAGGGTTTCTCTCAAATTTTTTAATACCTTTGAGAAAAATAAATTAAAATCAGTTTCCGGATATTCCAAACTAATACAAAAACCTTCCCATGAAAGCTCCACTACTCTCCGCACTCTGCTCTCCGCTCGCCACCCTCCGAGCACGAAGCGCATCTCTAATGCTGCTCACACTCCTATCACTACCATCACTCGCACAGCACTTTGAATGGGGAAGACGAGGTGGAAGCACGAATACGATTTCAGGAAGCTCTAGAAACTGGACCAATATCATTGATATGACGACCGACGCCAACGATAATGTGTATATTTTGGCTCGCGTAGGCGCTAGCAACTTGCAAGTAGACGGCAATCCTCTAGTGGCGTATGCTTCTGTGGGGTTAAACTCTAATATCAATATTTTGATCTCTAGCTTTTCCGCTAGCGGTGACTTTAGATGGGCTAAAGTTATTGGGGGCTTAGGTTCAGATTACGGCAACAAAATAAAATTAGATTCATCTGGAAATGTTTATTTAGCAGGATGGCTATCAAGATGGCCAGGAATACGAAACCCTCCTGCTCCCCACATTCACATTGGCAATGATACTGTAATTCAAAATTTAAATGTTATCTATTACACAATTTCTTCATTCCTTCTAAAATACGATTCCGCTGGCAGCTTTCAATGGATACGATTCCCCGAATTTGATTCTCTGCAAGCTCTAGAGAAAGGCAGAACATATAGAATTGACGTTACCCCAGACGGATATGTACACTGGTTTTGTCACCTCAAAGAAGGTCTACACACTTGGACTAACAATAATTTTATCAACCAAACAGGCGAGTACATCCTGATCTATGACACCCAAGGTGAAGTAACAAAAATAGTAAAACTGGATATGGAAACAGATGGCATTACATTTACCAGCACCTGGAACTACGAAAACTTCGCCTACGACCATATTCGAAAACGATACTACATTGGTGGATATCACGCCAGACAAGCACCACTGATTATTGGCGGTGATACCATAAAACACCAAATGTACCTGGCAGCATTCGACTCTACAGGACAGACTCTATGGAAAAAACAAGGAATATCGCCGCCGCACAACAATAGCATAAATGATATGACTCTTGATAATGAAGGTAATCTTTACATTACAGGAATGGTAAGTAACGGAACTGAATTTAATGGCGTGATTTTTAATAATCCGGACATGAGATTTGTCTCACCCTTTGTTATGAAAATAGACCTCAACGGAAATACTCTTTGGCATAAATATGCTAGAGATGCTGCAATTAACCCAGCTACTTCTGTCACCTACAACTCTACCAATGACGAAGTTGCTATCTCAGGATTTTATGCTCGTGGCTTTTATTGGTTCGGTTCAAATGATTTAGACACTTTATATTCTTTACCAAATGAGGGTTATGAAGCCTACATCGCTCGCTTCTCACCTCAAAACGGCGATCTGCTCGCCATGCACCAAACCAGCACTCCCTTCGGCACGGAATCACAAGGCCACGCCATTGCCGCGGATTCCAAGGGCGATTATTACTTGGGTGGAAGCTACAGCGCCGTTATTTATCTCGGTCCCGATACCTTAGCTAAAATAGGCGGGCAACGCAGTTTCTTCCTCGCTAAATATTCCTGCCCGGTTCCCATTCCGGAGTTTAGCGCCAGCGTTACCACCAGTCAAGACACAGTAACCTTCATCTATGCCGGTGAGCCGGCAGATAGTGTGGTATGGGATTTTGGCGATGGGAGCACTAGCGCTCTGGGCGACACTGTCATCCACGTATTCCCACAGCGCGCAACCTACCACGTGTGTGTTACCGCACACTCTGAATGTGGGAGAAGATCGCTCTGCGATTCAATCAACACAGAAGTACTGAATACCAACCTACACCACCAAGCCTCAAACCCCATCAAAATCTACCCCAATCCCGCCTCAGACTTCCTCAACCTGGAAAAACTCGACCAAGTTTATCAATACCAAATCATCAACAACGCCGGGCAAACACTCATCAAAGGACAAACCAACAAACAGCATACAAACCACCGCATCGATATCCAACATCTTCCCGCAGGAATGTATACCATATACTTAAAAGGGGAAAACTACCAGGTGGTAACGCAAAAAATAATAAGGACTCAGAGCAGGCTCTAGACACTCCCGTGACAGAGAGCGCAGGGCCCAGAGCTCAGAGTAAGTTCTATAACCCCGTGGTAGTAATTTACCCAAATCAGCTAAACGAAAAAACCTCTAAAGAAATCTCGAAAAAAAATTTTCCATGTATTATTGTCCGTATTATATTTGCACCCGCTAAACGAGAATGCCCCATCGTCTAATTGGCAGGACAGCTGATTTTGGTTCAGTCAGTCTAGGTTCGAGTCCTAGTGGGGCAACTACAACAAAAAAAAGCCTTTGTAATACAAGCTATTACAAAGGCTTTTTTTATTTTACGAAAACTACTCATTGATTCAGAGAAGAAAGAGAAAACACTATTCAAACTGAATAATTCCACCAAGACCAAACATCATCCCCCACTTTCCCAATGGATTGGAATAGGCTACATCTACACGAAATCCTCGCAAGATACCATCTAGTGAGTACCCCAATTCCCAATAAGGCGATCGTCCTTCAATAAAAAGCGATTTACACACCAAATGCTCTTTCAACCCCAACATCTGAACGGCATATTTCCATTGGGTAACTAGAAAAGTAGAGAATTCGTAGTCAAGCATCCCCGCGAAATACTGATTGGTCGTGCTAAATTCGTAGTATGGCAAAAGAAAAAACTGATCCATAGAGGAGGCGAAAATGGTACGATTACCCGCAAAGTGTTGCCAATCTGGAAAATCAGGATTACCAAACATTCGTCCACTGAAAACATCCCACTGCAAACGATCATTCCAAAAAACATCTACCCCGAATTGGTATCTGAGTTCGGTATGCAAAAAAGCCTGTGCATCTTCATAAACACCCGCACGCCAATTCATTTGCCAAATATGACCATTTGAAAATATCGGGCGCTTCACCTTATTGTATTCATAATACTTCAATCCCGGGCGCCAAGTAATGGCTCCGCCCCCATGTAAAACCCTAAACTGCTGAATTCTATCTCCTAAGTTATCCGTAAAACGTCTGCCAACAATTTGGTTTTCCATCGGACTCCGCTCTGAAATCTCGCCGAATACCTGAACATCCCATTTTCTAGAAGCACTGCGATCCACATCTACCCGAAGATACTTTTGCCTGTATATCTTCATGAAATTTTGACCGGCAATAATTGTATGCAGACTATTAACCAAGGGATGTATAGGATTGTTTCTATTAAATTGCACGACAGTGTGCCCTCCTTCTATGTAAATATTTGAATACGAACTGCTTTTACGCCATTTTCTCTGCAGGCGCAAACTGTAAAAATACCGATCAGAAGAGAAACCGTAACGATGATTCCAATCCATATAATAACGAACTGGACTCAGTGAATCTGGACGAAAAATTAGGCTAGCTTTTGCACCTACAACGAAACCTTCAACTGTGTTGTAACCAAGTGATTTTAGAGGACTATGCCATCGCAAATTCCAAGAGTTTGCCAACCTGTAGCGCGAACCGAGAATAATATCTGAATACGAAAAAGCCTTGGTGGAATCCACGCCGCCTGTTTCTTCAATTTTTGCCAGACTATCCGCAATCACATAGCCTTCTACCTCTTTATCGGTCAAAGGCACCGGACGGTTCAATTCCCAATAATCCAAATCGCGTTGAAAGGCTATCGTATCAATTTCAAATGCACGTTTCACAACAACATCCTCTTCTTCATGCTGAGTGCGGGTACTCTTCCGCAATTGACGGCGAACCTGTTTCGGACTATCAACAACATCTGTGGGCAAAACCGGGTCTAATCGGATATCCAGTGCTAAAATGGAGGAATCGAGCTCAACTTCATAGTGATCAACATTAGCAACATACTTAAAATCAAAACCTACACCGATTATTTTGCCATTAAAATTTAATCGATGTTGAACAGGCATCCAACATGGCCCATTCACTGGTCGGTAGACTTGCTGAAGTTTGACTTCAATACCATTTGAAATAACCGTAACGTCGGTGCTATAGATCGCATAGGTATCTTCAACGAGGTAAATCAACCCCGAAAAAGTATCATCACCCGGACGACGAGGGATTATAGCAATCCGATAAATTGTTCTTCCTTCATCCTCAATAGTTCCACGATAAGCAAAACGATATACACTCATTGCTCTATCAGACAGTGGAGAAACAACTCCTCCCACATTATCGTCATAAAAGGTAGCGTTGAGAAATCGCCCCGGGGAAAGGCCTTGATCATTGCCAACCGTGCGTATTGCGATAACTTTTTCCGAAAGGGAATCTGGCTGTTTAAAATTAACCACACTTCGCGATTCAACGGTAAACGCTCGATTCAGAGCTATTCCGTCTCGCTCCAATTGCTTGCGAATAAGCAGAGGTGCTTGCAACAGCATCCCCGTTCCCTTGATGTAAACTTCACATGAGTAGGATGCATACATGCTACGATGATACCGACGCTTAGCGATTGCTTTGCGCATAATTTCCATCGCCGGATCTTCTTTTCCAGCTTTTACCTCCACCTCAGACAATGTATCAGGAACAGGGTGTAAAACAAAGTTTTTGCTGGTCGTTTTTCCCGGATCAATCTGTACAAGCTCTATCAGAGTTTGGTATCCGATGTACTGCACAGCAATTTCATGCTCACCCTCAGGAAGCTGAAAAATGTAGCGTCCTTGCGCATTAGCCGAAACGCCTTTGCCCTTTTCCTGAAGAAATACCGATGCAAAATAAAGTGTATCACCGTTTACAGAAAGGACATATCCCTCCAGACTTTGTCCGAGAATTACATTTGAACAACCCAAAACAAAAATGAGCAACAGAAATTTACATTTCCATTGCTCAAAAATTCGGTTTACACGTGCATTACGCATTACTTATACGATCCCTGTATTTATTTCAAAGACTATTCAGCCTCTGACTCCAAGAATTCCATCAACTCTACAAAAGCTTTGCGATCAGCGTCGTTCCAGTCGCGGCGCGCCTCTGCAAGTCTACGCATATGGCGATACATATGACGCTTGCGAATTTCGAGTGCTGTATAGGTTTGAAAACGGCCGTTTTCCAAGCGAAAAGTACGCTCACCAATCACTCGAATATCCGAAATGGTTTGGTTAACAACCTCGCGAGATAGGACTTCATAGCGCTCCATAAACTCTCCAGCATTCGTAATTCCTTTTTCTTGGATGTATTCATCGCCGACGGTACGCATGGTGGTAGAAACTGTCCCGGCAAGTCGTGCCTTTGCATTTGCCATTGAACGCGTTTTTGAGGTATTCGCATCCATAGAAGTTGCTTGACCTGTAGCACGAAAAAATCGATTATTAGACTGATACTTGGAACCACTGAAAGGCCCAGTAACTTCTTCGCCCGGAGCTTTAAATCGCTTACAAGAAGTTGTACTAAGAGTAAGTGTAGATAAAGTGATAGCCGCAATGGCGATTGAGAAAAATGAACGGATTGTCATAAAATTTGGTTTTTCAAAGTAATTTCATGGCAAATGTAACCCAAGACTACAAATACCAAGCACAAATGTACTCGACAAAACAATATTAATGCCATTAGCAAAAATTTGATTATTTTGGCGCGTCTAAAACATTTTTATTGTATCCCCTAAAAATGTATCTTTGCAACCCAATTAGAAAATACAAGATGGCTTCTAACCTCAGCTTAACTGAAGAAAATTATCTAAAGACAATATTTGCTTTAAGTGCCGAAAAAAAAGGCGCGGTTAACACCTCTGCCCTAGCCAAGCAAATAAACATTGCATCGAGTTCGGTGACTGATATGCTTCGCAAATTGAGTGAAAAAGGATATATTGCCTACGAAAAATACCAAGGAGTTACACTATCTCCTACAGGTCGTTCTGCAGCAATTAACATCATTCGCAAGCACCGTTTATGGGAAGTTTTTTTGGTGGAGAAATTACAATTCCAATGGGATGAAGTCCACGAAATAGCTGAGCAACTCGAGCACATACGTTCAACCGAGTTAACCGCTCGGCTTTACGAGTATTTAGGCAAACCCCAATTTGACCCACATGGCGATCCCATTCCTGATGAGGATGGAAATTTCCCCAACGTTCAGCGCAAGAAGTTGTCAGATTTTACCCCAGGAGAAACAGTACGCATCTTAGGCGTAAACGACGATTCGCCTTCCTTTCTCCAATATTTACAGCAGTTAGGATTAGCGCTTGGCACCGAATTATTCATTGAAAGTAAGATTGACCACGATCAATCGATGTGGGTGAAATTAAGTGATTCAAATAAATTAATGTTATCCAACATATCATGTCAAAACATTTTTTGCAAATCCTTGTAGGGGGAATTATCCTTCTAGCGAGCGCCTGTACCGGAAACACTGAGTCGGAGCAAAACATTACAAGAAATCGGCCCGTAGACCAATTGCGTGAGGACGAGAAAGTAATCTGGGTAGCTACCACCGGCATGATTACCGACGCACTCAACAACTTAGGTAAGCCCTTTTCAAAAGTATACGGTATGATGGGACCTGGAGTAGACCCCCATCTATACAAACCCACCCCAGCGGATTTAGCTATGCTGGAAAAGTCGCATTTTTTCTGTCATAATGGACTAAATCTCGAAGGCAAATTCACCGAAATTCTTTCTTTGTCGTGGGGGTATCGACGCACCTACGCCATCAGTGCCGGACTCAATATTAATGACATCATTATGGCCGACGGAATTGAGGGGAATTACGACCCTCATTTCTGGTTTGATTTAAACTTATGGCGCAAATCTGTAGACAGCTTAGCCATTGTGCTTAGCGATTTATACCCTCGTTTATTTGAAGAGATTCAGGCCAACTCTTTGGCGTATCAAGCTGAAATTGAAAATACGCACAAATGGGCTTTACGCGTTTTAGGCGATATCCCCAAAGAAAATCGGGTGTTGGTTACCGCGCACGATGCCTTTCAATATTTTGGCCGCGCCTACGACATAGAAGTCCTGGCGCTACAAGGCATTTCCACGGTAGCTGAATTTGGAATTCGCGATGTCAGCAATTTGGTAGACATTTTAGTTAAAAGAAAAATTCCCGCCATTTTCCCAGAAACCAGCATCAGCGACAAAGCACTAAAAGCCGTAGTTGAGGGCTGCAAAAGAAACAACTGGGAAGTCCAATTGGCCCCAACTCTATACGGCGATGCCCTTGGAGGGGCTGGCACTCCCGAAGCAACTTTACTCGGCGCATTCAGACATAATGTAATCGTTATATACGAAGCGCTGAGCGGCAAAACGTATAAAGAATCCGATTGGGTTACCAACTCATAAAAAACAATCAATGGAAAACACCCCCGCAATAGAAATCCATAATCTTACGGCAAGCTATGAGCGAAAACCCGTATTATGGGAAATAGACTGTGCTTTCCCCCAGGGAAAATTAATTGGCATCGTGGGACCCAATGGATCAGGAAAAACCACTTTACTCAAAAACATCATGGGACTTATGCGTCCCGACAGCGGGTATATCAAAATTTTTGGTGAAAAACTAGATAAAGTTCGACACCGAGTAAGCTATGTCCCCCAAAGAGAAAGTGTAGATTGGGACTTCCCAGCCGACGTGATGGATGTGGTATTGATGGGACGATACAAACCCAATAAACTTTTTCACCGATTAAGCAAAGAAGACCACGAAATAGCGGTAGAGGCACTTTCAAGAGTCAATATGCTGGAATTTGCCAACCGACACATCAGTCAGCTTTCCGGAGGCCAACAGCAGCGCGTTTTCATTGCACGCTCTCTTGCGCAACAGGCTGATCTCTACTTGATGGATGAACCCTTTGTGGGCGTAGATGCCGCATCTGAAGACGCTATCTTAAAGCTTCTCACCGAAATGAAAAACAATGGCAAGACTGTAGTTATTGTACATCATGACTTGCAGACTGCGTATGAGTATTTCGACTACATCGCGCTTTTAAATACGCGGCTGGTAGCTTGTGGAGAAGCTCAGGACGTTTTTACATCCGACCTTTTACAAGAAGCTTACGGCGGACGTCTCACGGTTCTTTCCCGCATTGGCGAACTCATTGCCAAAAAAGAATTTCCCGTGCGCGAAAAAGGTCAAGAAGAGCTGTAGTTCAACAAAAATGGAAGCACTGCTGAGCACTACATACATCAACCCCAACCTATTATGGGTGGTTACTGGCACCGCAGGACTCGCAGCAATTTCCGCATTAATTGGAACATTTACCTATTTACAAAAAAAATCTTTACTCAGCGACGCAGTAGCACACGGAATGCTGCCGGGGATTGCCGGCGCGTTCTTGCTTTACGGCCAAAAAGACCCGCTTATTCTCATGCTTGGTGCCTTAACATGGGGCTTCATCTCCGTATTTAGCATAGATTGGATATCACGCAATACACTATTAAGACCCACAGGAGCAATGGCAGTAGTCCTCAGCGTGTATTTCGGACTCGGAATGATGCTGCTTACGCGAGTTCAACAAAGTGGATTGCCCGATGCTACAGGACTTCAGGGTTTTCTATTCGGTCAAGCAGCCTCTATTGTCCCCTACGATTTACTCATATTTTTACTCTTTGGGGTGCTAGCCTTAATCTTACTCATCGCCAATTATCGCCATCTGAAGTGGGTTTCTTTTGATCCCGAAGGAGCAAAATCGCGGGGAGTTCGAGTCGACCGATACCATCACTTACTCTCTATTCTAGTAGTAACCGGTACGGCAATAGGCTTGCAAAGCATAGGCTTAATCCTCATGGCCTCGCTATTGATCACTCCAGCAGCTTTAGCTCGAATGTGGACAAACAAACTCTCCAATATGCTTCTTCTGGCGGCGGCTTTTGGAGCGGGCAGTGCTATTGTGGGCGCCAGCATTTCCTTCATTGACGCAAAAATGCCCACCGGTCCGTGGATCGTGCTTTGTTTGGCTGGCACCTTACTGGTCAGCGCATTCTTCTCACCCCAGAAAGGCTGGTGGAAAAGCTATCTTCAACGCAAGCAAAATACCGCTCAGATTCATCGAGAAAACCTTCTAAAAACCATGTTTCACCTAAAAGAAACAGGATTGAACACCGTTGGGGAATCAGACATTTTAAAGAAAAGACATTTTGGAAAATTATCCAAATTACTGCAAGAACTCCAAAAATTACAATGCATTGAAAAGCAAGAACAAGGATGGGTATTTACCGAAATTGGTCTTCAAGAAGGCCGAAGACTGACGCGTTTACACAGATTGTGGGAATTATATTTAACACGAAAACTGCGTTTGCAAACCGACCATATCCACCCTCTGGCCGAGAGTATTGAGCACATCATTACCCCGGAGCTTGAAGTGGCTTTACTTAAAGAACTTGGAAATCCCGAAGTCGATCCTCACATGAGTATCATACCTTACGACAAACCCCAAACGCATGACTAGCTGGATATACATTAATGCCATAATAATTGGCCTCAGTTGCTCGCTAGCTGGAGTATTCTTAGTCATCCGACATAAAGCCATGCTCACCGACGCGATCAGTCACGCTGTACTACCCGGCTTGGTTTTAGCGTTTCTCCTTACCGGCTCGAGGAACACGTCGGCCATGCTAACCGGTGCTTTTGTATTTGGCATCTTGTGTATTGTGCTTATCGATTGGCTAAGAGATAGGCTACGCATTGCGGATGATGCTTCTACGGGCATTGTTTTCACCTCACTTTTTGCCTTGGGGATAATTTTAGTTAGTCGATATGCCGGACAAACCGATTTGGATCAAGAATGCGTTTTACACGGAGAGCTTCTATTATCGGCATTTCGCAGAATAAGCTTTCTAGGCTTAAACATACCCGCAACATTCCTCACCGGAACCTTCACCTTACTAGGAGTACTCATTGTTCTATTTGCCGCATACCGCCCCTTTTTACTCACGAGTTTTCAACCCCAATACGCCGCAACTATGGGTTTTTCAATAGCTGCCTGGAACTATGTCGTTACCGGAATGGCTAGTGCTGTTACTGTAATATCCTTTGAGGCGGTTGGAGCTATTCTCGTGATTGCTCTGATGGTTGTTCCCGCGGCTACTGCTTGGATTATTTCCAAAAGACTACCCGAGCTGTTATGGAAAACCGCACTAATTTCAATCGCAGGATCAATCGTGGGGGTTTCCTACGGAATATACGCCAACATTTCAATCGCCGGCTCCATTGCTTTTACACTGGGGGTGATTTTCTTAATCACGGCCTTAATCAAAAAAAAGATTGGTGCTGTGTCCATGAAAAAACACCACCAATCTGCCATTCACAATCAATTCAGCAATAACCAATAATAATATGGATTTTAACCTAGGTGAATCCCTCTTATTCTTTACTTTTGCCTGTTTAATTGAGACCAACAACATCTACAATATATGCTTACTGAATTATTAGGAAAAATTTTCGGAACCAAAACCACTCGAGACCTTAAGGAAATCAATCCGGTTGTAAAGAAAATTTTAGCGGTTGAGCCCGCAATACAAGCCTTGAGTAATGACGGCCTTCGTGCAAAAACTTTAGAGTTTAAGCAGCAAATTGCCGACGACACCAAGGATCAAACGGCGAGGATAACTGAGATTAGGGAACAAATTGAAGCGACCGACGATGTCGAACTCAAGGAGACTCTTTTCGATGAAATAGAGAGAATCGAGACCGAATCATTAGAGATTATTGAAAAAACGCTGCTCAACATCCTACCCGAAGCCTTTTCGGTTATCAAAGAAACAGCACGTCGTTTTACAGAAAACCAAGAATTAGAGGTGAATGCAACCAGTTTTGATATGCTCTTGGCCTCCGAAAAAGAACACGTAAAAATCAAAGGCGATAAAGCGGTCTGGAATTCAACGTGGATGGTTGCTGGCAATCCTACAAAATGGGAAATGATTCACTACGATGTTCAATTAATCGGTGGTGTAGCCCTTCATCAAGGTAAAATTGCAGAAATGCAAACTGGGGAGGGAAAGACTCTTGTAGCTACACTTCCCGTATATCTGAATGCCTTAACTGGGCGTGGAGTGCACCTAGTAACCGTGAATGATTATCTTGCAAAGCGTGACTCCGAGTGGATGGGACCGCTATACGAATTTCACGGACTCAGTGTAGATTGCATCGACAGACATCAACCGCATTCACCAGGAAGAATAAAAGCCTACAATTCGGATATAACGTTTGGAACCAATAATGAATTTGGCTTTGACTACCTACGTGATAACATGTCGCGCTCACCCGAAGAACTCGTTCAACGCAAGCATCACTTCGCAATTGTAGATGAGGTTGACTCCGTACTAATTGATGATGCCCGTACCCCACTAATCATTTCCGGGCCAACACCAAAAGGAGACCTTCACGAATTCAACGAACTGAAACCACACGTAGCGAAGTTGGTGAATGCCCAAAAACAATTGGTGCAACAGGCACTTAATGACGCAAAAAAACTCATTTCCGAAGGCGATACGACCGAGGGCGGTAAACAGCTACTTAGAGCACACAGAGGCTTGCCCAAAAGCAAGCCCCTCATCAAATTCCTCAGTCAAGACGGGATTCGCACCATTCTGCAAAAAACAGAGAATTTTTACATGCAGGAACAGTCGAAGAACATGCACATCATAGACGATGAACTGTACTTTGTAATTGATGAAAAGAACAATCAGATTGATCTCACCGACAAAGGTATTGACCTAATTGCAGGTGATACCGAAAGAGATTTCTTCCTAATGCCTGACATCACTATGGCATTATCTGAGCTTGAAAAAGAAGAGCTCAGCAAAGAAGATAAAATACGTCGTAAAGACGAAATTCTGCACAATTTCACCGTGAAAAGTGAACGCATACATTCCATGAACCAACTCATCAAAGCTTACGCGCTTTTTGAAAAGGATGTGGAGTATGTGGTGATGGAGAATAAAGTCAAAATCGTTGACGAACAAACAGGCCGCATCATGGAAGGGCGTCGTTATTCCGACGGCTTACACCAAGCACTCGAAGCTAAGGAGAATGTGAAAATTGAAGCCGCTACGCAGACCTACGCTACCGTTACCTTACAAAACTACTTCCGGATGTACCACAAATTGGCGGGTATGACCGGAACTGCCGAAACGGAAGCTGGAGAGTTTTGGGATATCTACAAACTGGATGTCATGGCCATCCCCACCAATCGACCCATCGCCCGCGACGATAAAGATGATTTGGTGTACAAAACCCGACGCGAAAAATTCAATGCCGTAATTGAAGAAATTGAAACCCTAACCGCTGCCGGAAGACCAGTGCTCGTGGGAACAACCTCCGTAGAAATCTCTGAGCTATTGAGTAGATCGCTCAAACTTCGCAAAATAAAACACAATGTCCTCAACGCTAAACTTCACCAAAAAGAAGCCGAAATCGTTGCCGAAGCCGGAAAACCCGGTAACGTAACGATTGCCACCAACATGGCCGGTCGAGGAACAGATATCAAGTTAACACCCGAATCAAAAGCTGCGGGAGGACTAGCGATTGTAGGTACCGAACGCCACGACAGTCGAAGAGTAGACCGACAGTTACGAGGTCGTGCCGGTCGACAAGGAGATCCAGGGAGCTCACAATTCTTCGTTTCACTCGAAGACGACCTAATGCGCCTATTTGGCTCCGAAAGAATTGCCAAAATTATGGATCGACTCGGGCACAAAGAAGGCGAGGTTATCCAGCACAGTATGGTTTCAAAATCCATCGAACGTGCACAGAGAAAGGTGGAAGAGAACAACTTTGGAATGCGGAAGCATCTGTTGGAATACGATGACGTAATGAATGCCCAGCGCGAAGTCATCTATAAGCGTCGTCGAGCTGCATTATACGGAGAAAGACTTGCGGTAGATATCATGAATGCCATTTACGATACCGCGGAATCTATTGTTAATCAAAACATTGACGCAAGAGATTTCGATAATTTCGAACTTGAATTGGCTGCGGTATTCTCCATTGAAAGTCCGGTAGATGAAGAAACCTTCAAAAAAATCAGTGCGCAAGACCTAACCACGGCATTGTATGAAAAGGCATTTGCCTATTACCGCGAAAAAAACAAACGCATTACCGATATTGCATTCCCTGTTATTCGCGACGTTTACGAGAAACAAAAGGCCACTTTCAAAACCATTGCCGTGCCTATAACTGATGGAAGAAAAGCCATGCAGGTTGTCACCAATCTCGAACAAGCCGTAAAGACAGAAGGTCGCCAGCTTATTCTTGACTTCGAAAAAGCGTTGACCCTTGCTTTGATCGACGAATCTTGGAAAAACCATCTTCGCGATATGGATGATTTGCGTCAGAGTGTTAGAGGGGCTGTCTATGAACAAAAAGACCCTTCCCCAGCACGATTTCGTATTGGTGAAACACCTCCTGGCCGACCTCCGCATCCAGGT
>REDE01000146.1 GCA_007693635.1 Flavobacteriales bacterium | reverse complement strand
GGCCAACACTACAAGTTGAGGTTGCCGGACGAAGGTCACTGGAAAATTTACAGGAGGCATAATTTATGGAGAGATTCGTTCCACTGAGTCCATCGGCAATGTTGCTAGCTTTTTGTCAAAATTCAATGCGGTAGATGGACTTAGAATTAAGAGGCTTAGGTTGTGGAGCAGCTTACCGAAATACTATCATCAAGACAAAAAGCGATTAATTGAGAAGATTCTCGTGAAAGCAAGGCTTTATCGACTTTATTCATCCTAACCCACCCTTTTTAAGACTGGTCAACTTGCATCATTATTTAATACATGAGGAGACTCGACATGGCGTCTGCAAACAATTACTCACCATCTGACTATCTTTTATCAATCGCCAACATCGTTTCGAAGTACAAAAAACGCACTTATGAGCTGATGCGGATACAACCTGGCAATAAAGTGCTCGATGTAGGTTGTGGTCCAGCAACAGATACAATTTCCCTAGCTTCAATTGTTGGTGAAACCGGACAGGTCGTTGGGGTGGATATTGATAAAGAGCAAATCATGCATGCGAACCAAAAAACCCTCGACGCTGGAGTAAATAAATGGGTTTCCCATTATCTGGGTGATGGTCACTGTCTTTCATTGAGCTCAGACCATTTCGATTCTGTTCGTAGCGAGCGAGTTTTTCAGCATAGCACCAACCCACACCAACTTCTTCAGGAAATGATAAGAGTGACTAAACCCGGTGGCTGGGCTCTGGTATTCGATACGGACTGGAGTACAATGTCATTCGATACAAGCTTGATTGATATAGAGCAAAAATTAAAAAAATTTCATGTTGAAAAAGCGACCAAGAATGGTTATATAGGAAGACAACTTTATGGTATCTTTCAGCAGTCCATGCTGGAGGATATATATGTTGAATTGGCCCCAAGCTTCATATTGGACTACCAGATTAGTCGGCAAATTACCTGGTTTGATGAGACTGAGAAATTCGCTTTGGAAGCTGGTATTGTCTCACCAATTGAGTTGGAAAAAATGCATGCGGAACTTGAACGCTCTAATGCGGAAGGTAAATTTTTTTCCGCAATATTACAAATGATTGTCGTAGGACGTAAGCCTCTCGGGTAGTTAGGAATTAAAATCATCAGTTCTGCGTTAATTAAACAGCGTCTGCGCCTAGAAGCTTTATGGCTAAAAGCGATAGCTCACTGCAAGAGCGAATAAATTCCATCTTCTCTTCAAATCGAAAGGGTCAGGATTATCCTGAATTGGCACTATCCAAGCTGTGCCATTGATCGAATGATATTCAGCGGCAATCAAAAAAGAAGGGTTAATATAATGGCGAAGTCCGATAGTCCAATCCTTGGCGAACCAAGTATGAGCAGGGGATCCATATTTTGCCTCATTTTTTCTACCATTTTTATCGTTACGATCATTATACATTACATCGTAACGTAAAACAAACTGCCAATTCTGTCTAAATCGATACTCCGCTTGTAGATAATAACTCTCTCCAATCATTTTTCTATCAAATCCACTTCCGAACCCGGTAGCTTCAACCGAACGAAAGGCATATTCAGCAGTAAGGCTTAGTTTTTCCCGATTATACTGCCCCGAAAAAATTACTGGGATAAATATATCCTTGCCACCCAGCAAGTCATCAGGGGGAAGAAGCTTCGGATCATAACGAGTATCTACCCGTGCCGAAGTAATAGCCATACGAAATTTTCCGCCTTGGGTCTCATAGCCTAACCTCCCGACATAAGAGAGTTCGGAATACGTTTCCCCCGGAAAATCATCTCCCAATATTCCGAGTTCAACATCCACACTGTCCCCTCTTGGTATCCCTGCGCCAAGTTCAAGAGACAGATTTCCCCAGTCATTTCGATATTCACCATAGATGAAACCACTGTCTGAAGACATAGCCAAGTCACGTTGGGCATCGGCGTAAATGGATTGGGGCAACAAAATGGTTGGCCTGGTGAATAATACATCACGAGTTTCATTATAAAAACCAAAAGGTGTTTTTACGCGCCCAAGGCGTACGCCAAGGCGGTAATCAACCGTTGAGAGGATGGTGTAGTCGAGCAAGCCGAAATCGAGTTCAAAATCATTGTTGTTCCCTATTCCGGCCCGTCGAAATAATACTTGAGCCGCAAAACGGAAATCAGAATGAGGAGTCCATGAGCCAGTGATGCCAGCTTCAGTGTAATCAAAACTGCCGCCTTCATCGCTTTTTCCAAAAATTCTATTGTCCGACGTCAGGAAGTAGCCTTGAGTTATAAATCCATGCAATTGAATATCTTCAGTAAGATCGAAAGCCTGTGCGCGTTCAGTAACATACCAACCCAGGATGATATATAGAAATCCAACAATCATCCAATGGGGTATGATTAAAGCTTTAAAAAAATTCGCTAGGCGATGCTGACTATGAATGAACTGTAAAAGCATTTTGTTACCGAATAATCTTTTTCCAAAAATGTCCATAAAATATAGCTTTTTCCCAAAGTGTAGTGGAAAAAATATATTCAATTTTCGATTATTAAAAATTAATCGCTTTAACCGTTTCATCGATCATGGACCTACTCAAATAACCAATAGCGCCAGGTGTGGAACCAACCATTTCTCGCATTTGTTGCTCTGATTTTAGCTTGGTAGGTTCCTCTCCCGTACCGGAAAAAACTAATCGATCCCAAGCTAAACGCAATTGATAGGGAAAAACCCGAAGAATATTTTTGCTGAAGTTAACGTGTAAAGGACTGTCATCAGCTAGTACAAAGACTTTGATCTGCGAACCATCCTCCCATTTCCTGAGGCGCATTCCAAATATCGCGCTGAAAGCGCTTCGCGAAAGAAAAGATTTAGGATCAACCGTGGGATTGACAACCACAACGGGCAAATTATCTGCGGAAGATATTCCACTCATGATGCAAATAATCAGCATGCCTAGAAAGCAACAAAAATGACGCATGGTTATTGTCCAAACATTTCCCAGCGTCAGTTTAACCTTCACTCACTAATCCTCTCAAAACCGGAAAGATATGCGTTAAGGTGAGTAAAGTTATGTTGGACGTGGATAAAGCGCACTATTTTTAAAAAGTAAATTCCATACTTGTGGGTTGGTCAAGTAAATATTTTTGCTAATGTCTGGAATCGATCCCAGATAACCTCTACATGGACCGTAATAGTCAATTATCGGGCTAATTGGAGTAAAATGAATTCCAAATGTCCTAAGAAGTCTTGCACATACGGGTTCAATCCCAACATACAAGTAGTTTAGATTATACTGAACACTGATTTGTACGACTGCCACCAGTAAACCTAGAATAGCATGGGGAAAGGTTCGTTGCTGGGCTCTTCTTTGATCATCAGAGCCGGTTTTAAGTGAACTGCTTTTACGTCGGCGGTCTGGTGGAAACGGATATTCAGAGTTTTCCGCCATACCATACGGAAATTGATTCTCGTCCTGCCGCCCGCGAAATTTTGACGCAAGAATCAGTCGAGAAACCTCGCCGAGCCTCAAACGGGGGAGGCTTTCAAGAGGTATGACATCCGCGTAAAAGGAATGACTACCGAACTTTTCGAGTGGAAATTGCGCCTCTGGTTTATTTTGATCGGGCAATACTACCCTCACTGTGCCGGCAACAGACTTTGTGGGTTTATGCATCAGCAGGCTATGCACGGAACGCTCGTCATACTGATCGTACTCCAGCCCGTTTGGGTAATTCTCTGGGTAAAATCCCCGAATAACTCCTTCCTTGCAATAGACCTGATAACGCAAACGATAACACTCTAACTTTTTTTTTGGTGAATCCGCTGGAACCACTTCAAAATATTTGTTAAATAAGTCAATGAAGCTAGGTTCAGCATCTAACCGGGGATTCATTTGTCCTCCTAGTCCCATCGGGGAACAGTAGGCTGATCGGCAACAGATCATTTAGCCTTTCCCCCACCGTTGATCGAAAGGCTGATAAAGAACTATTATCGTTAAAGTATAGCGTATCACTGCTGTTAAAGTTTACGCAATTGGCCGGCATTCAACAAAAACACCCCCTGTCCACCCCGCTCGAATTCCAGCCAAGTAAACGGAACGTCCGGGAACGCTTCACACAACGCGTACTGGGCGTTGCCGACCTCGACGACCAGCAGTCCATCGCGCTGTAGATAA
>REDE01000018.1 GCA_007693635.1 Flavobacteriales bacterium | reverse complement strand
AAGAACTCGTGCAGCGCAAACACCACTTCGCTATTGTGGATGAGGTTGACTCCGTTCTTATCGATGACGCTCGTACTCCGCTTATCATCTCCGGACCTACACCAAAAGGCGATTTGCACGAATTCAATGAACTGAAACCTCACGTAGCAAAATTGGTAACCGCCCAAAAGCAATTGGTGCAACAAGCTCTTAACGATGCAAAAAAACTTATCGCTGGCGGAGATACCACGGAAGGAGGTAAGCAACTTCTACGCGCCCATCGCGGTTTACCGAAATCAAAAGCCTTAATTAAGTTTCTCAGTCAAGACGGAATTCGTACCGTGTTGCAGAAAACGGAGAATTTCTACATGCAAGAGCAGTCGAAGAATATGCATATCATCGATGATGAACTGTATTTCGTAATCGACGAGAAAAACAACCAAATCGACCTTACCGATAAGGGTATTGATTTGATTTCTGGTGATACAGAGCGCGATTTCTTCTTAATGCTTGACATTACGGCAGCCCTTTCCGAGCTCGAACAAGAAGGGCTTACTAAGGAGGATAAAATTCGCCGAAAAGACGAAATTCTCCATAACTTTACCGTTAAGAGTGAACGCATTCACTCCATGAACCAACTTATTAAAGCGTACGCACTCTTCGAAAAAGATGTAGAATACGTGGTGATGGAGAATAAGGTGAAGATCGTGGATGAACAAACCGGACGTATCATGGAAGGTCGTCGCTATTCCGACGGATTACATCAGGCGCTGGAGGCAAAGGAAAATGTAAAGATTGAGGCGGCAACACAAACATACGCTACCATTACTTTGCAGAACTACTTCCGAATGTATCACAAGCTGGCGGGTATGACCGGTACAGCGGAAACCGAAGCTGGTGAATTTTGGGACATCTATAAACTCGACGTGGTGGCTATTCCTACTAATCGCCCTATTGCTCGCGACGATAAAGACGATTTGGTTTATAAAACGCGCAGAGAAAAGTTTAATGCCGTTATCGAAGAGATTGAATCTCTTACTTCTGCGGATAGACCAGTACTGGTGGGTACTACCTCCGTGGAAATTTCTGAGCTCTTGAGCCGATCCTTGAAATTGCGTAAAATCAAACACAACGTTCTCAACGCAAAATTGCACCAAAAGGAAGCCGAGATTGTCTCTGAAGCCGGAAAACCCGGTAACGTTAACATTGCCACCAATATGGCAGGTAGGGGTACCGATATCAAGTTGAGTCCTGAAGCAAAAGCCGCCGGAGGATTGGCTATTATCGGTACGGAAAGACACGATAGTCGCCGTGTAGATAGACAGTTGCGCGGTCGTGCAGGACGGCAAGGGGATCCCGGTAGCTCACAGTTTTTTGTTTCTTTGGAAGACGAATTGATGCGCCTATTTGGTTCAGAGCGTATTGCGAAAATCATGGATCGCCTAGGGCATAAAGAGGGGGAAGTGATTCAGCACAGTATGGTGTCTAAATCTATCGAGCGCGCGCAAAGGAAAGTAGAAGAGAATAACTTCGGAATGCGTAAGCACCTTTTGGAATACGACGACGTAATGAACGCGCAACGCGAGGTGATCTACAAAAGACGTCGTGCTGCTCTCTATGGTGAGCGGCTGGCGGTTGATATTATGAATGCTATTTATGATACGGCCGAATCTATCGTAAACCAGTATATCGACATTCGCGATTTTGATAGCTTCCAATTGGAGTTGGCCTCGGTTTTTTCTATCGAAAGTCCGGTGGATGAAGAAACCTTCAAGAAAATCAATGCACAAGAACTGATTACCTCCTTATACGATAAGGCTTTCGCTTACTACAAGGAGAAGAATAAGCGTATCACGGATATAGCTTTTCCCGTAATCAAAGATGTGTATGACAAGCAAAAAGCTACATTTAAAACCATCGCAGTTCCAATTACTGATGGACGTAAATCGATGCAAATTGTCACCAATCTTGAGCAAGCGGTTAAAAGCCAAGGTCGTCAGCTTATCCTCGATTTTGAAAAGGCGCTCACTCTGGCGCTGATTGATGACTCTTGGAAGAATCACCTTCGTGATATGGACGATTTGCGCCAAAGTGTTCGAGGTGCAGTTTATGAACAAAAAGATCCGCTTTTGATTTATAAGTTTGAGTCCTTTGAACTTTTCAAGCAAATGATCGATAAGGTGAATCGTGAAATGATTTCATTTTTGTTTAAGGCACATTTACCTACTCGTGATGCGAGTGCTGTTCAAGAAGGGAAAAGAGAACGAACCCCACAGCGAAATTTACAAACCTCGCGCAGCGGCGAATTTGGAGGAGGAGCTGAAAGCAACCAAACTACCGCACCACCACCGCAAAAGCCTATTGTGAAGGAGAAAAAATACGGAAGAAACGATTTAGTTAATGTTCAGAACCTTACCACAGGCGAACGCAAACAAATGAAGTATAAACAGGCTCAGCTACTTATCGAAGATGACGCATGGGTTATAGTGGAGGAATAGCAATACTGCCAACTTATGTTTAAAGTGAAAAAACTTAACCTTTTGGTTTTTGGTGCCACCTTCGCAATATTGGTGGCACTTTTTTTCTTTGCTTTAAAAGAATCAGAACCCAAACGTGTGCTGCCAATTATTAATCCTTCACAGATAAACTCTGTTTTGGTTGACCAAGATTTACAGCGAATAGGAAGAGGACATCGAGTAACCGATTTTTCTCTTATTGATCATTTGGGTCAACGGGTTGATTCTAATATTGTTAGCGGAAAAGTCCGTGTTGTAGAGTTTTTCTTTACTACATGTCCAAGCATTTGTAGAATCATGAACCAAGAATTACAGAAGGTTCAACAGGCATTTTCCGGCGATACCAGATTAATGATTCTTTCGCATACAGTGATGCCCGAGGTGGACGATGTGGCTACTCTTGCTCAATATGCAGTTGATCATGATATAGATGCGGTTAATTGGCGTTTGCTCACCGGAGAAAAAGACGAAATCTATCGCTTAGCCCGAAGATCATATTTTGTAGCTCCGGATCCGGATAACGATTATCCGGCTATTGATGGCCACGATTTTATCCATACGGAAAATATCGCGCTTATTGATCCTAATGGCAGAATTAGAGGGTTTTACGACGGTACTGATGCCGAGGAGATGAGTCAACTTATTGAAGATATTGCCATTCTCTTTGAAGATTTTTAGGTTTACACGTCGATATCGTTGAAAGCTAAATTCTTTCACTCCTTACGTGAAAAATGAAAATAGTAATACATGAACAACGACCTTTACCAGATTATAACCACAATTGGTGAAGGAGATTTTCGCGAGAAAGGCTCAAAGTTTCTTGGGTTTGCTGTTCCCATGGAAAGTATAGAGTATTTGGATGTTTTTCTTTCTGCCCTAAGGTCGAGTCATCCTAAAGCGCGTCATTTCTGTTATGCCTACCGGCTTAGTGCGAACGATTGGCGCGCCAATGATGATGGAGAACCTAGGCACAGTGCAGGTACGCCTATCCTCCGACAAATTCAATCGCGCGAACTCTTTCACACAGCGGTGGTCGTAGTTCGGTATTTTGGAGGAACAAAACTGGGGGTATCGGGGCTTATTCGCGCTTACGAAACAGCCGCTGCCATTGCCTTAGACGCCGCAAAAACGGTTTCCATTTACCCTTCTGTTGTGCAAAAATATAGGCTTAATTACCCAGCATACAATCGACTAATGCAGTTACTCCCCCAATACGATGCGGAGGTTACCCATCAAGAATTATCCGAAGATGTTTTGGTTGTGATTAGGGTAAGGGAAAGCAAGGCGCTGGAGCTGGCCTTGATGATGGAAAAAATATAGCCCACAACTTTTTGGGTCATGGGCTATACAAAATGAAGTAAGTTGCTCAACAGAAGTTACGCATCAATTTTCGCGTACTTTGCATTTTTCTCAATAAACTCACGACGAGGGGGTACATCGTCGCCCATAAGCATGGAGAAAACGCGATCAGCTTCCGCTGCACTGTCGATGGTGACTCTGCGCAACGTGCGGTTTGAAGGATTCATTGTGGTATCCCATAGCTGTTCTGCATTCATTTCACCGAGACCTTTGTATCGCTGCACACCTACACCAGATTCGCTTTCTCCACCTAGTTCGCGAGCAATCATTTCCCTCTGTTGTTCATTCCATGCATACT
>REDE01000020.1 GCA_007693635.1 Flavobacteriales bacterium | reverse complement strand
CTCGTGGGTGCCCAAAATTTGCGCCCCCAAAATATGGATATCCAAAATATGGATGCCCAAAATGTCCACCCCCAAAATACGGATCCCCAAAATTTGAACACCCAAAACCCCATCCAAACCACCCTAAAACCAAATATTAGGGAATCCGAAACGGCAAATGAAAATCGGGAATCCGAACAAAATGCACCTACGGATAATGTTGGGGCACCCACAAGGGGTGCCCCTACGGTAACCGTTGGTGATATTGTTGGGGCATTTCAATCCATCACCACGGTTGAATACATTCGTGGGGTTAAAAATCTGGCATGGCCACCGTTTAACAAAAAACTGTGGCAACGCAATTATTGGGAAAACATCGTTCGCAACCATTCATCCTATCAACGAATTTCAAAATACATCGTTGATAATCCTAAAAATTGGAATAATGATAAATTTAATGGTAATATCAATAAAAACCCATTGTAAATGAAAACGAAACACACAATCGAAATCCCTTCCTTAAATTCCCTGCCAATACTGAATTTATCAAGCAGAACCCACTACAGCCGCGAGGAGGTGTTGTAGATTCAGCAGGGGATATTGTATCATTCAAAGCTATTATTAACCGAAAAAAAACGCCCTAAATCTTGAAAGCATATTTAACAATTAACTGGCACGAAAAAAGCCCCGAAGAGGTACTAGATTATCTGTACAATCAACTTGAAAAGGATGAACAATACCCATTCTTTTCATGGCTTATGCAGCATTTTCCCAACTTGGAAATTGACTGGCTCGAAGTGTTTGAGGATTATAAAGAGCAATTGATTCTGAGCGGTAAAATAGACGAGGTGCTTTCTTTCGTAGAGTGGTATAAGCGAAAAGATTTGAACGACTACATTGAACGACATGAGTTTATCGAACGGGATATTTGCAACTATTTTATCTATAAACAAGATACCGAACGCTTGCAGGAAAGAATAGCCTTTATACAGCAAAACCCTGTTCCGGGAATTGACACACTGACCACTCCATTGCTATTCCAACTTATTTATAACGGATATTACGACTTGGCTGTGCAGTTTTCACAAGCCGTTTGGAAGCCAATCAGTGAATCGGATCAACTTATTGGTTATGCCGAATATCCATTTATAAACACCATTTATGTAAGTGAACTTCAAACATTTTATGAGGCGCATTTAAACGGAAAACCTACAGATGAAAATGAGCTGTTTCGTCAAATGTTGTCCATGGGTTTTGAAGACAATAAGTCCAATTTTAACATGGTGCTTTCTTCTTTAAAGGGTGATTTGTCTTTAGCGGACATTATGGATAGTATTCAAAAAAGCATGCATGACCACATGCTGATTTTAAATATTCACTTTTTAAAACACATGCTGCATACTTACCAATTGCCTTTTGTTTTATCAGAGTGGCTTTGGAATTTTATTGCCACTACGAAAATTTTTGGCAAGCAAAAAGGAGACGAAAATTGGTTTTATTTAGATGCCAAAACGCTTGATGACTATATCGCAAATAAATTAGATTATTTTTTAGCCTCAAATAAACTGGAAGTGTTCGGTAAGGTATGGGGACTCGATTTTGTCTTTGCGTTTTTACACCAGCAGCGATTGTTATCTGCAGAGCATTACGAAAAGATGACGGAGAATATCATCTATTGCAAGCACGAAATGATTCGCTTTGCAAGTAGCGATCTTTGGCAAATGTCGTTTGTGTTTAATTGGCCAAGAACGAACAACTATATTGATGCCCCATCTGGAAAGCTTTACTTTAATTCGACTTTTGGCACAAATTATCACGAATCATCTGATATAATAAATCGGTATTTATCTGATTTCGAAACGCCATATCGGATTAAAAAGGAATTAAAGTTGTCGAATTCCAAACAAAGCGCCCCTACATCAATTTGGACAGAACCCCAAACGATTATAAGGAGCGAGCCAAAAATAGGTAGAAACGATTTGTGTCCTTGTGGCAGTGGCAAAAAATATAAAAAATGTTGCCTAAAGTGATGTTAGCCAATTTTTTCAAACAATGAAGTTAAGTCCCAAAATTCAGTACGCTTCCGACCTACACCTCGAATTCCCAGCCAACGCGGAATTCATCAAAAAGAACCCCTTGCAGTCGGTTGGGGATGTTTTGGTATTGGCCGGAGACATCGTGCCATTTTTAGCCATGGAGAAACACAAAGATTTTTTCAACTATGTATCAGATCATTTTAAGTCCACCTACTGGGTACCAGGAAATCACGAGTACTACCGTTTTGATATCGCCGAAAAAAGCGGCACACTGCATGAAGCCATTCGCAGCAATGTATTCTTAGTCAATAACACAACGGCCATGCATGAGAATGTGAAATTGGTGTTTTCTACGCTCTGGACAAACATAAGCCCTGGCCATCAGTGGCATATTGAACGAAGCTTAAATGACTTTCATCTCATTAAGCACAATGGTAATCGCTTTTCGGCTGAGCACTACAATGAGCTTCATAAAGACTGTCTGTCGTTCTTAAAAAAGGAAGCGGACAGTATTCATTCAACTGCTGTATTTACCCATCACTGCCCCACCTTTATGAACTATCCTGAGCAGTACCGTGGCGATATTTTAAACGAAGCCTTCGCCGTCGAGTTATTTGATTTGATAGAAGGTTCGAACATTTCTCACTGGGTTTATGGTCATCACCACGTGAACATGCCGTCATTTTCCATTGGAAACACCAAACTACTAACCAATCAATTGGGGTACTTACAAAGGAATGAGCATCAATTATTTAAAAACGATAAATGCATGTTGTATGAGTGATGAAAAATTTATTTTTGCATCGAGTTTGAGGACTCCGCAGGTCTTATACAATTCAGGATGTCAATCAACATGTAAAGAAAACAGCCATTTTCTTTACACGTTTCTCGAATATGTAAAGAAAACAGCCATTTTCTTTACATGTCAGCAACTTCGAATACAAAAATTACATTCAGTAGAGATTCTACAAAAAATAAATCTTTCAACGATTTAAACCAAGTGCAATGAACACCCCCAGCTTTAAAGAAGACCACATCAGCCAGATTCCTGCCTTGCAATTGCTGCAAACACTCGGTTATACATATCTCAGTCCTGCGGAAGTGGATACGCTTCGGGGTGGAAAAACGACCAACGTTCTGCTGGAAGATGTACTGCGCAAACAACTCAAACACATCAACGCGGAAAAACAAATCAGCTCTACCAGAACAACGTACATCAGCAACGCCAATATCGAAAATGGCATTCGCGCACTGAAAGAACTGCCCATGCAGGAGGGCTATATCAACGCCTCGCAGCACCTCTACAACCTGATCACGCTGGGTAAAACCTTTGAACAAAACTTCGACGGTGATAAAAAAAGCATCACCCTGCAATACATCGATTGGCATCATCTTGAAAACAACGTCTTTCACGTAACCGAGGAATTCAGCGTGGTCCGCAGCTCGGGAAAGGAACACTACCGTCCGGACATTGTATTGTTTGTGAACGGCATCCCCTTGTGCATCATCGAATGCAAACGCCCCGACTCCAAAAACGCCATTCGCCAGGCCATCAGTCAGCACTTGCGAAACCAACAGGAAGGCGGCATTCGCAACTTGTACGTTTATGCCCAACTGCTGCTCAGTAAGGCAACCAACGCAGCTGCGTATGCCACCAACGGCACGCCCGAAAAATTTTGGGCACAATGGCGGGAACAGGAAAAGTCGGCCCTCAATCCGACCGAAACCTACGAAACCAAATTGGCAGTATTGAAAAACACTTCTGTGAAAAGCAGCGACCAACGCATGTTTTCCGAACGCTTTGCATATGTCGAACGCTATTTTACTGAGTTGGGGAATGAACCGGTGGAAGTCACCGAGCAAGACCGCTACCTCTATAGTCTCTGTCGCCCGGAGCGCTTGATGGATCTCATTTACAATTTTACGCTGTACGACGACGGCACCAAGAAAGTAGCCCGGTACCAACAGTTTTTTGCCGTTAAAAAAACACTTCGTCAAATACAGTCCACCGAAGGCGGCAAACGCAAAGGCGGCGTAATCTGGCACACACAGGGAAGTGGGAAATCCTTAACCATGGTCATGCTCGCTCAGGCCATTGCCATGGCACCATTTATCAGAAACCCCAAAATTGTTCTCG